>NZ_JMQM01000001.1:1601853-1922224 GCF_000733725.1 Nitratireductor basaltis | reverse complement strand
CAAGCAGGGCTTCGGCCCTGCTTCTTTTTGGAACAAGCCTTGATGGTCGATTTGGAGCAAGCAAGACATGAATGACAGCAGCGGCGGCACATTGGCCCGATATGAGGGGCGCGATCGCAACCTGGTGCCTGAGAAGACGGCAATTCTCGTCGTGGATGCACAGAATGCGGAACTGGATCCAGCCATCCTGGAGGCTCACCCCGAGTTTGCCAGTGCCCTGAAAACCCGTGCTCTGCCTGCGATGAAAAAGCTCATCGAGGCGGGCAGATCGAAGGGTGTTGAGGTCCTCTACACGGTGATCGAGTCGCTCACCAAGGACGGTCGCGACCGCTCGCTGGACCACAAGCTTTCCAACATCCACGTGCCAAAGGGGTCGAAGCTCGCAGCGGTCATCGACGATGTCGCCCCGGTTGGTGACGAGATCGTCCTGCCAAAGACCTCGTCAGGCGTTTTCAACTCCACCAATATTGATTACGTCCTGCGTAATCTGGGCATTGAAAACGTTATCGTGGTCGGCTTTGTGACCGACCAGTGCGTGGATATGGCAATACGCGACGGTGCTGATCGCGGCTACTACATGGTCTGCGCACAGGACGCTTGCGCTGCCTACACCGAAGAGCGCCATGCGACAGGTCTGCGCGCATTTGGCGGCTACTGCCGTGTGCAGGATGTCGAAGACGTCATCGCATCCTTCAGCAATGAATAAGGAACATTGGTCTCGCGGTTCCTGCCGGGCCCGCGTAGCCCAAACCGCTCATATCAGTTCGCGCTATCCGGCCACTCAATGATCTGGCTGCACGGGAGGGTGGGGCTTTTCTTCTCGTCGGGGTCGAGAAGGCGATAGACCGTTCAGGCGACGAAAGCACAACAGGCCCAGGCTTGGGCCTGTTGGTGTTGGGACTGTGTGGAACTAGCCCAGCAGTTTGGCCAGGTCCGGGCGGAAACGATACACATCCTTCCGCTTTACAAGCCATCCGCGACGATGAAGCTGAAGCGTCGCTGACCGAAAACGCGACATCCTTGTCAAGTCTCGCAGTTCATTCAGCTGCAGGCTGCCGCCACCCGTGGCTTGAAATGCGCGTATAACTCTCCGCTCCACGGTTGGCAGCTGTCGGATCAGCCGATCAAGCTGATGCTGCAGGAACACGGTGTTTCGAGCCCCCGACGACGAGGATGCATCTGCGTCTGCAAGCCTCAATCTGTCAGTCCGGTCCTTCGCGATAATCCCGCGTTCGATCAGCTGCAAGATCGCAGTATCGTGTGCGCGGTCTCTTGGTGTTGCACCGCAGAGCAGCGCCAGCAGCTTGCTGCTAAGGCCGCCGGGTGAGGCCTGAAGAAGTTGAAGAACGAGATCCTCATATCCGGCAGCGTCGGAGGTAGAGGCTTCCGCATAGAGATCGGGTGCGGTAATGCAGGCCCTCGGTTGCGGTTCATCAGGCGCAGGAGGAAGTTTGTTGTTGCTTCCATTTGCGAGAATGTCATCAACCACCCTGTCGATCGGTACAGGAGGGACGGAGAGCTTTTCCGTCACATGGGTATTGTCCAATCTGCCTGTCATAGGTGCGAGGATCCGGGCCTTCGGGTGATAGCCGCCAAAGGCTGCGCCCTGGATCACGAACTCTCCCGCTTCCAGAGAGGCGAGGCACGCGAGTTCACGCGCCGACCTGCCGAGCTCTTTGGCAGCGCGATCAATATCCTTGCTATCCGTGGATCGGCCGAAGAACTTATTGCGAGTCTGGGACACCACGGCTTTCGCTACATCCGGCAGTCGCTGTGTTGCCATCAGCAGACTGTAGCCCTTTTTCCGTCCTTCCTTTGCCACCCAGGCTACAGAATCTTTGGACGGCGATGTGCCACGCTCTGGAGCGAAACGATGCACTTCATCCAGCACGACCAACATCGGGTGTGCGCCTGGCAATCGCATAAGTCCATTGAGTACCTCACGCACCACGGTTGAGCCCTCACTGTTGGAGAGCGTGCTGATATCAAAGATGACAGATGCGCGGCCATTGGCAATCGACTCGATTTGCCGAATCGCAGTCTTATAGGTCACCTCCGGGTGGCCATGTTCGCCGCCAACGATCAACATTCCATTGGGGCTGGCCTTCGATAGATCCAGGAACTCGCTTGCCACGTCGAACACAACGACGGGCAATGCAGAGGCGAGAGCCAGTTCGAGCGCCTTGCGCATGAGCACGCTCTTTCCGCCGCCGCTTTGAGCGATGCACGCGCTGTGCTGGCCGATGAGCTGTCGGAAATCCACTTCAATTTTCTGGCCGTCCGCTGTGGTTGCGAGTGTGGAGTCCGGAACAATCTGTGCGTCTGCTTTCATTCACTTTGCCTTTCGCGTAAGCGCGGTTCTCGCGCGTCCAAGTGTAATTTGTTCATCCGAAGACAGGGTTGCGATCAATGAAGAACAAAACCAATGATATCATAGATGACAAATGTTTGCAAAAGAGCCTACGAAGGAAAGGTCATGATAAGACGGTATAATACTTAAAATAATACTATCAAATCTTGAAAGATAGCCGATTCGAGGCCGCGAAAAAGAATCTTTGCTTGGGTTATTGTTGACGAGAGAGCCGCCGCTCTGAACCGACTATGAAGGTGGTCCTTCAGCTGGACGCGTCGGCGGGCGGCACATCCGAATATGCGGACGAACATGTCGCTTACGGAAAGAGCTGGAGCCAGTGGCGCTTATCTCTGCATTTGCACAGAAGACCCTGCTTCAGTGGACGGTCTCACCAGCGCTAATGGTAGGAAATGGCCATATGCTCGGGCATCAGCTCAATCTCGACCACTGGTGAGCAGCCCGAGACCCATCGCTATCGCTGTTGATATGAACTCTTCATCGTAGTGAAAGAGGGCCCAGTTCCCTCGCGACTTGTCCTCCGGAGCGGTGGCGGTGTGCCGGCGTCTTCCATACGATGCGAGCAAATTGAGTCAGGTCCCCTGCAATTTGAAAAAATTTGAGATGTTCGGATTCTGGATCGGGAGAACACGATTCAGGACGCTGCGGAACCGATTCTTAATCCTTAGAAGGCGTTACTCTTGCAAACGACGTTTGTGAACTGGGCGACCGGGCGGTCCAGCAGGGGAGAGGTTGATGGCTAAGAGTTACGAGCAGCGGTTGGAGGAGCAGCGGCTGCGGCAGAAGGCATTGCGCGAGCGCAAGCTGCGTGAGCGCTCTCCCCATAGGGATGACATCGCCCGTATGCTGCTGCACGTGATCGTCAGGCAATCGGTGAAGGCTGGCTCTTACGAGAAGCTGGATCGTGCCATGGATCTAGTGACGCGCGAACTGGTTGCTCAGGGCTTCGACAAGCGGAAGACGGAGCAGGTGATCGAAGAGATCATCGAGCGGCATGAGCAGGGCTGGCAGCCTCGTCATCGCACGCATATCCTGCGAGAGAAGTGGAGGGCAGAAGAAGATGCTGCTCCAGTGGAAGATGGTGATGATGAGGTTTAGCCTTGTCTCTTCTGAAACCGCGGACGTCTGCTGGCGGTCGAACCCGGTGCAATCGCAAACGGCGTGACGCACTTCAGATCCTTCTCCCCCCGTTACTCCCTTAAACGTCGTTTGCAGTGGTAACGATTCTACAGAGGTTTTAAGCGCAAACGCCGTTTGCGATTCTGCGTCCCTCAGCCTGTAGCTTCCGGAGCAGCGATCTCTACAAGTTCGGCATCCGGAAGCGGGCGCTGCAGGGCCTTGGCCTCGTCCCATGGCGCACGCATCCACATCTCTGTCTGCTCCGTATTCGTCAGTATCACGGGCATGGCTTTCTCATGCACCTGCGCTACCACTGAGTTGGGTTCGGTAGTGAGGAAGCCGAAGAGGTCGACCGTCACCAGACCCTCCCGAATCTTGTGCACGCTTGTCCATTGCGGGACGCAGATGCCAGCGAAAAAAGCGAGCGGACGCTCCTCGGACAGAGCAAACCACGCATTTGGCGTGCGCTGGCCCTCAATCTTCCGCGAAGGGGCGGGTTCAGCGAAGCTTGTAAAAGGGACGAGACAGCGGTGCTCCGGGGTGAGCCAACGTTTCCAGTGGCGGCTATTCGTGTTGCGGACATTGGTGGTGCCGCTGTCGGGTTCCATCTTCAGAAGCTCATCGAAGTCCACGGTCTTCCCCTTCGCGCGCAGCTTGTCCGCGCGGCGCGATGCCGCTTTGTAGAGAGCCTGGGATGAGGAAGGTAGTCCCCACCGCATCCGCACCAGCTCCCGTTCCCTATCAGCACCCACGCGTACAATGGGAGCCAGATAAACAGGATAGATGTTGAGTGATGGCTCCAGGTTGCCTATCACATCCCGCATTGCCCGCGACCATTCCCGGATCGCTTGCTGGCTTGTCGTGAGGTTGTAAAGATTGCACATGCCTCACCCTACCGCGCTTCCTTGCGAAGCGCGACGAAAGTGTTGTGATCTCTATTCCCGCAGCCAGAGCATCTCAGCTTCTGTGCCACATGCGGCAGCAGAAGTCCGCGCCAACGCCGCTGCACCGCGCGGCGGCTGATCGCCTCCACACGTCCGCAAGCCATGCAGGATGCACCGATCACCCACCACTCCGGGACATCCTCCATGCGCAGGCTGTAGTAGGGCTGGCCCGTTACCTCGGACAATGGGATCTGAACTGGTTTCGACATAGCGGCTCCATGTGATTGCCGCCGCACCGATGGAGGTATTTATTCCTCTATGTGCTGCTGTCAATTGTCGTTGGCTGCTTTTCGTGCTGGAGGGTCGCCGAGGATCCTGAGCAGTTCCTGAGCCTGCTCGCGCGCCTCTGCCTGCTCTGCCTCACTCAGGTCGTTCCAGGTTCGTCCGGGGAACATCTCACCAGCGGCATAGCGAGTGGCTTGTTCTTCAATGACATCGCTCATGACGAGGTCTCTTTTGCTGTTGGGGTGTTAGTTGGCCAGCATCCGCTGTGATATGGTCGCAGCGGTAGTCTTAGTACGCGCATATGTTGCATAAAAGTTACAACCATGAAGCATGATCATCTACCCATATTCTACCTATGGACTCATTAGTAAGTCCTTATTAGTAACAGTTCGTTTACTAATTCTGGGGGTGTAGCATGAAAACGAGCTTGATCGCGATGCTCGCCGCTGGCGGCGTGGCACTGGCTTCCCAGTCTGCAATGGCAGCTGATTTTTCGGAGCCTGCTGCAGCAGGCTATAACTGGTCGGGGATCTATATTGGTATCGGCGGTGGCGCAGGTGCCTTTGTCGGTGAAGCCGAGATCCCCGGACTGCCTGCCAGCTTCAATGGCATTGGCGGTGAGGGCGTCTTTGGCGAGCTGACGCTTGGCTATGACTACATGGTCTCGCCGCGCTTCCTCATTGGTGCTTTTGCCGATGGACGCTTCGGCAATGTTGGTTCTGAGCTCACCTTTGGCGCCGACTCCATCGATGTTGACGCTGACTACGGTTTTGATGTTGGTCTTCGCGCAGGTTACCTGCTGACGCCGTCAACCCTGGCCTACGTGCTTGGTGGCTATAGCTGGCAGCATTTCGATGTCTCCTCCACCGTAGCAGGCATCGACTATGACTGGGACAGCAGCGGCTTCGTCGTGGGCGCAGGTGTTGAGACGGTCATCGCATCGAACTGGACGCTGAAGTCCGAGTACCGCTACTCGCACTACGCATCGGAAGATTTCGACACGGCAGGTTTTGTTGAAGTAACCCCTTCCGCTCACACCTTTCATGCGGGGCTGAACTACCGATTTGGCATGGCTGCAGGCGGCACGAGCTTCGATGCCCCCGCCTATGATTGGAATGGGTTGACCATTGGCGCAGCGCTTGGTGCAGGCGGCCTCGTCCATGATCTGTCAGTTCCCGCTGGACCTCTTGGCTTCAACGGTATCGGCGCAGAAGGCATCTTTGCTGAAGCGTCCATTGGCTATGACATGGAGTTCGCAGGCGGCTGGGTTGCTGGCGTCATGGCCGACGCCCGCATCTCCTCCGTCTCCACGGATCTTTCCGCCCCGGGTCTCAGCGCGTCGATCGACGCGGACTACGGCTTCGATGTGCTTGCACGCCTTGGCTACAAAGTGTCTCCGGGAACGCTGGTCTACGCTCTTGGCGGCTACAGCCACCAGCATTTTGAAGTCGATGTCAGCGGTGTTGGCACTTTCTACGACTGGGATAGCAACGGCTTCTCCGTTGGTGGTGGCATTGAGACGGCAGTCGCCGATCGCACCACCTTCAACCTGGAATACCGTTACTCCGACTACGGAACGGAAGATTTTGATGGCATTGGCTTTGAGGTTGATCCGTCAGCGCACACCGTGCGTGCGGGTCTGAAGTTCAAGCTCATGTAGTCACCACGACCTCCAACTCTGGGAGGATTGAGCCCGGGCGATGCCTGGGCTCTTTTTTTGTCAGCACATCGAAAGTTGTCCAGCGCCTATACTTGAAGCCGCTGACGCCATGGCCTGAGCCCGGCGTTAACCATGCGATCGCGAAAGTCGCGAGAACGCAAACTTGCAACTTGTGATCCAGGGAAATCCGATCCACATTCTGTCTTGCTCTAATTGATGAGCAGACAAAGCGGCCTCCGCGAGTGCGCGAACACTCCACGAAGGCCTGACCCGCAACCTTTCCGTAGAAGGCATTGGGCTATGACCAGAACTACCTTATTCGCTTCCCTGGTGGAAGCGCTGCTCCCTCCAGATCATGTGCATGAGCGCGCGCGAATAGCTGAAAGCTGCCGCTCGGGGTGAACGCCACCTCATCATCATCACCGCAGACTTTAAGCCGTGTCATTCCGCTCCTCTTTAGGTGCGGAAGCGCTGGCGATCGTCTGCAGTTCATGCACGACCGATCTTGTTGGAGTTCCTCCCATGTCACATTTTCATCGTGCTGCCGCATGCAGCGCCACCTCTCATGCTGCGCTTGGCAGTCCTTCCGTTGCTCCGGAGCTGGAGCCGATCCTTGCGGGCCTAATTGATCAGGCGCTGGAGGCCATCCGCGCTGGCAGCGCTCGCTCTGACGACGTGTTCGGCAGCTATGCTGAACTGAACAGTTTCGTTCGAGCTGTGACCTTTCACGAAGGCATTCTGCTTGAGCAGGGGCTGGAGCGCCTTGCTTCGCTCAGTCCGGATCTGCGTGTGGTCAAGCTCTCAGAGCCACTGCCCATCGTCCCTGCAGCACTTGAGCTGCTTGAGCGTAATGATTGGGACGCGCTTGAGGCGATCCATCTTCGCTCAGATGTTCACTACAAGATGAGCTACATGCCGGACCTGCTGATCCTCGATCGGGTCGCACGCCGCGCAATCATCATCGACGTAAAGCGATCGCTCTCCTCCTACCAGGAGAGCAAGCTAAAGACGTTGCGCCGGAAGATGATGGCGGCTGCTCTGACCGCAGGCGATGTGCTGCACCAGCAGGGAAGGCAGGGGATCGCCGAGATCGATATCGCGATCATCGACGGGTCCGACGAGCAAAGTGCGCAGGAGCGTGGTGTCTTCGCCCTGAGAGAAGTCGGTGAGCTGTTGCGCCTGCCATACGCAGGCAGGGCTATGCTTAAGCTTCGAGCCATGTTTGCCGAGCGTGTGCAGGACGAGATGCAACAGCTTTGCCAGCGGCTGGTCACTGCTCCTGCGGAGCCGGATACGAGCAGCTCGGACGACTATCTCGTCCCTGACGGTGAAGATCCGGAAAGCGAGGGCGAAGAGGCTGCAGAGGTGGTCGTTGAGCCGATGCCGCCGATCCGCGTCGGATACGCGCGTGGCATTGGCGCGATAGATCCCGCTGGTCGCGCCTGAAGCGCCACCAGCACGCTCTTCGACTTCCAACTTCAACTCATCAGCGCGGGCGAAATCGCCTGCGGCAGGAGGGCGTTTGCCATGGACGAACATCAGTTGCCCCAAATCTCCAGAGACATCTGCTTGAGCGTGGAAGATTTGCGCGAGGGGACGCACTTTGAACGTGCATATAGACGCGACAGGTCAGCGGGTGCCGTAGGAGCTGCGATCCGGATGGCGCGGCTTGGGCGGCATCATAATTTACAAATGGCGCAATGGGTCATGTGCCGCCTCGTGGAGATGGTCGACGAAGGCGATCCGACTGCCATTCTCGTATGGCATTGGCTTGCCTCGCGAGGTCAGCTTACCGCGGACCAGCAGCATCGGCCGAAGCTGAAACTTGTCGCAGGAGAGGGGGCATGAGTATGGCTTCTCCCCACACCCCGACACGCGAGCGCCTCGTGCGCTTTTGGCTCCGACGTCTGCGGCATCAGACATACAGGCACGCGCTGCAAGCTGCGGTTAACCTGAAAGTTCTTCAGCGCGTCTCCGCGGGCGAGGGCGCGCCCGTGCACTATGCGCCGGGACGCAAGAGCGAGACTTTCCTGAAGGGCGGCCTGCGCCGGAAGCTGCGCCTGGAGGTGATCGCAAACCGTGCTTTCGACGGGGAGGAAGAAGATCATGTCTTCGGCAAAAAGACGGACAAGGGAATCGGGCCTGATGACGATGAAGAGGGGGCTGACGCAGCGCAAGTGAAGCAGCTGTTGGCCGCCGTGCGCGAGGCAGTGGAGCCTGCTCTGGCTGCAGAGATCGCGATCATCCTAATGCTTGGCGATGCCACAGTACGCAGCGGCCATTCACTGTCGGACCTTTACGCCATGCTGTCACGGCCCCGACCTGTTGTCGTTCTGAAAGGAGCCGTTCCTGGGTTCGAGCGATGCTGCTCGCATCTTCTGCGTCGAGCCGTCCTGCTGCCGCGTCCGCTCACAATGATCCCAGTCGATCGTATCAGTCTGGATTGGTCAGCGCCTTCGGTTATGCGGCCATACTCACCGCGACTGACGATCCTCCTTGAAGCGACGTATGACATGTCCAGGAGGGACGTGGCACGGGGACTTCAGCATGCACCTACTACCGGGCTGCCTCTGCTGGCGATCGCCGATCAGCCTGATCTCCTGCCACAGCGACTGGTGCAGTCGGCTGATCTCACGCTCAGCTGCCAGCCTCTGTCGCCTGAACTCCTGAGAGACGTTGCGCGGCATGTGATCGGCGCGGCAGGTGATCTGGATGTGCTGGATGCAGTGAGTCCAGAAAAGAGCAAAATGCTGTCTCTGGACGATCTGCTCTGGTGCATCCGCCCTGGCATGAGCGGCTCGGAGGTCCTCAAGCGGCTTCAGGCAAAGATTGCCCAACCACCTGAAAAACACTCCTCTCAGAGCAAGAAGAGTGCTCGCAACTCTCCCTCATCGCACGGCAGAACTGCAGATACAGGTGGTGAACTCATTCAACCAGCTGCTCCGGATGATGAGAACGCGCTGCGGGTAGAAGCTCTCTCTGGCTATGGCGAAGCTGCGGGGTGGGCTCTGGCGCTAAAAGAGGATCTCACTCTGTGGCGCGAAGGCCAGCTCCAATGGTCGGATATGATCACGCGCCTCCTGCTCCATGGGCCACCCGGAACGGGCAAAACGACCTTTGCCAAAGCATTGGCAAATTCGCTTCAGCTGCCTCTGCTTGCAACATCCGTCTCAACCTGGCTTGAGCCCAGCGCACTCGGAGAGGTGCTGCAGCGCGTACGCACAACCTTCGAGGAGGCGGAGCGGAACAGCCCAATCGTCCTCTTCATCGACGAAATCGATGGCCTTGGCACCAGAGGAGGGCACAAAGACCGTGACAGCTCCTACTGGAATTCGTTCATCAATAAGGCACTGGAGCTTCTTGATGGTGCCGTCGCACGTGAAGGGGTGATCATCGTCGGCGCAACCAACCAGCCTGAGCTGCTGGATCGAGCTTTAGTACGCTCCGGCCGCTTGGAGACACACATCGAGATCCCGCTGCCTGACACGAAGGCACTACTAGGCATCCTGCGGCACCACCTCAAGCGCCATCTCGCGATTGAGGGAGTAGACATGGAACAGCGGCTTCTGCGTCTCGCACGGAGAGCCAGTGGTATGAGCGGAGCAGACATTGAACGGCTGGTGCGAGAAGCGCGTCAGAGGTCACGCCGTGAGCGTCGTGACCTGTCGCTCGATGACGTTGAGGCGCGACTCCGGGATCATCTGCCCGTCCTGGATGATGAGCTTCGCTACCGTTTTGCAGTGCACGAGGCTGGCCATGTTGTGGCACGCACGCTGACGGGTGTAGCCGAGGTCAAACTGGTAACAATTGAAGGATCGGGTGGAAGGCCTTATACCCTCTCATCAGTCAATCCCGACGTTTTGCACCACGAGGAAGGGCTAAAGAACCGGATCCTGTGCAATTTGGCAGGTCGTGCGGCCGAAGAGGTCACGTTCGGCGCGCCAACACTCGGTGCAGGCGGTGGTCCGCACTCCGACCTCGCTCAAGCGACAGTGCTTTCCTTTATACTGGAAGCGTCAGTCGGAGCCGGGAAGGTTCAGCCGTTAGTCTACCACTCGGCGGATGGGTGGGAAGACGCTCTTGCAAACGACGCAGACCTGAAAGCGCGGGTCAGCGCACGTCTAGATGATGCTTATGACGAAGCACTTGCACTAGTGAGGCTAAACGCTAAAGCGATTGAACGTGTTGCTAAAGCGCTGATCGCACAAGGAACGCTTGAAGGCGATCTGCTCACACAAACGCTCGATGATATGCGGGAACCTGCGAGGTAGCGAAGTGACGTATAGCCAACGCAAGTTTCATTGGGATGGAGTGCTGGAACAGTAGATACTCGCATGCTAGTTACCTCAGGAAGGGCGCACTACAATAGTCTATTCGGTATCTGAGCAGCGATCGCAGGTGGAACTGTGCGCGACCTTGCGTCTTCTAGCAGGGCGAGTGACTGTGGCGCACCACGACGCGACAGGGTGATGCAGATGAACGCCTTGTAGTAGCGGAGTTGTTCCTGCTGTCGTTAAACGAGATCTGTGACAGTGCTAGTGCACGCCGCTTGCGGGTACTTGGCGGAAAAGGGTCGTTCGCTATGAAAATTTTGCATGTGTATAAAACTTATTATCCCGACGACGTGACGGGAGTACCTCGTTTCATTCACACGCTAGCAGAATCAACTTACAAGAGGGGTTTTCATCATGAGGTACTAGCGCCTTCTGCGCATCCAAGTAAAAATGCAATAAAAATTAGTAATCACAAAGTATTTCAGGTTAAGCAAAACTTTAGAATTTCCTCAACAAGTATATCTTTATCTATTTTATCTAAATTCAAATCGCTCTCTAGTGACGCTGACGTTGTGCATTATCATTTTCCGTGGCCGATTGCCGACATAATGCATTTGGTTTCTGGAATCAGCAAGCCGTCTGTTCTTACCTATCATTCGGATATCGTTCGGCAGCGCCGGCACATGTGGCTGTACAATCCTCTAATGAATGCCTTTCTGGACAGAATGGACGCAATAGTCGCGACTTCGCCCGCTTATAGGCAGACGAGTTGCGTTCTGCAAAAACGGTTACTGCAGACACAAGTAATTCCAATTGGATTACCAGAGCGTCAAGATGTACCTGCGGGAATACTGTCTGCTATGCGCGCAAAAGTCGGCGAAGGCTTTATACTGTTCGTAGGTGCACTCCGATACTACAAAGGGATTAACTATCTTCTACAAGCGGCTCGCGCAACCAAGCTGCCTTTGGTGATCGCAGGTAAAAATCAAGATCTCAGACTAGATCTAAGGTCGCTGCCTGAGAACATAGTGTACTTGGGTGAGGTGACAGAGATGGAGAAAGAGGCGCTTCTTACGTTATGTTCTGGATTTGTTCTGCCGTCACATGTGCGGTCAGAAGCCTTCGGCATTGCATTGGTAGAAGCGGCACGGGCAGGAAAGCCAATGATTTCCTGCGAGATAGGAACAGGAACTAGTTTTGTGAATGCGCATGGAGAGACAGGAATCGTGGTTCCGCCAGCTGACTCCAAAGCTTTGGCGGATGCAATGAGACGCTTGTTGTCGGATCGCATCCTTCGCCAGAAGATGGGCACATCCGCTCGGAGGCGGTTTCTGCAGCGCTTTCACGCTGGAGTAATGGCTCAAAATTATACTGAAGTTTATCATCAGGTTTGTGAACGAGCCGCGCAGCGCGCATAAGAGTTATTAGTAGATTTGGATTGCATTGAACTGTGGTGCAACTGACTTAATGGGATGAACTGCCTTCCCACCCCAAACGCGGCTATCGTCGCGGTGAGATGGTGGAAAGAAGGAGCATCCTGATGGTTATTGCGGTTCTTGGTATCGATCTTAGAAAGACGATCTACAGCGTTGTGGGTCTGGACGAACGGAGTGACCTGCTCCCCGGAATGTACCCATTCATAGGCTAGCGCTGTTCACGTTGTGGTCCATTTTGCACCGGGTTGCAAACTCGTGCGGGGTGAGCCCTTTGAGGCTCGTGTGTGGTCGGTTCAAATTGTAGTCGATCCTCCATTCCTCGATGATTCTCTGGCATGCCGGTAGCTGCGGAACAGGTGCTCGTTGAGGCATTCGTCCCGAAGCCTTCCGTTGAAGCTTTCAACGAAGCCGTTTTGCATCGGCTTGCCTGGTGCGATGTAGTGCCACTCGACATTGCGGTCCTGTTGCCAGGCGAGCATGGCCTTTGACGTCAGCTCCGTTCCGTTGTCGCTGACAACCATGCAGGGGTAGCCGCGCCGTTCTGCAATGGCATCCAGCTAACGAGCCACGCGTTCGCCCGAGAGTGAGTTATCGACCACCGTTGCCAGGCACTCCCGGCTGAAGTCGTCGATGACACACAGGATGCGGAAACGGCGTCCATCGAGCAACGTGTCCGACACGAAGTCGAGGCTCCATCTCTGGTTCGGATCCTGCGGGACCGCCATCGGTGCTCTCGTACCCACAGCCCGCTTGCGACCACCGCGTTTTCGGACCGTCAACCGCTCTTCCTTGCAAATCCGGTAGAGCTTCTTCCAATTCACCACGACGCCCTCCCGCTTCAAAAGCAGATGTAGACGGCGATAGCCGAATCGCCGTCGTTCCGATGACAGCTCCCGCAAACGTTCTCGCAGAGCAGCATCGTCCGGCCGACTGGACATGTATCGGTAGACGCGCGGCGCAATGCCAACTAGGGCACAGGCACGGCGCTGCGGATAGTTCTTCATCTCGATCGCCCAACTCACAGCTTTCCTCCTGGAGCCGAGCGTCAGAAGTTTTTTGTCAGCATCTCTCGGAGCGTCGATACATCCATCATCTGCTCCGCCAGAAGCTTCTTCAGCTTCGCATTCTCTTCTTCGAGCGCCTTTAACCGCTTGGCGTCCGATACGTCCATGCCGCCGTACTTCTTGCGCCAGGTGTAGAACGTCGCATCAGAGATGCCGTGCTTGCGACACAGTTCAGCCGGGGTCATGCCCGCCTGATGTTCCTTCAGAATGCGGATGATCTGTTCTTCCGAGAACCGCGTCCGTTCCATCGCCTGTCTCTTTCGTTGAGGAACAGGCTAACCCAAAATCGGGAACATCTCAGGGGAGCAGGTCAGTGCCCATCACATCGGACGCTTCTGCATCGCGCAAGGCCACGAGCCGCGACTGATGTCGCCGCTTTACGTGCATCCCTATTTTCAAGGTCCACAAGAACGACAACCGAGATGCCGAGGCGATCGCAGAAGCGGCCACACGTCCAACCATGTCATTCGTCGCGGTGAAGTCCGAAGAACAGCTCGATCTGCAATCTTTGCACCGCGTCAGAGAGCGCCTGGTGCACAGCCGTACCCGTCTGATCAATCAGGCACGTGGATTCCTGATGGAGCGCGGCGCAACTTTGGCTGCAGGCCTTGAATAATACCTGACATCGCCTCTACAAATTTTTCTCTTTGGAATCTCTGCGCCTGTTGCTCACATGCGCGCCTCATTTGCAAAGCTCTTGTAGAGTTCAGCGAGCGAACTGCTTCAACGATAGCTCGGCTAGTAGGAGATGAAGGCAAGAGGATCCCCGTTTCACCATCAATTATCGTTTCACGGAGTCCTCCCTCAGCTACTCCAATCACTGGCTTGCCTGCTGCCATCGATTCCAGAGGCGATATGCCGAAATCTTCATCCTTAGGTATATAGATAGTAGCAATAGCGTTTCCTACTATGTCCTCCAGAGCGCTTTCGGTGACCCATCCCAGAACATCAATATTTGAAAAATTCTTCGCACGACTACGTAGCCTATCCAATTCTTCGCCGCCCGACACAACAATCAATTTCTTTTCCGGCATAGCAGAGAAGGCGTCTATAATTCTATCTACGCGCTTCAGGGGCGATAATCTAGCAGTTGATACGTAATAATCCCCCTGTCCCTGCCATTTAAAACGTTCAGTATCTACGGGCGGGTATACAACCCTGCTATCTACGCCTATGTATTCTCTGAGTCTGATTTTAGTATTTTCGGAATTCGCAATAATAATGTCCATGTTATTAATGGCATCAATATAACCTTTCTCGAACCTGCGAAGAATCCATGGCGCTATCCAGCGAAGTGGGTTTGGAAGAAGGTTGAGGAAATGCGCTTTTTGATCATACAGAAACCGCGGCGGTGTATGACAGTAAAAGACATTCAGCCCCGACGAGCCAAGCGGAGGTGCCGCAAAAGGAGCCGCAACGCCCGAGTATATGCGTAACTCATACTGAGATGCAATGCGCCGCGCTCTGCGAAAAAGGTAACTGAGGGTAAGCGGCCTCAAACCTCTCCTTTGGACTAGCGGGTGCAGGTTCAAAGAATGAGAATTATCTGGGAAAGCCTGCAGGCTGTACGTAGAAGATGTTAAATACCCATAGTAAAGGTGATATCCTAAGTCATTTGCAATAGACAAAGCTACTCTCTCGCCGCCACCTTTTATGGAGAAATAATCGTGAAATATTGCGGCACGATTACGATCAATAGAAGTCTCTTCCTCAGAGCTTGATCCTCGACGGGGGTACATTACGTTATCTTTCGCATTGAATACGCGTTCAAACACTGTTGGTTCTTTCGCCGTTTCGGTTTCTCATGAGTGCTGACAGAAATTGCTCCGCGCTCTGCCTCCAATTTAACCAGCTCATTCCGTTCGGTTTGATATGTTCGTTACAGCGAAACTGCCTAAGCCACCGCTGAAAAGCTTCAAAAAGCTCTTCAGGTTTATCAGCATTAAAATACGTCGCTTTATTTCCGGCTACCTCGCGAAATACCGGGATATTTCTAGCAAGGATGGGGACGTCATTTCGTGCTGCTTCAATCAATGGCAGTCCGAAACCCTCGCCCTTCGACGCGGCGATGAGGCAATCTGCCTCACGGTAAAGCGTTTGTAGCAAAGTATCACTAATTCCATCATACCAATGCAGCCGCTTATTGAGCTCTGGATGGGCTTTTATGATCTGGGTCAGCTGCTCAGTTTTCCACCCGACTTTACCAACAATGACAAGATGAGCATCCTCACCTTCGTCCCACAGTTTATCAAAAGCGGCTAAAACCTCAGAGTGAGCCTTCCTGGGTTCCAATGTTCCCACCATCAAGAACATGGTAGAGCCCTTGCACCTGTTGGTAATAGGAGCTATTTCTTGCAGCGAAGATGCCTCAGAGGCTTCTTGGACCCGATCAAGTTCGGCTCCTAGATGCGCAACCTCCACGCGGAAATTCTCTAGGCGGTGAGGAAAATTCTGCCCCAGCCAATTTCGGAGTTCATTTGCCACAGCTTCCGATATGCAGATCGCACCGTGTCCCATCGCGACAACGTTAAGCCAGCGTTCGAAGAGTGCATCGGCTCCCTCAACGAAATACTCAGGGCAGTTAATGCATAGAAGGTCATATACTGTGAAATAAACTTCTACACCTTGCGCTTGAAGTTTTTTATACCAAGATTCGTGGAATATTTGTACGTGAGGTTGATAGTCTAATCCGAAAAAGATATCTCCATTGTAGTAATCTACGGGCTCGTCCCGGAGGGAAACATTATCAATGCCAAAGAGCCTCGAACTAAACTCCCTCGCATAACGGTAGCCATGCTCCGGGCTGCCGTATATCGGTTCAATTCTGAACTCAGGCGTCGCGAGCTCTAGAAATTGAAATAGTATGTTGCGAACCACCCGTTGTATACCCGTACCGACGTCCCTCTGAACAATCTCTGAGACATCAATTAGCAGCTGCCTTTGCCGAGTATCTGCAGGAAAAGTTTTCCCCCAAGCACGCGAGATATGCATCATCTCGTCAACACTTAAAGATCTTTCTTCGTGCTCAATATGGTCAATTAATCCCGGCCAATCGCGAGCACTCTCGGCATAAAATCTTTCGATATGGGTGTGATAAAGTTTAGCGCAGTATTCAGGTTCGTGTTCTGACGCTACTAACTCTTTACCCTTTGTCCCCAACAGCCCCCTGGCTGCCTCGTTGCTATAAAGTTCTTCGAGCCCAGCAACGAGCGCACGGTTCTCAAACTCGTCACTTAACCTAAATACGGTTTCCGTCGGCAAATCTGCCATGCTCCCATTCGCATTCACAATCGTTGGGATGGAATGGTTGAGACAATCGAGTACGGCGGCAGATGTTTCTCCACGTGACATTGTTCGTAGTTGAACGGCTAAATCGCAGGCATTCAAGTACCCCTGATATACATCTTTGCTAACACGGCCGGTAACAATGATGCGATCTGCAACGTTACTGTCCTCGATTCTCCGAAGCATTTGGGCGCCGTACCCACCGGGATCGTTTTCACCAACGAAGATCAAATAACACGAGCGGTCGATGGAAAGGTTCGAGGCTAACCAACTATCTAATAAACGAAGATTCTGTTTAGTTATACCAATCATACCAAAAGAACAAACTAAAAAGTCCGAAGCCCCAAAGCCCAAAGCCCTCTTGGCTGAAGTCTTACCGCAGCGCTCTAGCGGAGGTGTACGAAGCAGTGGGACTTCAGCCCATCTCTTTGTCTTTAGCGGGTACCATTTATCGAGCATCAGGCTCGTACTATTCGAGTGCACGATGATGCCAGTGCTTTTTTGAAGAACGGGCAGGTTGCAGGGATACCGGTATATCACTTCCGATCGATCCTGATGTTCGCACAGCTCTTTGGCCGCTGTGTACCCGTGTGAGTAATATAGCGTCTCTGCAAATAGGCTAGGTCGGAAGCCGGTACTATCCATATGAGCAATAATTCCGGAAAGAAAGAAATCATGAAGTACAACGACGCCAGGAATTCTATTTAACATATCAAACATATGTTGATGAAATACGGAGTTGCCGAAATGGTACAGAATACGGTCGTAATGATCGGGGTGCGAAAGCAGATAATCGGGAGTTTTTATAGCGATATTCCGAAGGCTAGGTAGGTCAGATATATCTTTCTGTGGGGTGATTATGTCAATCTCATAGAACGCAGAAAGAGATGCGACTAGATCTGCGCTATAATCAGCTATACCCGAAGCCTCTGGAGGAAAGGGTGAAACGTAGGCAAGCTTTGGCTTGGGGTGCTCTTCAGAGCGCGCATAACTGTCTATGGTGACGTGGGAGATGGTGCAGCCACTAAAAACATCAAGAGTCGCCTGCGCTGTTCTATCCCAAGAGAAAAGTTTCGCTTGGGCACGAGAGTTATCAATTAGAGCTTTACGAAAATCGTGATCGGTGAGAGCCTTCTCAATTATGGAGCGCATCGAATTGAGATCCCGTGGATCAAACAATGCTTCCTTCATGCCAATAACTTCCGGAAGGCTTGAAGTGTTCGAGCCGATTACGGGAGCGTCACACCGCATAGCCTCTAGTGCGGGCAGACCGAAGCCTTCATGTAGTGAAGGAAAGACAAATAGGCTACAAGAACTGTAAAGAGCATTTAGCTCCTCGTCAGATACAAAACCCGTAATAATGATGTCACCTTCACGTACGCCGTGGCGCGTAGCGTATGCCTCAAGCACTGATCGGTCTTCAGGTCGCACTGCACAAACAAGAACAAGACAGTGTTCATCCTGTACAGGACTAGTAAGTTTAGAATAAGCGGCAATCAGCCCGTTCACGTTTTTCCGGAAATCGATACCGCCAGTATATAATACGAATTTTTTATTGATCCCATACTTTCGCAAGGTTTCCTGTACCGCCTTGGCACTGGTAGGGACCGGTCTAAAAACGTCTGAGGCGTCCGTGGATACCGTCACGCAACGTTCCGGAGGGAGCGCCGCGATTTCAACTGCCTCCTGCCGCGACGAGTTAGAAATAGCTAGGAACAAATCGGCTTCTTGAAGCAACCCCAGTTTCTCAGTGTACCAATCGCGAAATTTCCTATTCGCTAGATAATCATTCTTATAAATTAGCGGTATAAAGTCATAAACGACTACTGCAACTGGGTAGGTTTTTCCTAGTTTTCCGATAGTGATACATGAATCGTCATGGAAGCCTTCAAAGAAACTCGTTATGAGAAGGATGTCTGGCTTTAAAGAGTTGATAAATGTTTCGCGTGTCAGTTCAGAAAAGTGACGGTTCAAGTCGTTGCTGTTATCTACGTAAGCAGCAGGCGCGACCGGGTGCCATGTGTGGACGTTTTCTTTAGGAAGAAGCTCGGAGAAATAATTGCGCAGATAAATTGCAGCTTCCGTGAAAGAACCATTCAGGACGATGTGAAAATCGTGCTCATCTCCGTTCTCGATCAGCGCCTTCGTCAGAGAGAGTGAATAGTTACCTATACCACGGTTTCTTGACCCACTAGACTGAGCACTCTGCAGATCTATTACAATTCTCATCGCTGAATATCACTTTCGCTTCGTCTGCCTTGCTAGCTGTGCATAGAAATCCTTAGCACGAGCCGAAAGTTGAGGAGGGGAGTCAATACGGCTTTCGCCTTTGAACGCCGGGGAACTGTCGCTTCTGAAGATTATAGATCTGACTTTCATCTCAAATGCTGGTGGAAACAATCTTATAAACTTGAGTGCAGCTCTTACCAGTCGTGGCCGCGTGAGGATCAGGCTGTAAATCTTTCTGATCATCACTTTCAATGTTTGCCTTAGCCGGTTATTTAGATTGTGAGGCAGCAAGGCGCGTACACGTTCTAGGGACGGTCCAATTGCACGTTTCGATGCCCGGACAGGTGCAGTTATTCGCCATGATGTCGAGTTTTTGATACAGCTTAACTCTACTTTTGAATCCTCCAGAAGAGAACGCAGTTCCAAGCATTCGTTACTCAGGCGGAGATTTTCAGTCTCTTGCGTGCCGATCTTTTCATTCAGCGTGCAAGCGTTTTCGTTGTATCTATCGATTTGGCTTTTTAAAGACTCTATTTCATCTTCTAAGCTATTTATGCGTTCAGCCAGAAGACCACAAACTAGATTTTCTTGGGCGAGAAAAAAGTCGTCAAAAATATTAGGTCCGATATTAAAATGATGGGATAAAGACTCATGAGCTTCGTGCAGGTAGAACCTGTTGAGACCATCAAAATAAACAAAGCGATACCCCATTTCGATTAGGTGAGGTTCCCAGTCTAGAGTGGTACTCACGTGGGTTCGGGGTGCAATCGCTTCTACCACAACCACCCATGGACGGACCGGAGATGGCTGCCAACTGCGTATTACGCTGGCTTCAAGTCCTTCCACATCGATTTTGAGCCAGTGCACCTGACGATCATGATAGCGGTCAAGTATATCAGATAACCGACTCCATCTTACATTTTCTACCAGGACATCATAGCCTGCTCGTTCGTATTCTTGTGCGAGACTGAGATCGGCGGTACTTAGCCCTGTACCAGCCAGTCTGAAGAAAGGGGCAGTTTTGTCGCCTTCTGAGATGGCAATCTGCAAAATTGTCTCGTCCGGACGAGCCTGCCGCAGTTGGTCGGCATATTCCGGATTAGGTTCTACATGAACGCCTCGCCAGCCGTTGACGTAAAAAAGTGCGCTTACTGAGTCTTTTGTCGGATGTTGAGCGCCGATATCAATGTAGAAACCGCCTTGGACATGCTTCAGAGCACGCCACAAAATTACATCTTCAAAATTTTGCGCATGAGAGATTACTGTCACTATACGGCGCCTAACTGAATTTCAAACTTAGCATCGAGACAACATGTTCCACCGAAGAACGCTCGACTTGTGTTCACCACGTCAAAGACAAATGCATTATCTATCCACTCATAGTTGTTTTCATGGTGCGTATCAGAGCTCGTTAGCGCTGGTGATACTGAATAAGAACCCGGTCCAAGGTTGCACGGAAAATGGACGTAAAAAGTAACGTCTTCATCTTTAGGTATATCGTAAGCAACCTGGTCGGTATGCCAAGTATTAGTCCCCCAAACGAGGTTGCCTGTGCGATCACGCAGCATTATACCCAAAACTAGTCGTGGGATAGGTTTTTTTGTTTTCACCTTTAGTTTCAAGGTTAGTTCTTGTCCCACCGCCGCGGTATAGACAGCATTTCCCGTTGCTGCGTCTAATAACTCAATGGAGTTCAGACTTGCCTCAAATGTTCCAGATCTCGTCTGATGCCAGCCATCGGGTTTACGTGCTTGCTCTAGATTAGTTCGCGCATTGTCTTTCATAGCGACCAGGGCGTTATAATGATCTACAACTTCATCTGCTGGGCCATCACGGAGAATGCGGCCATCATCGAGAAGCAAGACCCTGTCGCACAAGCTGCGGACATCGCTCATGCTATGAGAAACAAATAGAAGGGCGCTACCTTCGTCTTTAAAGCGCCGGATACGATCAAAGCTTTTATGTTGAAAGTAGCTGTCGCCTACCGACAGGACTTCGTCCACAATAAGCACATCAGGTCTGGTTGCTGTGGCTAGTGAGAAGGCAAGTCGAGCATGCATCCCCGATGAGTAGACGCGGAGCGGCTTGTCAAAAAAATCCCCAAGTTCGGCGAAGTCTTCAATTTCAGGTATGAGTTGAGTTATTTGGTCTTTAGGGTAGCCCATTAGGCCGCCAGCTTGATATACGTTGTCTCGACCGTTCAGTTCAGGGTTGAACCCAAGTCCAAGTTCAAGGATCGCGCTGACGTGGCCAGTAGTCGCGACGGTTCCCATAGTCGGGCGTACTGTGCCCGTAATCAGCTTGAGCAATGTGCTTTTTCCAGCACCATTCTGCCCGATCAAAGCAATGCCTTCACCTCGGTGCAGGTTGAAGCTAACGTCCCTCACTGCCCAAAACTCTTGCTCTGGCTGTACGCGTTTGTCGAACCAGGATCGGAAACGGGCAAAATTTGATCTAAACGTAGTGTATCTTTTGCTAACGCTGCTGACGCTGAGAATGTTAGGGCTCACAACACATCCACCAATTCTGAGCTAGCCTTTCTAAAAACTATAAAAGAGAGTGAAAATAGGGAAAGCGAAAGTGCTGCAGGATATATAAGGGAGTATAAATTCGGAAAATCGCCATATACCATTGCATCCTGGTATATCTCTACGATTGGAACAAGAGGGTTTAGTTTTAAAATTATTAGAAGGTGTTCAGGTACGATATCTATAGGATATACTATTGGTGTGATCCAGAACCACAATTGCATTACAACTGTAACGACTTGCCCCACATCTCTAGAAAAAACGTTTAAAACACCTAACAACATCCCAAGCCCAAAGGCGAAGAGCGAGATAAGGATGATGCCGAGGGGCAGTGCTATCCAGGGAAATGACGGGAACTTTCCAAAAAAGAGGAATACCACGAAAATCGCAAGCAATAGAAAAAAATGGTTCAATAGAGCGCTTCCCCACACTATCAGCGGTAAAGAAAGACGTGGAAAAGAGATCTTCTTGAGGGTGCCAGCGTACTCGATGAAGACATTTAGGCATCGTGTGAGGATTTCACTGAAAAGGCTCCAGGCGGCCATGCCCGAAAGCAAATACATCGGATATGCTGCTTTATCGTCTATCCCGTTTAATTTCGCGCCGAGAACTTGCGCGAGCACTAAGGCAAATATAGCTGCTTGAGCGAGCGGGTGTAATATAGACCAGAATAGACCGATACGTGACCGCGCATATCTCGCTCGGAGTTCAGCAGCGATGGAAGACCTAACAAAATGACGATAGGACCATAGAGCAGAGAGCATTATTTGCTTCCTAGTGTCTGGGTAGCTACTCGCTTTCTGCAGTCGGCGAGTACCTCAGCTAGTGTCTCTTCAAGGCTGTATCGAGGTCGCCAGTTCAATTCATTTCTAGCTTTTTGGGCGTTGGCAACTATTATCGGAACGTCACTTTGTCTTTGGCGAGCCGGATCAAGGCGTATATCGATGTCTGCTGAACTTAATGCAACGAGTTTCTGTAACAGGTCTGCAATTCGACACGCTTTTCCAGAGCCGATGTTATAAATTAAAGACCGTGAAGATACTGAGGGAAGGGACAAACTTTTAGCATAGGCCGAAGCGACGTCTCGCACATCAAGAAAGTCTCGCTCTGCGTTAAGGTTGCCAACTTCGATTATTGGCGGTTGAATTCCTGCCTCAATGCGAGCAATTTGCATAGCAAAAGCTGTCGCTACAAATTCTTCAGTCTGTCCTGCGCCAATGTGGTTGAAGGGCCTCATTCGGAATACACGTAATCCAAGATTGCCGAGTGCTCCAAGTGCGAGGTCGGCGGCAGCCTTAGATGCGCCATACTCGTCAAGAGGGGCGGGCACAGTTGTCTCGTCAAGAGGGTGCCCGACCTTCGCGCTCTCACCGTATATTAGTCCTGATCCAGCATTGATGAGCGTACACTCTGGTGCATTCGCGAGAATTGAGTGTGCAATGTTGCGAGTCCCTTGCAGGTGCACCTGCCATGCTAAATCTGGATTTTTTGCCGCGGCGACCGGAGAAGCGATTCCAGCGAGATGTATGATATGCGTCGGATTATATCGCTTGATGGCATTGTCGACTGACAGACGGCAGGTTACATCTAAAGTCTCGATCAAATTGAAGGAAGGATCAGATATTGGTGCCTTGGCAGTCGGTATCACATAAATATTGCTTCCGTAGGTGACCTCAAGGGTTCGAACCAGGTGGTGTCCCACGAAACCTAATGCTCCTGTAATGAGGACACGCATGGGGCTGCCAATAACCACTAGAGGTGCTCGTGACGCTTCAAGCGCTTAAGATCGGCATCAACCATTTCTGCTACGAGCATCTCTAGAGTAGTTTCAGGAGTCCAGCCGAGTTTTCGCTTTGCTTTGCTTGGATCGCCCAGCAACACATCAACCTCAGCCGGGCGCATAAACCGCTCATCTTGTACCACGTGATGTTCCATTTTTAAGCCTGCGTGGGCGAACGCAAGCCTGCAGAATTCGCTCACGGGCACTGTGCGCCCAGTCGCGATCACATAGTCATCCGGCTGTTCCTGCTGTAGCATCAACCACATTGCTTGTACATAATCCCGGGCGTGGCCCCAATCTCGCTTTGCTTCCAGGTTGCCCAGTGCAATTTTGTCCTGAAGTCCCAATTTGATGCGGGCAACCCCATCAGTAATTTTTCTCGTCACGAACTCAATACCGCGAAGAGGGGATTCATGGTTGAACAGTATGCCGCTCGAGGCATGTAGTCCAAAGCTTTCTCTGTAGTTCACTGTCATCCAGTGGGCGTACAGTTTAGCAGCCGCATAAGGCGAACGCGGGTAAAATGGTGTTGTCTCGGACTGGACTGGTTCCTGGATTAGTCCATACATCTCTGAAGATGATGCTTGATAAAAGCGAGCATCTGGACACGCGATACGCACTGCCTCAAGCATGTTAGCCGCGCCCATTCCAGTCACAGAACCAGTCAAGAGCGGTTGCTGCCAAGACGATTTCACGAAGGATTGTGCAGCTAAATTATAAACCTCATCGGGTTTCACGGCCTCCATCACTCGCAGGAGGCCCGAAAGATCGGTCAGGTTCCCATCGTGATACGTTACATCGTCCGCAATGCCTAGCCATCTAAGCCGCGAACCGATGACATCTGCCGATGCGCTTCGGCGGAGTAATCCGTGTACTTCATAACCTTTGTTCAGCAGAAATTGGGCAAGGTAGGCACCGTCCTGTCCTGAGATCCCGGTAATAAGCGCGCGTTTGGCTGACATTTTTAAACACCCAGTTTGATCAGTTGCGTCCATAGACATCATCGAAGCGGATGATGTCATCCTCCCCTAGGTAATCACCACTTTGCACTTCGATCAGAACCAATGGCAAAATGCCGGGATTTTCTAGTCGATGTTTGTGGCCGCAAGGGATGTATGTGGACTGGTTTGTCGAAAGAAGAATCTCGTTTTCTCCGTTTACCACCTTTGCAGTTCCAGAGACCACGATCCAATGTTCGGAACGATGATGATGCGCCTGTAGGCTCAGGCGAGCACCTGGTTTCACTTCGATGCGCTTGATCTTGAAACGGTCCCCTTCTTCAAGAACCGTGTAAGTTCCCCACGGGCGATGAGCTGTTCGGTGAAGTTTCGCTGCTTCGCTACCTTCTGATCTCAACCGTTGAAAGAGATGCTTAACGTCCTGGGCATTGTCTTTATGAGCTACCAGAAGTGCGTCTGGAGTATCAACTACAAGAAGGTCACTCACTCCCACCAGGCCCACTAGCCGATCTTCCGCTTGTACGAAGCAGTTCTCTACTTCGTGGAAAATCGTTTCTCCGGAGACCCTGTTGCCTCGTTCATCTGAAGGATGAACTTCCGAAAGTGCTGCCCACGATCCAATGTCTGACCAGCCGCAATCGAGTGCGACGCATGCGACATTGGCTGCCTTCTCCATTACTGCGTAGTCGAACGAGATCGACGGAACAGCCGAAAACGCTTCTGAGCCTACCTCGTGTGTCGTTCGCAGCGTCGACGTGCTTATCTTGGATGACTGATACGCAGCTTCAGCGGCTGAGAGTACCTCCGGGCAAAGTTCCTGCATTGAATTACGCATGAGCCCAGCGGGGAACATAAACATACCCGAGTTCCAGAAGAAGTTTCCGCCTTCAACATACTGCTTCGCGGTTTCGAGGTCCGGCTTTTCCACAAACCGCTGGACGTCGTGCTCGTGGCATTCAATATACCCGAAACCTGTTTCCGGCCCTTTAGGCTTGATGCCGAAGGTTGTAATTCGCTGCTGTGACGCAAATTTTTCGGCTTCTTGGACGGCTTCTTCGAACGCGCCTTCGTCGTCAATAAGATGATCGGCAGGAAGGATCAGGAGTAGTGTGTCCTCTCCGTGAGACTCAGCCACATGTACTGTCGCTAGTGCAACTGCAGCCGCTGTATCCCGCCCGAACGGTTCGAGCAGGAACGTGTTTGCTCTTTCTGGAGCTGTACTGGCTTCATATGCATCCGCGGTCAGAAACAGGTGGTCGCGATTGGTTACCGTTACAACAGTATTTACACCATTCAGCTGTGCGGCGCGCTTGTAAGTGCGCCCAATTAAGGTGCCACCATCAGGAAGTTCAATGAATGGCTTAGGATGTGCCTCGCGGGAAAGAGGCCACAAACGCGAGCCAGCGCCGCCGCTTATGATTACCGGAACAATATGCATAGGAGAATCTCCAAAGGCTAACTGTGCTAACGCAAATTGATGTGTGACTTTGATGGCTACCGTCGCGAAACAAGTTCAAGCAAATGCGGCAGTACTGCACTGCAACTACTATTTCAAGCTGCGAAAAGTCGGGAATAGCATTTCCACACTCTGGGCAGACATCCTATCGTTTTGGGCGCTTCCGTTTCGCTCTAGCCTCCTGTAGACGATGTGCGCTGCTTCGCCCCTCCCAAGGTGACGGTTCTTGTGCCTCCACCCAAGGTAGCAACCTGATCGGTTGCGGTTCCAAATGGTTTGTGACGCTCGGATATTTCTGCAGCGCATCTTTGATCACATTCAGCCCCGCGCGATTCGTGTAGCGCATGCTGGTCTCGTCGTTTCCGAGGCGGCCCGCAATATCGCTGATGATGCTTGGGTGGACGAGCGCCTGTTTCAGGGTGTCTGCAAATCCATGGCGTAGAGCGTGCAGCACGCGGTTCCAGCGTTCGGCATCACCGAGATGTTGGTGCAGCTTGGGGACGAAATCCTTGTAGAAGCGGTCACCCGGATCGGTTCTGCGGCTTTTGGCAAAGAGCTCCGGGAACAACGCGTCGTAGCGCAGCGCCTTGATCGCTTCGACATAGTCGATGAAGTTCAACCGCAGAACTTCATCAGGCACTGGCAGCATCCGCGCCGAGCTCGCATTCTTGAGGCTGCGAAATTTGTTCGGGCGGATGTCGATCGCCCAGCCTTGAGCCGTCTTGACGATGTCCTTGACTGCTAACCCTGCGACCTCAGCGCGCCGAGGCCCGAGATACACCATGAGCATCGGCAGAAAATAGTTGGCCGAGTGAAAAACATGCGGCCCCGCCACCTCCTGCTCCGTCGCACTCTTGCAGCCCGTAAACAGCGGCATGTCGAACATCGGTCGCAGCTGTTCGGGCCCCGGCTTGTCCGTGATGCGGCGCGCATCGCTCAGTTTCGGCTTCCTGGGCCGCAACCCATCCATGGTGAGGTTCGGCACGTGATAGCCGCGGCCTTTGATATAGGTGAGGAAAGTGTTGATATTGGCCAGGTGCTTGCGGATTGTCGTCGGGCCTAGCCCCAGTTTCGGCGGTTCCTTGCCTGCATCCACATGCGATTTCACGGCTTCTGCTGAGGCAGCGCGCAGGTCTGCCGTGCCAAGAGACCGCAACCGCGGACTGCGACCGTAATTCGTCAGGATGTGATCGAAATGTTCCCTCAGTTTGCCCAGATGGATCTGTCGCATCTGGCTTGAATGGGTAATGCCCTGTTCCTCCAGCACGCCCACTAACATGGTGACCGCGACCTTCACGTCCTTGGCGGTGGCATCCTCCCAATGATGTTGGTTGCTCTTCATCAGCGCATCGCATTCCGTGATGAACTGCGACAGCGGCAGATCCACGCCTTTTTCGTCATCAATAACAGGAGCGGTCGGTGTTTGGGTGGCGGGTTCAATGACTTCCGGTGCTGGTGCTTGTGCGGGCTGAGGCTGCTGCGGAATGGCGAAGTCCGGCGCGGGTGACGCAGGCGCGCTGACGGAAGGCGCAGATTCTGTTGCCTGCGTCTGCGGCGCATGCGTCTGTTCCAGCGAGAGGAGGGCCCTTGCGGGCGCTTCGTCCTGGGTTGGGCTGGCTGTAGCAGGCGCTGGCAACGGCGCGGCTTCCAGGGAAGATGTTTGCGGCTGCGTCGGCTCGCCAAACAGCGCCGCCACATCACTGCCCGTGCTTAGAGGACCATAGCGATCAGGCGCACCCAGCAGCACATCTGCCTTGGCGCGCATGATCTGCTGCGTTGCCCGTTCGCGGTTCAATGGCGTGTCCTTAAGGCCATGCGCGTCCATCTCAGACTTGAGGAAGCCTTCGAAATAGGCCGTGCGGCACTCTTTCCGCTCCTGCTCGAAGGTCGCGGCAATCTCGCTGATCTGGCTTTCTGCGAAACCTGCCTGTTCGAGAACGCGACGGGCTGGGCAGCTTGCGTCGAAGCGCATCGGGCGGCCCGTGCCAAACAACTCGATCAGGCGATAGGCCCAGCCGACCAGGATGTCGGCGCGCAGATTGTCTTCCGCCGCCGAGCCCGTGCGGCGTGCGGCGAAGGCGAGATCCTCCAGGCTCTCATTCATGCGCTCGATCTCAGCGCGAAAAATCTCGTCCAGCTGTTCGCGGCTTGTCATGCGCGCCCTGTCATTCTCGGCCAGTTCCGCCAGCAGCGTGTTGAGCCGCCGGACCATGCTTTTGGCCTTTGTATGATCCCCGTGGCGCAGTGACAATGCGAGGTGGCTACGCTGGTCGATCGCAAGGGCTGAAGGGATCCTTGCGCGCCAGTAGAAGACATTGCCGCGGCGGGTGAGATTGGCGATGCGATGCCGTGCTGCCATGACCGAATCCTTGTGCGCTTGGCGCAGGACGTGCACAGCCATGTGCAGCAGTCCTGTGCGACAGTTTTGGGCACAGAGGGCAAAATCGGCAAAAACACTGCTCTGGAGGATTCGCACAGAACGAATTCTTCAATGAATCCAAACTGCGGACGTGCGAAATGGCTGGGGAACCTGGATTCGAACCAGGACTAACGGAGTCAGAGTCCGCGGGTCTACCGTTAACCTATTCCCCAGCAGGGCCGGCGGCGCCGGATATGTCCGCCTATTTATTCATCCTCGTGGCTGAGTCAACCCCGCCGGTCGGCTTTGAATGAAGAATGCTCGTTCATGCAGGGGAAATGAACCTGCTGCCCTTGGTGAATATCGTCGTGGCTGTTAATCTGGTACCCAACGAAGAGAGATTGCGCCAGCAGCGGAGCCGATGAGGCGGTACGCGCGGCGCGGAAGGACAATCGGTGGACGAGCACGCAGACAGCGATGCGCCACCGGTCGCGGATCTGATTCGCGATCACGCCTTGGCCGGGGGCGGCGTGGCCGATACGAGGATGCGGAAGCCGGCCAGCGCTTCTGCTCCGGGGAGTGCGTCCAGTACGCCACAGGGTGCTGATGCACCGAAAACCCCGGGAAAACGCAAACGCAAGCGCCGTCGCAAGAACGGGCGGCGCGTATTCGTGCGCGACGACAGCCAGCCTACGAAGGCCAAGATTGCCCCAGGACAGCCCGATGCCGGCAATGGAGCAGCCAAGACCATGCCTGCTCCGACACTTCGAGCCGTGCAGGGGCGCGAGGAAAACAGGCTTTATGCCGCGCTCGATCTTGGCACCAACAATTGTCGGCTGCTAGTGGCTACCCCCACCAAACCCGGCCGCTTTCGCGTGGTGGACGCATTCTCCCGTATCGTGCGGCTTGGAGAAGGCCTGAGCCTGGCCGGCGAATTGTCGGACGCCGCGATGGATCGGGCGATCGAGGCTCTGGCGATCTGCGCTCAGAAGCTGAAAGGACGCCAGCTTGCCGGTTTGCATCTCATCGCCACGGAAGCATGTCGTTCGGCAGGAAATGGTGAGACTTTCATAAAGCGCGTTCAATCCGAAACGGGGTTGAGGCTTGAAGTGATCTCAAGGGAAACCGAGGCGCGGCTTGCGGTCTCCGGCTGCTCTTCGCTCGTCTCGCGTGAGACCGAGGGCGTGGTGCTGTTTGATATTGGCGGCGGCTCATCGGAGATTGCCCTCATCGATACCTCGAAGCGTCGCAGCCCGCGCCTGGCCGAACATATCGTCTCCTGGACCTCGCTGCCCGTGGGCGTGGTATCGCTGGCCGAGAAGTTCGGCGGCCACGAAGTGACGCCGGAGAGTTTCGAAGAGATGGTGGCTCATGTTGCCGCGATGCTGGAGCGCTTCGATGGACGTGATCGCCTCAGCCACCTGGGTGACCCTTCCCGTTTCCATCTTCTTGGGACGTCCGGGACGGTCACGACCCTTGCGGGCGTGCATCTTGATCTGCCGCGCTATGACCGCCGCCGTGTGGATGGACTCTGGATGGACAGTGAGAGCGTGGACCGGATGATCGAGCGGCTCCTGTCCTGGGACTTCGATACGCGCAAGGCCAATCCGTGTATCGGTGCGGAACGCGCTGATCTTGTTCTCGCCGGCTGCGCGATCTTGGAAGCGATCCGCCGGCAGTGGCCAAGCGAGCGGTTGCGTGTCGCTGACCGTGGCCTTCGTGAAGGCATGCTCAACGAAATGATGGCGCGCGACGGCGTGTGGCGTCGGACGAAACGAAACAGGTCGGCAGCATGAGCGGCACCAGGAAAACCGTAACGGGAGCGCGAGCGCTCAAGACTCGGGTGAAAAAGAAGCGGGGGCTGAAGAACTCCTCCCGCCGTTGGCTCGAGCGCCACCTGAACGACCCCTATGTGCACCGGGCGCAGGCCGAGGGCATGCGTTCACGCGCCGCCTACAAGCTCTCCGAGATCGACGACAAGCACAAGCTCCTGAAGCCGGGGCTGCGCGTCATCGATCTCGGTGCGGCACCGGGTGGCTGGTGTCAGGTGGCGGCCGAGCGCGTCGGGTCGGATCCTGAAAAGCCGTCCGTTGTTGGTATCGACTACCTCGAAATGGACCCGGTTCCGGGAGCCGTCATCCTCCAGATGGACTTTCTCGATGACGAAGCGCCCCAACGTTTGATGGAAGCTCTGGGGGGGGAGCCTGATCTGGTGATATCCGACATGGCGGCACCCACGACAGGCCATCGCCGCACTGATCACATCCGGACAATGCATTTGTGCGAGACTGCTGCCGACTTTGCGATCTCGGTGCTTCGCGAAGGCGGACATTTTCTGGCCAAGACATTCCAGGGTGGTGCGGAAAACAGTCTGCTTGATCAGCTCAAGAAAAACTTCAAGAGCGTCCACCACGTGAAGCCCCAGGCCTCACGCAGTGAATCGGTGGAGCTTTATCTCCTGGCCAAGGGGTTCAAGGGCAGGCCGGATGATGGAAACGCTTATGAGGCTGACGACAGCAGCTGATCCTTCAACGGGGCAGGGGGTCAATGGGCATCGCCAACAGAATGCGCAGTCCCGCGCGACGGGTGGGCTTCTATGGCGCGGCAATCGCGCGTGAACTGATACCCAATCTCATCTGGGCCATGCGCAAGGAGCGCTGGTTTGCGGAAGTTGCGCGTACTGGCGTGGATGAAGAATTGCGCCTACGGGTAAACTACTACAACAAGCTCGCCCAAGGTGCGGAGCTTGGCATGCACGCCGTGCGCTTGGACGACGTCCCCCGCGGCGCAAGCTATTACTATTTCGATCTGCGGCGCGATATTTGCGCATTCAAACAGACATTGAGGCTCCATCCGCTTTTCGGCGACATAGCATATGTCCCGGATGTGCCGAGCATCGTGAAAAGTCGGCCCGTTGGTTCAGAAAATACACGATCAGTGCTTCTGAAGCTGAATCGCCTGCGCCATTTTCAGCTTTTTCGCGACCCCTTCAGCTTCGAGCAAAAGGCACCGCATGCAGTTTGGCGGGGCAGTGCCCACAGCCGGGTCCGGCGTGAACTGATTGCGCGGCATGGCATGCGACGCGATCATGACATTGGGCACGCTGGCGTTCCGCGGGATGGTCTCGTGCCGACGCAACGATTGCTTCCGCAGGAGCAGATGCGGTTCCGCTACATCATTTCCGTTGAAGGAAACGATGTGGCCACGAACACGCAGTGGATCATGGCTTCGAACAGCATATGTCTCATGCCCAAGCCGCGCTTTGAGACATGGTTCATGGAAGGGCGGCTCCAGCCCTTCGTGCACTACGTGCCGCTCAACGATGATCTGTCCGACCTGGATGAGCGTATTGCCTGGTGCGAGGAAAATCGGGATGACGCAAGGGAGATTGTTGCCAACGCGCAATCCCATGTCGCGAAATTCTACGACGACAGGCGCGAAGCGCTGATCTCGCTTCTGGTTCTGCAGAAATATTTCGAGCGGACCGGGCAGATCGAACCCTCTCCATTCTCGACCGAAATATTCGACTGAGGCCCGTTATTCGGCAGGTTGTGCTGCGTCGTCCGGTGTTCTCGCATCGCGCCGATGGCCTGAAACACTGCTGCCGGCTTCCGGCGGTAGAGCCAGGAACGGCACCGCCGCGAAGGCCGTCACGAGCCCGACCACGATAAAGGCATTGGTGAAGGCGTTGGCGCCAATGGTTCCGTCGCCCAGCCATGCCGTGGCCTCAAGCACCCCGCCGCCGACCGCCACGCCCAGTGCAATCGAGATCTGCTGGGATGCGGCGGCTATGGCCGTTGCCTGACCGGCTTCGCGATCGCCGATTTCTGCAAAGACCAGCGCGTTCGTGGAGGTGAAGAAGAGTGAGCGCAGGAAGCCGCCGGCGATGAGAACCGCGATGATGACGGCGTGTGGCGTCTGGGCCGTAAAGGCTGCGTTGACGGTTATGAAGACGCTGCCGAGAAGAGCTGAAATTATCAGTACCTGTCTGAACCCGCCCACGCGCAATATGCGGCTTGCGCCGAACTTCATCGCCAATGCGCCGATGGCACTGGCGAAGGTCAGCATACCCGATTGGAACGGGTTGAGGCCAAAGACGAGCTGGAACATCAACGGCAACAGAAATGGAGTGGCTCCGACGCCGACGCGGAAGATGAAACCACCGAAGATGGCCGAGCGGAAGGCGTGGTCGCGAAAGAGCGTCAGGTCCAGTACCGGATTTTCCACCCGCGTGGCGTGCTGGCGGTAAAGCAGGACAGCGGCGATGCCGGCCAACACGGTGATGATCCCGACCATCGGTGGCAGCGCGGGGAGGCTGATCACCGAAAGGCCGAAAACAATGCCGGATGCGGCGATACCCGATAAAAGAAAGCCCTTCGCATCGAGCCGCTTCAGTTGTTCCGCTTCAATTTCCGGCAGAACCCGACCCGCCATTGCTATGCCGGCAAGACCGATCGGGACATTGATCAGGAAGATCCAGTGCCAGGAAAAATAGGTTGTGATGAAACCGCCAAGCGGCGGGCCTGCGATTGGGCCGATGAGCGCGGGCACCGCAAGCCAGGCCATGGCGTTGACCAACTGGTGGCGAGGTGTGGCGCGCACGAGCACAAGGCGTCCCACCGGTGTCATCATGGCGCCACCCATACCCTGTAGAAACCGCGCCAGAACGAAGGCAACCAGGGAATTGGCGAAGGCGCAGGCGATCGATCCCAGAACAAACACGGCGATGGCAAGACGGAAGACCTTCTTCGCGCCAAAGCGATCTGCCATCCAGCCGCTGATGGGTATGAAGATGGCAAGAGCGACGAGATAGGTGGTCAGCGCAAGTTTCAGAGTGACCGGGCTGGTGCCGATATCTGCGGCAATGGCCGGCAGGGATGTGGCGATGACGGTCGAATCCATCTGCTCCATGAAGAGCGCAACGGCAAGCACCAGTGGTAATGCGCGGTTCAAACTCAAGCTCCAGACTTCCATTCCCGCGCCAGGCGGAATGAAGATGTGCTGCAGTTACGCCTGTTGCAATCTGTGGGCAAGGGCGCACTCCGCCAAGAGAGTTGCGCCAGCAGAGCGGGCAGTGTCTTTTCAACGCGCCTGCAACGTGGTACCAGCCAGCGCCAATCCTGAAAGGGAATCATCTACCGGGCAGCCGGTTCCTCTTGTGGAACAGGTGCGTCTGCGTACATCTGCAAGGGGTCGGCAATGGCAAGAATAATCGAGACTGCAACGGGCGCGGAAGCGCTGACTTTCGACGACGTTCTGCTGCAGCCCGGACATTCCGAAGTCATGCCCGGTCAGACCGATGTGCGCACGCGCATTGCCGGCGATATCGAACTCAACATCCCGATCCTTTCCGCAGCCATGGACACTGTCACCGAGGCGCGGCTGGCGATTGCCATGGCGCAGGCTGGCGGCATCGGTGTGATCCACCGCAATCTTTCTCCAGCCGAGCAGGCCGAGGAAGTGCGCCAGGTCAAGAAGTTCGAATCCGGCATGGTGGTAAATCCGGTCACCATAGGGCCTGATGCCACCCTGGCAGACGCTCACGCACTGATGAATGCGCACAAGATTTCCGGCATTCCGGTTGTGGATAATGGCGGCAAGGGCGGGCATCTGACTGGACGGCTGATAGGCATTCTCACCAATCGCGATGTGCGTTTCGCTTCCGATCCAAACCAGCCCGTCAAGGAGCTGATGACGCGGGAAAACCTCATCACGGTGCGTGACGGTGTGAGCCAGGAGGAAGCCAAGCGTCTTCTTCATCAGCACCGCATCGAGAAGCTGCTTGTGGTGGATGACCAGAACAACTGCGTGGGTCTCATAACCGTAAAGGATATCGAGAAGTCGCAGCTCAATCCGAATGCCTGCAAGGACGCCAAGGGCCGGCTTCGTGCCGCAGCGGCCACAAGCGTGGGCGAGGATGGCTTCGAGCGTGCCGAGCGTTTGATCGATGCAGGCGTCGACCTACTCGTGATCGACACCGCCCACGGCCATTCGCAGCGCGTGCTCGACGCGGTCGCCCGTGCCAAGAAGCTTTCGAATTCGGTTCGCATCCTCGCTGGCAATGTCGCGACAGCCGACGGCACCAAGGCGCTTATCGATGCCGGTGCCGATGCGGTGAAGATCGGCATCGGTCCCGGCTCCATCTGCACCACGCGCGTCGTGGCAGGTGTCGGCATGCCGCAGCTCTCCGCCATCATGACGGCTGCCGAAGTCGCACAGAAGGAAGGCATTTCGATCATCGCCGATGGCGGTATCAAATATTCCGGCGATCTCGCCAAGGCGCTGGCTGCAGGTGCTGCAGCGGCGATGGTCGGTTCGCTTCTGGCCGGTACGGATGAAAGCCCGGGCGAGGTCTATCTCTACCAGGGCCGCTCCTTCAAGGCCTATCGCGGCATGGGCTCTGTCGGCGCAATGGCGCGCGGCTCCGCAGACCGCTATTTCCAGGCAGAGGTTCGCGACACGCTGAAGCTCGTGCCCGAAGGTATCGAGGGACAGGTGCCTTACAAGGGACCAACGGGAAATGTGCTCCACCAGCTTACCGGCGGTCTGAAGGCGGCAATGGGTTACGTCGGTGCGCCGACACTCGAAGAGTTCCAGAAGAAGGCGACCTTCGTACGCATTTCAAATGCGGGACTGCGCGAAAGTCATCCTCATGATGTGACAATTACCCGCGAAAGCCCGAACTATCCGGGCGCATCCTGACATGGCATTGCAAATTGGGGCTTATCGAAGCCCCTTTTTTGCATGACCAGGTCCTTTATCGAGGGAGATAATGTCCATGACGCAGACCGCCATCATCTGGCCCATGATTGCCCATGTGCTGCTTGTCTATATCGTCTATGTGCTGGTGCTGTTGCGCAGAACAGCTGCGGTCAAGGCGGGCAACGCGACAGTCGCGCAATTCCGTGAGAACCAGAACGAGCCTTCGGAGAGCATCTTCGTACGCAACAATCTGGCCAACCAGTTCGAACTGCCGGTGTTGTTTCACGCCGTGTGCCTGGCGCTGGCGGTCACGGGTGGAGCAACGGGGCTGGCGGTCACACTGGCCTGGATATTTATCGCAAGCCGTTACGCACACGCCGTTGTCCATATTCGAGGCGGTCGCATCGGGCATCGCCAGAAACTATTCGGGCTGGGCTTTCTGGTTCTGGCGATCATGTGGATCGTTCTTGCCGTGCAGATCGTCAGTTGACGCGCCGACCGGCCTGAGGGACCGGAGCAGTTCGGCAAGCGCATCGAAATCGCCTTGCCGGCCGCTCGATTTGCGCCAGGCGAGATTGAGCATTCGGTAAGGCCGGGGCGGTGCAAAGGGCAGAACCGCGATCCCGGCCATTGCTTCGGCGGCCGGTCGGGCGATCTCCGGGATAAGCGTGACACCCAGACCGTTGCTGACCAACTGCAGCAATGTGGCCAGACTGGTTGCGCCGAAATCCGTGCTTACCGTGGTTTTCATGCGCCGACAGATGTCGAGCGCCTGGCTGCGCAGGCAATGCCCTTCCTCAAGCAGCATAAGCCGTTCCAGCGCCATTTCCTCTTCCATGATCGGTGGCGACAGGCGCGCGGCTTCACCTTGCGGCACGGCTAGCAGGAAAGTGTCCTCGAACAGATCCGCCTGAACCAGTGATGCCAACGCCATGGGTTCAGCGATGACGATACCGTCGAGGCTGCCGCTGTTGAGTTCGTCCACCAGTGTTTGCGTGACCGCCTCGCGCACTTCCAGGCGCAGATCGGGAAAGCGGGTTTTCAAGGCCGGAAGCAGGATGGGCAATAGATAGGGAGCAACCGTTGGAATGAGGCCGAGCCGAAAGCGGCCCTCCAGCACGGCTTCGCGCCTGCGGGCAGACTGTTCCAGTTCCCTCACTTCGGCCAGGATTCGCTCGATCCGCGGTTTGATGCGCTGGGCATCATCCGTGAGGATCACGCGTCCGGACCCCCGCTCGAAAAGTCGCACTCCCAATTGCTGTTCCATTTCCGCAATCTGGGAGGAGAGGGCGGGTTGCGTGACACCCGCATTCTCAGCCGCACGCCCGAAATGGAGCGTGTCGGCGAGTGCCGCAAAGTATTGCATCTGTCGAAGCGTTAATCGGATCATAATTTATAATTATCGTCACAAGCAGGAAAGACAATTAGAAATTATCGCTTGGATCGGTATTTTAGAGTTGTTCCAAATTTTCAGGACATCAATTTTCCTCGCGTTGGTTCGGCGCGGGCACTGTTTAACGAGGAAGGTATCATGGCTGATAGACCCACCTTAACCACCACTGCGGGTGCACCTATTCCCGACAATCAGAACACCATGACGGCTGGTGAGCGCGGTCCTGTCCTGCTGCAGGACTATCAGCTTATCGAAAAGCTGGCGCACCAGAACCGCGAGCGTATTCCAGAGCGCGTCGTGCACGCCAAGGGCTGGGGCGCCTATGGCACGCTGAAGATCACGGGCGACATCTCGAAATACACCAAGGCAAAGGCGCTGCAGCCGGGTTCCGAAACCCCGCTTCTCCTGCGCTTCTCCACCGTTGCCGGTGAGCAGGGTGCTGCCGACGCCGAGCGCGACGTTCGCGGTTTCGCGATCAAGTTCTACACGCCGGAAGGCAACTGGGATCTGGTCGGCAACAACACGCCGGTCTTCTTCGTGCGTGATCCCTACAAGTTCCCTGACTTCATCCACACGCAGAAGCGTCATCCAAAGACGAATCTCCGCTCGCCCACCGCAATGTGGGACTTCTGGTCGCTTTCGCCTGAAAGCCTGCATCAGGTGACGATCCTCATGTCGGACCGCGGACTGCCGGTCGCGCCGATGTTCATGAATGGCTACGGTTCGCACACCTATTCCTTCTGGAATGATGCCGGTGAGCGCTTCTGGGTGAAGTTCCACTTCAAGACCGTGCAGGGTCACAAGACCCTCACCAATGAAGAGGCCGAAAGCGTGGTCGGCAAGACCCGCGAGAGCTATCAGGAAGCGCTCTTCAACACGATCGAGAATGGCGAGTTCCCGAAGTGGAAGGTGCAGGTTCAGATCATGCCTGAGCTGGACGCGGAAAAGACACCTTACAATCCGTTCGACCTGACCAAGGTATGGCCACATGCGGACTATCCGCCGATCGATATTGGCGAGCTTGAGCTGAACCGCAATCCGGAAAACTACTTCGCCGAGATCGAGCAGGCTGCCTTCTCGCCATCCAACGTGGTTCCGGGCATCGGCTTCTCGCCGGACAAGATGCTGCAGGCGCGCGTGTTCTCCTATGCGGACGCACATCGCTACCGCCTTGGCACGCATTACGAGGCCCTGCCGGTCAATGCGCCGCGTTGCCCGTACCACCACTATCACAAGGACGGCCAGATGAACTTCTTTGGCCAGAAGACGGGTAATGTGGATGCCTACTACGAGCCGAACTCCTTCGGCGGTGCCGTCGAGCAGCCGGCAGCCAAGGAGCCGCCGCTGAAGATCTCGGGCGATGCGGACCGCTACAACCACCGTGTGGGCAATGACGATTACTCGCAGCCGCGGGCACTCTTCAACCTGTTCGACGACGGTCAGAAGAACCGCCTGTTCAACAATATCGCAGCCGCGATGGCCGGTGTGCCGGGCGAAATCATCGAGCGCCAGCTCGCTCATTTCGACAAGGTGCATGAGGACTATGGCGCAGGCGTGCGTCAGGCTCTCAAGGAGCAGCATGGCTATGAGGCCAATGCAATTCCGGTAACGGGCAAGACGCCGCAGGAAGCTGCCGAGTAAAGGCGCTCAGGCCGCTGGGATCAAAGGGCGCGGAGCAATCCGCGCCCTTTTTGTCTTTCGCGGCCTGGGTGGCCTGCCCCTTGCGTTGGCCGGTCATGGAGTCTAGGCAAAGCGCCAAGACGGGTTAACCGAGACAAGGGCTTATCATGCGCCTAGGCGGCAGGCTGTCCGCAGCCATTGAAATCATCCAGGATATCGAAACACGTCATCGCCCCGCAGCAGATGCGATGCGCGACTGGGGTTTGTCGCATCGTTTCGCCGGCTCAGGCGACCGTGCGGCAATCGGCAATCTCGTCTATGATGCCTTGCGCCGCCGTCGCTCGGCAGCCTGGCTGTTCGACACGGAAACACCGCGCACCCTGGTGCTCGGCGCCTATTTCCTGGAAACATCGACAATACCCGACGCGCTGGCGGCTGAGCTGGAGGGCGACAACTTCGCTCCCGCTCCGCTGGACAGCGGGGAGACGGCGACCGTCACCCAACGTCTTGCGCAGCCCATGCCGCAGGCCGAACGCGCCAATTTCCCGCTTTGGTGCGAGGAAAGCCTCATTGCGAGTTTCGGCGAGAACTGGGCCGAAGAGGGCGAGGCACTTTCTGCCCGTCCGCCACTGGACATGCGGGTCAACACCCTCAAGGCGACAAGAGAAAAGGTGCTGAAGGCACTTGCCCACACACACGCTGCCTCTTCCCCCATCGCTCCTCACGGCGTGCGCGTTCCTCCCATTTCGGGCAATGGGCGCCATCCCAATGTTCAGGCAGAACCTGCCTACCGCAAGGGATGGTTCGAGGTGCAGGATGAGGGTTCGCAGATTGTCGCGGAACTGGCAGGGGCGGATGCCGGTCAGCAAGTCCTGGATTTCTGCGCGGGCGCTGGCGGCAAGACATTGGCCCTTTCCGCACGGATGGAGAACAAGGGACAGGTTTTCGCCTTTGACGCGGACAAGCAGCGCCTTGCACCCATCTTTGACAGGTTGAAGCGCGCAGGAAGCCGCAATGTGCAGGTCGTCTCGCGCCTGGACGGGCTGGAACGTCAAATCGGGCAGATGGATCTCGTACTCGTCGATGCGCCTTGCACCGGTTCTGGCACCTGGAGGCGCCGCCCGGATGCCAAATGGCGTCTGACCCGGCAGCAGCTTGAGGCGCGCATGGCAGAGCAGGCGGAAATACTGGACAATGCCGCGTCCTTCGTGCGTCCGGGCGGTCGGCTCGTCTACATCACCTGTTCGGTTTTCCGAGAGGAAAATCAGGATCAGGCAGACGCTTTTCTGAAGCGCAACGAGGCATTTTCACGGCAGGATCATACCGCACTCTGGGCCCAGTGTTTTTCTGCACCTGTGCCTGCATATCTCGACGCTGGCGGGGTGATGCTGACGCCGGCCTCCACCGGTACCGATGGCTTCCACCTCACCTCATTTAAACGTGATTGAACGGAACAGGTTTGATGGCGCGGAGTTCGAGGCAGGCGATCTGTAATTCGTGTGTAAGGCTACAACCGACAATCATGTAGGGCACGGCAACAGGGCGCGCGGGTCGGCTGCCGATCTGGCGCATGAATGTGAAACTTTGGAGTAGGCGCATATGAAGGGACGTTGGGCCGCACTCATTCTATTTGTACTGGCAGTTCTGCTCGCCGGTTTGGCTATCGGCTACGCAACGCGTCCAGGTGAATGGTACAGCTCACTGGACAAGCCACCCTTCACACCGCCGAACTGGATCTTCGCACCGGTTTGGACGACCCTTTATGTCATGATCGCCGTGGCAGGGTGGTATGTGAAGATAGAGCAGCCCGACGCCTATGCCTTTCGTTTGTGGATGTTCCAGCTGCTCTTGAACTTCCTGTGGTCACCCCTCTTTTTCGCCGGACACCTGGTAGGTGCGGCCCTGATCGTGATCCTCGCGCTGCTCGCCTCGGTCGTGACCTTTGCTTCCCGCACCTGGACGACGGCGCGCCCGGCTTCGCTGCTGTTCATTCCCTACGCGCTTTGGGTGGCCTATGCCCTGGCCCTGAACACGGGCATATGGGCGCTTAATCCCTTTGCCTGAGCAGCCGGTGCCGCGTTGCCAGCGGAAGTGGCATCTGCAATAAAACCTTCCAAACCGGAGGGGAATGAATGTCGGGTCAACCGATGGCAGATGCGGATTTCGAGGCACGGGTTCGAGCAAGCTTCGAGCGTCAGAAAGCCATGAAAACGCTGGGCGCGGAACTCACGAGGGTCACGCCCGGCACCGTCGAGATCGAGATGCCGCACAATGCGGATTTCACGCAGCAGCATGGCTTTCTGCACGCGGGCGCCATCTCCATGGCCCTGGATTCCGCCTGCGGCTATGCGGCCTATTCGCTGATGCCTGCGGATGCGGGCGTCCTGACGATCGAGTTCAAGGTCAATCTCCTCGCGCCGGGGCGTGGGGAGCGTTTCCTTTTCCGCGGCAGTGTCACGAAACCGGGGCGAACAATCATCGTCGCCGACGGGCAGGCATACGCTTATGATGCCGAGGACAATGCGCGCCTGATCGCCACCATGACCGGCACCATGATGACCATTGTCGGACGTCAGGGGATCGAGGGCTAGGCCGATGCATGTGCCGCTCACATCGCTTGCCGGTCATGATGTGCTCTTCGTCATGGCCGCGGAGGCCGAATACGGCCCGCAACTGCGATCTCGCTTCACGCCGCTCATGACCGGCGTGGGACCGGTAGAAGCAGGTGTCTCCGTTGGAGCCGCCTTGGTGACATCGAAGATCGCGGGGCGCTTGCCCCATCTTGTCGTGTCGCTGGGCTCTGCAGGAAGCCGCGAACTTGAACAGACCGGGATCTATCAGGCCTCCACCGTTTCCTATCGTGACATGGATGCTTCACCCTTGGGCTTCCCGAAGGGTATCACGCCCTTCCTCGACCTTCCGGCGGCGCTTGCCTTGCCTCTGCAGCTTCCCGCGATTCCCACCGCCACGCTTTCCACCGGTGCGAATATCGTGAGCGGGAGTGCATATGACACTATCGATGCGCAGATGGTGGATATGGAGACCTACGCGGTTCTGCGTGCCTGCCAGCAGTTCGATGTTCCACTTGTTGCCCTGCGCGGTATCTCCGATGGGGCGGCGGAATTGCAGCACGTAAGTGACTGGACCGAGTATCTCGACATCATCGATGGCAAGCTTGCAGGATGCGTGGATACACTGTCATCCTATCTCGAAACGCACAAACTTCGTGAAGAACGCGATTATGAAGCCTAAGCCCGTTGCGCTTTCGGCCATAAGTTTCTAAAGCCTCGCCATGACGACGCTCAGCCATCCAGACACAGTTCTCATCATCGACTTCGGCAGCCAGGTCACGCAGCTGATCGCGCGCCGTGTGCGCGAAGCCGGGGTCTATTCCGAAATCGCACCTTTCCAGAACGCGGAAGATGCCTTCCATCGGCTCAAGCCGAAGGCGGTCATCCTGTCGGGCAGCCCGGCCTCCACGGTCGATATCGGCAGCCCCCGCGCCCCGCAGGCCATTTTCGACTCCGGCCTTCCCGTCCTTGGCATCTGCTATGGCGAACAGACCATGTGCGCCCAGCTTGGCGGCAAGGTTGAAAGCAGCGATCACCGCGAATATGGCCGCGCCTTCCTCGATGTGCAGGAAGATTGCGCGCTGTTCGACGGCGTCTGGGCGGCTGGTACCCGCCACCAGGTCTGGATGAGCCACGGCGACCGTGTCGCAGCGCTCCCGCCGGGCTTCAAGGTCGTGGCAACATCGTCAGGCGCACCATTTGCGGCCATCGCCGACGAGGAGCGTAAATATTACGCTGTCCAGTTCCATCCGGAAGTGGTCCATACGCCGGACGGCGGCAAGCTGCTCGCCAACTTCGTGCACAAGATTGCGGGCCTGAAGGGCGACTGGACCATGGCCGCCTATCGCGAACAGGCCGTACAGGCAATCCGCGATCAGGTTGGCGACGGCAAGGTCATCTGTGCGCTTTCCGGTGGCGTTGATTCTTCCGTTGCAGCACTTCTGACCCATGAGGCCGTTGGCGATCAGCTCACCTGCATCCTTGTCGATCATGGACTGATGCGGAAGAACGAGGCTGCGGAAGTCGTCCAGATGTTCCGCGAGCACTACAATCTGCCGCTCATCCTGGTAGACGCATCCGACAAGTTCATCGGTCAGCTTGAAGGCGAGGCGGATCCCGAAAAGAAGCGCAAGACGATTGGTCGCCTGTTCATCGAAGTCTTCGAGGAAGAAGCCAGGAAACTTGGCGGCGCGGATTTTCTTGTTCAGGGCACGCTATATCCCGACGTCATCGAAAGCGTTTCCTTCACTGGCGGACCATCGGTCACGATCAAGTCGCACCACAATGTGGGCGGTCTGCCCGAGCGCATGAACATGAAGCTTGTCGAGCCGCTGCGTGAGCTCTTCAAGGACGAGGTTCGCATTCTCGGCAAGGAACTCGGCCTTCCCGACAGCTTTGTCGGACGCCATCCGTTCCCTGGACCGGGCCTTGCCATCCGCTGCCCGGGCGGCGTGACGCGCGAGAAGCTCGACATTCTGCGTGCCGCCGATGCGATCTATCTCGACGAGATACGCAAGGCCGGCCTCTACGACGCGATCTGGCAGGCCTTCGCGGTGCTGCTGCCCGTTCAGACGGTCGGCGTCATGGGTGATGGCAGAACATACGAATTCGTCTGCGCCCTGCGCGCGGTGACTTCGGTCGATGGCATGACCGCGGATTTCTATCACTACGATATGGAGTTTCTCGGCCGTGCGGCGACCCGCATTATCAACGAGGTAAAGGGCATCAACCGCGTCGTCTATGACGTGACGTCCAAGCCTCCCGGCACCATCGAGTGGGAATAAGGGGCAAGGCAGCTGCCATTGTGGCTGTCTGAGACCTCATATCGTGGCATCTGCTGTTCCGGGGCCGCAGCGCTCGCGCATCCATGCAAAACGGGCTTCATCCGTCGTCTGCCCCATTTCGGTCGGTTCCGGCTTCCTTCCCCATGCCGAGCGGCTAACGTGTCGCCAGTATGAGAATCATCGCCAGCGGAAGTTTCGTCCGGCTGGCGGTGGAGAGGGGAGAGCGTCATGGAATTGAAATATCTGGAAGTGGAGATGGACGGCCCGGTGGCGGTGGTCACGCTCTCCCGTCCCGAACGGCGCAATGCCATCAGCGAGGAGATGGTGGTGGAGATCGGCCGTTTCTTTGCCGACCCGCCGGAAGAAGCAAAGACCATCGTTCTGCGTGGCTCTGGCGATCACTTTTGCGCGGGCCTCGATCTCGATGAACATGCCCGCCTGCGCCGCACGCCTGCGCAATTCATGCGCATGTGCCAGAAGTGGCATTGGGCATTCGACCAGATCCAATATGGTGGAACGCCCGTGATCGCAGCCATGCAGGGCGCGGTTGTCGGTGGCGGTCTCGAACTGGCTGCTGCCTGCCATTCCCGCGTGGCCGAACCGAACGCTTTCTTCGCACTGCCGGAAGGACAAAGAGCGATCTTCACGGGTGGCGGAGCAACGGTGCGTGTGGGCCGCATCATCGGTCCCGACCGGATGGTCGACATGATGCTGGCCGCCAGAACCCTCGACGCGAAGCGCGGATATGAGCTTGGCCTGTGCCACGAGATCTCGGACGAGGGCAAGAGCTTCGAGCGCGCAATGGAGATTGCGCAGAGCGCCGCCAGGCATGCACCGCTGTCCAATTACGCGATTGTCACAGCCATCGGCAGGATCAACGACATGTCGACCACCGACGGGCTTTTCGCGGAGAGCCTGATGGCAGGCATCGTGCAAAGCGGTCCTGAAGTGGCTGAAGGTCTCGACAATTTCCTCAAGCGAAAGGCCAGGCGCCTGGAGCCCAAATAGCGCCTCGGCAAGTCCGATCGGTGCAAAGGCTGGCTGCAAGCCTTTCCAAGGCTGACATATTGGGAACATGTGCCACCCAGCATGGGTTATGCTGGGTGAGGCAGGGGCTCGGATGCCCGTGTCAGCCCATATTCCACATGGCCAGAGGAGCCGCTTATGCGTCCCACCATCTTGCACTGGACTTTCACGACTTCTGCCCTTGCAGCTTTGGTTTCGCCACTCATGGCGCAGGCGCTTCCTCAACAGGTTGAGGCCGAAGACTACACGCTGGTCGTGGAGACAGTGGCTGAGGGTCTGTCGTCACCATGGGGTGCGACCTTCCTGCCCGATGGCGCGATGCTGGTGACCGAGCGCACCGGTACGCTGCAGCGCATCGACCCTTCCACCGGTGATGCCACGCTGGTGGAGGGGACGCCGGAAGTCTTTGCGCGGGGGCAGGGCGGTTTGCTTGATGTGGAACTGCATCCCCAATTCTCCGACAACCGTCTCGTCTATCTCACATTTGCCCAGCCGCGCGAGGGAGGTGCTGCAACAGCCGCCGGGCGTGGACGACTGAGCGATGACGGCAACAGGCTTGAGAATTTCGAGGTCATCTTTCAGCAGGAGCCCGCGGTATCGGGTGGCAATCATTTCGGCTCGCGGCTCGCCTTTTCGCCTGACGGGAAGCTGTTCGTTACACTTGCTGATCGTTTCAACCACATGGACGAGGCGCAAAACCCCGCCAATCATCTGGGCACGGTGGTGCGCCTGAATGACGACGGCTCCGTGCCCGGAGACAACCCCTTTGCCGGCGGCAACGAAGGTGCTCCGGAAGTCTGGTCCTATGGTCACCGCAACATACAGGGAGCGGCAATCCATCCTGCCTCTGGTGCCTTGTGGATCTCCGAGTTCGGCCCTCGTGGAGGTGATGAGGTTAATATTCCTGAGGCTGGAGCCAATTATGGCTGGCCGCTGGTCAGCACAGGCAGGCACTATTCCGGGCGGTCCATCCCAGATCCCTCCAGCAAGCCCGAACTGAAACAGGCGGCATATAGCTGGAACCCGGTCATTTCCCCTTCCGGGATCGCGTTCGTACCCGGCGGTCCACTGGAGGCATGGGAGGGAGACCTGCTGCTCGCCGGATTGTCGTCGCAGGCCATCACGCGCCTTGATCTGCAGGGCAGCATGATCAGGGGCGAGGAGCGCATCGAGATGGGGGCGCGCATTCGCGACGTCCTGTTCGATGCCGGTGGCACGCTCTTCGCACTCACCGATGGGCAGGGCGGTGCAGTCATCCGCCTTACGCCGAGCCAGGGCCGTTGACGGTACGGGTCAGCGTTCCTTGATGAGCGCGTCCCGCTCCACATTCAGCTTCACGCAATCGCCTGACACGGACGCAACCTGCTCGGCCAGCACATAGCGATCGGCCGCGAACATGCCGTCCGCATCAAGACGGATGAAGCCCTCCCGCAACATGCGGTCATGCAGAACCTGCGGGATTTCATCAGTGCGGAACGCGTCGAGAATGAGATCGACAAAACTGGACTTGCGTTCATTTGACAGCGGTTCGGTGCCCCCGGCGTCTGCTGTGGGGGTGCTGGGTGTTTCGTCCGACAGATGGACCCATTCGACGGTCCCGATCTCGTGGCCATGCGCATCTTCCACCCGCATGCCTTTGTGAATATCGAACAGTATGTCACTCATGGTGCTTCACTCCTGAACTTTCAGGAGGAAACGGCGCGGGTCATGCCTCAGTTCCCCTTTCCCGTCGCTGTGACCTAGTGGTCCTGAAGGTCCGAAAAAACATTCGGGTTTTCCTGGTGGAACCGCTGCAGTTCCTCAAGCACCGCGTCGATATGCGCCGTCATGGCCGCGCGTGCTGCAACGCCGTCATGGGCCTCGAGGGCGCGCAGTATCTCGACATGTTCGTTATAGGTCAGTGCATGGCGGCGCGGCGATGAGAGCAGCCGGCGCACCCGGTCGAGCGACAGCCGCAGGCTTTCAATGGATTGGCGCAGCCGGGGATAGTCAAGCATGCTGACCATCAGCTCGTGAAAAGCCACATCCAACTCATGAAAGCCGACGCGATCCTCCGCTTCCACTGCAGCTTTCTGGTACCGCATGTTGCGCTTGAGTTCTGCAAGCAGCTGATTGTCCGCGCGTTCTGCTACCGCTTCCGCGATCTCGGCTTCGAGTGCCCGGCGCATGAAGAGATTTTCCTGAACATCCTTCAACCGCACCAGCGCCACGCTGGAGCCGGACTGCGGTCGTATATCCACAAGGCCTTCCAGCTTCAGCCGGTTGAGAGCTTCCGCCACGGGAAAGCGGGAAACACCGAACCGCGCTGTCAGCTCCGCCTTGTCCAGAACCTGGCCGGGGCGCAGTTCCAGGGTGACGATTGCCTGACGCAACTCCTCGGCAACGCGTTCGGTAGCGCCTCCGCGCTTGAGTGGTGTTGTCATTGCAGTGCCCGAAATCGGTGATTTGCCGCTTGATCTCATGCTAACATGTTAGTACGGTTTGTTCCGCAAGGGGAAGCCCCCTTTCTTGCCTCACATCACGAGGAGGTCGTGATTTGAGGGTGGGGGTGGAAATCTTGCTAAGAACTGCCGCGAATGTCCTGCCAGAGGCGGACCGGACAGGCGCGGCTAATCGGGAAAGGTAAGGTGTGGCTGGCAGCCGCGCATGCCTTGATCACATCGGGAGGAAGTACACGTGAAATCATCCCTGCTTTACGCATTCGGTGCGGCTGCGCTTGCAAGCGCCTCGCTTCTGGCAGTGCCTGCACAGGCCGAAACGGTCCTGAAATGGGCGCATGTCTATGAATCGAGCGAGCCCTATCACACCTGCGCTGTTGCCGCGTCCGACAAGCTGAAGGAAGCCACCGACGGTCGCTATTCCATCGAAGTCTTCCCTGCATCTTCGCTCGGCAAGGAAGTCGACATCAATGAAGGTCTCGGTCTCGGCACCGTCGACATCATCTATACCGGCCAGCTCTTCGCCGGCCGCGCCTATGGCCCGATCGCCATCGGCGGCGCGCCCTACATGTTCCGCGACTACGATCACTGGGACAAGTTCCGCAATTCGGACCTCTTTGCCGAACTTTCAGCGGGCTATGAAGAGGCAACCGGCAATCACATCACCTCGCTGACCTATTACGGCGAGCGTCATGCGACTTCGAACAAGCCGCTCAACGGTCCGGAAGACATGAATGGCCTGAAGATCCGCGTGCCCAATGCACCGCTTTACATGATGTTCCCGAAGGCCGTGGGCGCCAACCCGACCCCGATCGCCTTTGCAGAAGTCTATCTGGCTCTCCAGCAGGGCACCGTGGACGCACAGGAGAACCCGCTGCCGACCATTCAGGCCAAGAAGTTCTACGAAGTTCAGTCGAACATCAACCTGACCGGCCACATCACGGATGCGCTTCTGACGATCGTTGGCGGACCGGCCTGGGGTGCCATGGATGAGGCCGACCAGCAGGCACTGGAAGGTGTGCTGGACAACACGGCCGAATGCGCCACCAACGAGATCATCAAGGCGGAAAAGGAACTCGTCCAGTGGTTCCGCGACGAGGGTGTGACGGTGAACGAAGTCGATCGCACGCCATTCCGCGAAGCCACGATGAAGCTTCACATGGGTGAGGACGCAACCTGGGATCAGGAGACCTATGACCGCCTTCAGGCGATCGAATAGGCCTTAGCTCCACAACAGCCGCGTGCCGGTCTCCCGGCACGCGGCAACCCAACGGAATGACTTCAATGGACAACAATTCTGCTGCGCCGGGCGAGGAAGTTCTGCCCGAGGAAGACCTGTCGGACATCCAGTATGACGACGGCGTGGTCTTCATCTTGTTCTGGAGCCTGGCCTTGGTGGTCTTCCTCCAGTTCTTTACCCGCTATGTGCTGAACAATTCCCTCGGCTGGACCGAGGAGATCGCGCGCTTCCTGCTTATCGGCGTCACCTTCTTCGGTGCGGTCATGGCCGTGCGCAAAGAAAGCCACATCGCGGTCGAACTTGCCTATCGTTATTTTCCAAGACGCGTGCGGCAGGGGCTGCAGCTATCGGTTGATGCTGTCTCGCTTGTCTTTTACGCCGTGACGGCCTGGCTTTGCACGGAAATGGCCGGCAAGACCCAGCAGAAGATGGTGTCCATCGACGTGCCGAAATCCGTTGTCTACTGGATTGTCGCCTTCTGCTTTCTCGCGATGGCGCTCTATCAGACGCGGGTCATGTGGCGGCACATGCGTACCGGCACGAGCAGGCTGATAGATCCTGAAAACTACGCCGTTTCCACCGCGAACCTATAGAGACAATCCCATGCTGCTTACCCTGCTTTTTGTCCTGCTGTTCGCGATGATCGTGCTTGGCGTACCCGTCGGCATCTCGCTCGCGGCATCTTCCGCCGTCTTCATCTTTCTGGATGGACGCATTCCCGACGTCGTGGTGATCCACCGCATGGTCAACGGCGTCGATTCCTTCCCGCTTCTGGCGGTTCCCTTCTTCATTCTCGCCGGCAATCTCATGAACACGGCCGGCATTACCGAGCGCATCTTCGACTTTGCCAAGGCCCTTGTCGGCTGGATGCGTGGCGGTCTGGGCCATGTGAATATCGGCGCGTCGGTGATCTTTGCGGGCATGTCGGGTGCTGCCGTTGCCGATGCAGGCGGTCTCGGTGCCATCGAGATCAAGGCCATGCGCGACGCCAAATACGAACCTGGCTTCGCCGTGGGCATAACGGCCGCTTCCTCGACCATCGGGCCCATCATTCCGCCCTCGCTGCCAATGGTGATCTATGGCGTGGTTGCAGGTGCTTCCATCGGTCAGCTATTCGCTGCCGGCCTCGTGCCGGGCCTGCTGATGGCAGTCTCGCTCATGGTGATGGTGGCGTGGTATGCCCGCAAGCGTAATTATCCGCGTGATCAGGCATTCCGCATCAGCATTCTCTACTACACCTTCAAGCGCGCCTTCCTGTCGCTTCTCACGCCGATCATCATCGTGGGCGGTATTCTGACAGGTGCATTCACACCGACCGAAGCTGCAATCGCCGCCTGTGCATGGGCGATGTTTCTGGGCCTTTTCGTCTACCGTTCACTGCCCTGGAAACGTTTCCTGCGGGTTTCCATGGATACGATCGAGACGACCGCAGTGGTGCTCTTCATCGTGGCAGCTGCCTCGATCTTCGCCTGGATCCTGACATCGAACCGCGTGCCGGAGCATTTCGCATCGCTGATCCTGACGGTTTCGGAAAACCCGATCATCGTGCTCCTGCTTATCAACCTGATCCTTCTGGTCGTCGGTTGCTTCATGGAAACGGTGGCGGCAATTACCATTCTGGTGCCGGTGCTCTTGCCGATCGCGATGCAGATGGGGGTCGATCCGGTGCATTTCGGTGTGATCCTCGTGCTCAATCTGATGATCGGCTTGCTCACACCGCCTGTGGGTATGGTGCTCTACGTGCTCTCCCGCGTCTCGAAAGTACCGTTCGAGCGCTGCATGTCGGCCACCCTGCCATTCCTGGTGCCGCTGTTCCTCGTCTTGCTGGCGGTGACCTTCATCCCGGCCGTCACCATGTGGCTGCCCACCCTTATCTATCGTTGACCAACCATGGCGGGGGAGGAGAACTCCCCCGCCGGAGAATTAAGAATGACCAACCACACAGACCGCCCGCCCTTCCTGCGCCTCTCGCAGGAAGACAATGTTGCAGTGGCCAGCCGCAAGCTCGACGCGGGCACGGTGATCGCCGAGGGCGTCAGCACGAATGCACGCATTCCCTTCGGCCACAAATTCGCGGTGCAGCCAATCGCCGACGGCGAAGCGGTGCGCAAGTTCGGTCAGATCATCGGCTTTGCGAAAGGTCCCATAGCGCCTGGCGAATGGGTACACGAACACAATCTGGCCATGGGTGAGTTCGAGCGCGACTACCGCTTCAGCGAGGATGTGCGACCGATCAATATCCTGCCCGAAGAAGAACAGGCGACCTTCATGGGGTATCGCCGTGCCAACGGCAAGGTCGGCACGCGCAACTATATCGGCATCCTCACCAGCGTGAATTGCTCGGCTTCCGTCGCCCGCTTCATTGCGCAGGCGGCCAACAATTCGGGCATGCTGGACGACTATCCGGGTATCGACGGCGTCGTGGCCTTCACCCATGGAACAGGCTGCGGCCTGGCAGACCAGGGCGAGGGTTTCGACATGCTGCGGCGCACGCAGTGGGGCTATGCCGGCCATCCCAATCTCGGGGGCGTGCTCCTCGTCGGTCTTGGCTGCGAGGTCTTCCAGATCGGCCGCATGAAGGAGACCTATGGTATCGAGGAAAACGACCTTTTCCGCACCATGACTATCCAGGACACTGGCGGTACCGCCAAGACCATCGAGCAGGGGCTGGAATATATACGCCAGATGCTGCCTGCAGTCGGCGCGCTCAAGCGCGAGGAAGTGCCCGCATCCCATATCACGCTGGCCCTGCAATGCGGCGGCTCTGACGGGTATTCGGGCATCACCGCCAATCCCGCACTGGGCCTCGCCGCCGATATGCTCGTTCGCAATGGCGGCACTGCGGTTCTCGCCGAGACGCCGGAAATCTATGGTGCGGAGCATCTTCTGACGCGCCGCGCCGTCACGCCAGAAGTGGGCGAGAAGCTGATCGAGCGCATCCGCTGGTGGGAGGACTACACCGCGCGCAACCGCAACGAGATGAACAACAACCCGTCGCCGGGCAACAAGCTGGGTGGTCTGACCACCATTCTTGAAAAGTCTCTTGGTGCGGCGGCCAAAGGCGGATCCACGCCGCTCAACGCCGTCTATGAATATGCCGAACAGGTGAAGGAGAAAGGTTTCGTCTTCATGGACACGCCCGGCTATGACCCGGTTTCGATCACCGGCCAGGTGGCAGGCGGATGCAATGTCGTGTGCTTCACGACAGGACGCGGCTCTGCCTACGGCAACAAGCCGTCACCTTCCATCAAGCTTGCGACCAACAGTGCCATGTATGAACGCATGAGCGGTGACATGGACATCAATTGCGGCGACATCCTCGACGGCGTCAGTCTGGAGGAGAAGGGGCGGCAGATCTTCGAGGAAGTTCTGGCGGTCGCGTCGGGCAAGCGCACCTGCTCGGAAAAGCTCGGCTACGGCGACGCGGAATTCGTGCCATGGCAGATTGGCGCGACGATGTAGCGAGTTCCGCAGCACCGAGACATGAAAAAAGCCGGGGCGGTGACGCTCCGGCTTTTTCTTGTAACCAGCTTGGAACTGGCTGACCCTCAGTATCCGCTCGGGCAAGCGGCCGTGTAACGGCGACCATATTCGTCGCGATAGATACACTGGTTGGAACCTTCCTGGCTACGGCCGATCAGGGCACCGGCAATCGTGCCGACGGCACCGCCGACAATGGCGCCTTCAACCTTGTCGCCAGCAACGAGTGAACCGATGGCGGCACCGCTCGCGCCACCGATGGCAGCACCCTGCTGGGTCGGCGTGCACGCTCCAAGAGCCAGGGCAAAGGGTACCAGAAGCAGTAACTTTTTCATGTGTCTCTCCAAACAAGGCGTTGCAAGCGGGACAATTCGCCACGGGTCTAAAAGTTCCAGATGCCGCTCCAGACTAGCCTTCGGAGCTCACATCCGTCCACCCGTGCTGGCGCTACCTACCGATTTCCGCAGTATTGCAGCAGAGATGCCCCTCCCAAGGAAAGTGGCGGACGCACCGCCACGGAAGATGCTTGAACGGCAATAATGGCAGAAATTTTCCCTAAAAATGTTCAAAAAGCGTCATCACGCGCTAATTCAGGGGTTTAACTGCTGTCGCTTTTGCGACAGGAAAGGCCCTCAACTTGCAGGATGACGCCCCCAGCGGGGTTTCAGCCGCGTCTTGACGGCAAACATCCTACGACCGGCATGTCGCAATTCCGCGACAACTGCCTGCCGGATGAAAAATAGATGGAGTACTTGATGTCTAGTGAATCCGTACAGGAGGATCATGGACTTGAGCCGGGGCAGGACAATGTCCGCATCCTGGGTCTCGACGTTCATAATCCGGTCTTTCCCATTTCGGCGATCCTGATCGTCGCATTCGTGATCCTGACGCTGATCTTCCGCGAAGCTGCCGGTCCGGCACTTGGCGATCTGCGCGTCTGGCTTACCTCGACCTTCGACTGGGTCTTCATGGCCTCGGCCAATCTGTTCGTCATCTTCTGCTTGGTTGTTGCGGTTTCGCCGCTCGGCAAGGTGCGCCTGGGCGGCAAGGATGCGGTCGCGGAATTCTCCTATGCCGGCTGGTTCGCGATGCTTTTCGCCGCGGGCATGGGCATTGGCCTCATGTTCTTCGGCGTACTCGAGCCGATGTACCACTTCAACAACCCGCCGCTCGGCGTCGCGCCGCCTGTGGTGGACGGCGCTGTCGTGGAAGGCGCGGTTGCCGAGGCTCGGGAAATGGGCATGGCTGCGACGATCTTCCATTGGGGTCTGCACCCCTGGGCGATCTATGCGCTGGTCGCACTATCCCTGTCCCTGGCAGCCTACAACAAGGGTCTTCCGCTTTCGGTTCGCTCCGCATTCTACCCGATCTTCGGCGAGCGCGTTCGCGGCTGGATCGGTCATGTCATCGACATCATGGCGGTTTTCGCCACGCTGTTCGGTCTGGCCACATCGCTCGGCTTCGGCGCTTCACAGGCGCTTGCAGGCCTCAATGAGCTCTATGGTGTTCCAAACACCGACACGATGAAGGTGCTTCTCATTCTGGGCATCACCGGCGTGGCACTCATTTCCGTTGTTGCGGGACTGGATGCAGGCGTGAAGCGCCTGTCGGAGATCAACATGGTGCTCGCCGTGCTGCTTCTCCTCTTCGTCATCGTGCTTGGCCCGACGGTCGCGATCCTCTCCGGCTTCTTCAACAACACGGTCGAATACGTCCTTCATCTCCCCGAACTGTCGAACTGGATCGGCCGTGAAGACGAAGACTTCATGCATGGCTGGACCACCTTCTACTGGGCCTGGTGGATTTCCTGGTCGCCATTTGTCGGCATGTTCATTGCCCGCGTTTCCAAGGGCCGCACCGTGCGTGAATTCATCACCTGCGTGCTGATCATCCCGACACTGGTCTCGATCCTCTGGATGTCCACCTTTGGCGGCACTGCCATGGAGCAGTTCCTGGGCCAGGGCTATGAAGGCGTGCAGCAGACGGTCGTCGATTATGTGCCGGAGCTTTCGCTCTTCGCCATGCTGGCCGAGTTGCCGCTTGCATCGATCACCTCGCTGATCGGCATCGTGCTCGTGATCGTCTTCTTCGTGACCTCGTCGGATTCCGGTTCGCTGGTCATCGACACGATCACCGCAGGTGGCAAGATTGACGCTCCGGTCGCGCAGCGTGTCTTCTGGGCCATCTTTGAAGGTCTCGTTGCCATCGTCCTGCTGCTCGGCGGTGGGCTGGCAGCCCTGCAGGCCGGCGCAATCGCAACCGGCTTCCCCTTCGCGATCCTGCTCGTCCTCATGGTCTACGCGGCCTGGAAGGCGCTGATCACCGAGGAACGCTAGAAGCCAGGCAAAGCTGAGCTGATGAAGATGGGCCCTGCCGGCAACGGCGGGGCCCAATCTTTTTGCGCGGGCAGGTGCCTAACCTTTCGAAATGTTCAGTTGTTGTGAACGCTGGAATATGCGACCCGAAGGGGAGTGCTGCATCAACAGGTCACGAGCGACAAGAACCCGATGTTCAGATCCTTCTTTCCTTCGCCCCGTTTCTTCTTCCCCTCCGCCGTCATCTGGAGCCTGCTGGCGATTTTCGGCTGGTATGCGGGAGGGATGGACTATGGTGGCTATCTGGGGCTGCCGGTTGAAGCGCCGGGTGCGGAGCCGGTCATCGGCGTTGGCGTTTTCGTGACACCGCCATTTCTCTGGTTCTATGTCTACTACACCGTTGCCGTGCTGCTTTTTGCAGCCTTCTGGTTCGTGGTCAGGCCCCATCGCTGGCAGCTCTGGTCGGTCCTGGGTTCCGCGCTCATCATCTTCACCACCTATTTCTCGGTGCAGGTCAGCGTGGCGGTGAATGCCTGGTACGGGCCGTTCTATGACCTGATCCAGCAGGCGCTCGCCGGCACTGCGCCCGTGACCGTGGGAGAACTCTATGCCGGCATGGTCTCCTTCGCAGGCATCGCCTTTGTCGGTGTGACGGTCGGCGTGCTCAGCCTGTTCTTCATCAGCCACTGGATCTTTCGCTGGCGCACGGCGATGAACGAATATTACATGCACTACTGGCCCACGCTGAGGCATATCGAAGGTGCCGCACAGCGTGTGCAGGAAGACACGATGCGCTTCTCCACCATCATGGAAAGCCTGGGTGTGAATCTGGTACGCGCGCTTATGACGCTGATCGCCTTCCTGCCGGTGCTCGTGACACTGTCGGAAAATGTCAGCGAATTGCCGATCATCGGCGAGGTGCCTTACGCGCTGGTCATCGCGGCAATCGTCTGGTCGCTCTTCGGCACCGCGTTCCTCGCGCTTGTCGGCATCAAGCTGCCGGGTCTGGAATTCAAGAACCAGCGTGTGGAAGCCGCCTACCGCAAGGAACTCGTTTATGGCGAGGACAATCCCGAACGGGCCCAGCCCCAAACCGTCCGCGAGTTGTTCGACGATGTGCGCCGGAACTATTTCCGGCTCTATTTCCACTACATGTATTTCAACGTGGCGCGCATCTTCTACCTGCAGGCCGACAACATTTTCGGCCTCTTCGTGCTTGCCCCGTCCATTGCCGCCGGGCGTCTGACGCTCGGCGTGATGACGCAGATCCTGAACGTGTTCGAGCAGGTGCGCTCATCCTTCCAGTATCTCGTCAATTCCTGGACGACGATCGTGGAGCTTCTGTCCATCTACAAGCGCCTGAAGACCTTCGAGGCGATCATCTCCGGCGAGCCGATGCCCGAAATCGACCGCGACTTCCACAGCCGCAGGCCGGACGGCCAGCCGGTTCGTCAGGAAGGATAGGCAGGCAGCTGGCGTCAGCCGTCGAGCGCTTCGGCTGGCGCCACTTTCAGATAATCGGTGTAGCTGAGACACCGAACATCTTCTCGTACGCACACGTCACGTGCAAAGCGCTCGAGCGCATCCCAATAGGCCCCGCCATTCATCAAGGTGAAGTGGTAGCCGATCTGCAGCGGTATCCGGTCACCGGACTGCTGTGCATCAAAGGCCGCCTTGAATGCTGAATAGGCGCGCTCTGCGTAGGCCGAGGCATTTTCCGGCTGCTCCTCGCCGCCCGAGTGCCGGACATAAAGATTGTAGTCCATCGCAATCACCGGCTTCTGCTTTGGCCCTTCAGGAATCATTGGAAGCTGGAACGTGACGACGCCGTTTCGGCTACCCGGCATCTGCGGGCCGTTGGAGACGGTGCTTGCGTCATAATCGAAGCCACTCTTCGCCAGAGCCGTGAAGAGGCCTGGGCCCGTCGAAAGATAGGGAGCGCGAAAACCGCGGATCTCGTCTTTGACGAAGCTTGCCCATCCCGCAGGCTCGCCTTCAAGGCCGTTGCTTGTCCAGGCTTCGCGCATCAAGGTCTCGAATTGATCGAACTCCTGAAGCCAGGCCTGAACGCCCCAGCCTCCGCCATCAAAATGGCCACAGCCATGGCTGGCGATCTCGTGTCCTTCCGCCCGCGCATTCCAGATCTGATCGAGGCGGGCCGCGACTTCCGCTTTGCTCTGCGCAAATCCCACATTGGACCGTCCCGCCGCCATCTCCGGAGGCTGGTAACGCGAGCGATCTTCCGCATTCAGGACAAAGACGCAGGAAAGGAAATAGGTGAAACTCGCGCCCGTCTCACGTGCCAGGGCCCGGCTTCGCTCCCACTGCTCGATATGGGAAGCGCCGTCGAAGGAGATAATCACATATTGCGGCTCGCCCGGTTCCAGCTGCGCTTCCTGCGCTGAAAGCGGGGCGGTACCGGCCAGAAGAGCCAGAATCGTACGGAATGTGCGAGCCGGAGATTGAAGCATCAGGAAGATCCCTTGAAGCGAGGTGGGGGAACCCGCCTAAAAGTCGAATGTGGCGGCCTCTTGTCGCCGCGCGGGGAAGTGCACGTGCTTTATCCCGTCCCCATATCTGTGCTAGGCGGTAACTTTCGTGCGCCGTTTTGGTACTGGCGCTCTTCCAAAAGACGCAATTTCCAGTAAAAAGCGCCGGCAAGATAACGTCCGGGCAGCAGTTACCGGCAAGCATTGTTGAACAGTTGAGGCAGGATGTCGGACGACAGTTTCATTCGCGAAGTCAATGAAGAGCTTCGCTCGGATCAGATGAAAGCGCTCTGGACCCGCTACGGCATGCTCGCCGTAGCCGTGGCAGCGCTCGTGATCGTGGGGACGGCGGCCTATGTCGGTTATGACTACTGGTCATCCAACCGCGCCAATGAATCCGGCGACCGTTTTGCCGCTGCCCTCCAGCAGATCGAGGACGGCAACCGTCAGGAAGCCCTTGATGCGCTGAAGCAGCTGGAAGAGGAAGGTTTCGGTGCCTATCCGCTTCTCGCCCGCCTGCGCCAGGCCACCCTGCTGGCGACGGGCGGCGAAGCCGATGCTGCCGTGGAAGAGTTCGATGCCGTGGCTTCCGACAGCTCTGCCCCGCAGGAAATCCGCGACGTAGCCCGCCTGCGCGCCGGCCTTCTGCTGGTCGACAATGGCAGTGCCGCCGATGTTGCAGCCCGAGTGGAGACGCTGACCGGTGACGCACATCCCATGCGCCATCTGGCGCGCGAGGCGCTCGGTCTTGCTGCCATGAAGGAAGACCGCACCGACGAAGCCGTCACCCTCTTCGAGCAGATCACCAACGATGCCGCGGCACCGGCAGGTGTACGCCAACGCGCGGAAGTCATGCTCGAACTGATTACCGCCTCTGGCAAGGCGAACGGATAAGATGGCATTCAAGGTCGCCATTGTCGGACGGCCGAATGTCGGCAAGTCGACGCTTTTCAATCGGCTCGTCGGACGCCGCATCGCCATTGTTGACGACACGCCGGGCGTTACACGTGATCGGCGCGTTCACCCCGGTCGTCTCCAGGACCTGCGTTTCGACGTGGTCGACACGGCCGGCTTCGAGGTTGCCGCTGCCGACACGCTGGAAGGCCGCATGCGTGCGCAGACCGAGGCCGCCATTTCCGAGGCTGATCTCATCGTCTTCATGATGGATGGTCGTGCAGGCCTCATGCCCGATGACCGCGCCTTCGCGGATGTCGTGCGCCGCAGCGGCAAGCCTGTGGTGCTTGCGGTCAACAAGACCGACATCAACAGCGCCGAGGCTGGAGTGCTGGAGGCCTGGAATCTTGGGCTTGGCGAACCTGTGGGTCTGTCCGCCGAGCATGGCCGCGGCATGGTCGAACTGCGCGACGCAATCCACGCTGCCATGGAAGAAGCCGGCGCCTTGGAGGAAGAGGCGGTCGAAGCCCCTGCAGCGGTCGTTGATGCGAACGCCATGGTCGGCGACGATATCGATCCCGATGAGGAAGACCCGGGCTACGACATCACCAAGCCGGTGCGCATTGCTGTCGTGGGACGTCCCAATGCAGGCAAATCCACGCTGATCAACCAGATCATCGGCGAGGATCGCCTGCTGACCGGGCCTGAAGCCGGTATCACGCGTGACTCCATCTCTGTCGACTGGTCATTCAAGGGCCGCGATATCAAGCTGTTCGACACGGCAGGCATGCGCCGCAAGGCAAAGGTGCAGCAAAAGCTCGAAAAGCTTTCCGTTGCAGACACCCTGCGCGCCATCCGTTTCGCGGAAGTGGTGATCGTGGTTTTTGATGCCACAATGCCTTTCGAAAAGCAGGATCTGCAGATCGCCGATCTCATCATGCGCGAGGGCAGGGCACCGATCATTGCCTTCAACAAGTGGGACCTCATCGAGGATCGTCAGGAGACGCTGACCGAGCTTCACGAGAAGACCGCACGGCTTCTGCCGCAGGTGAAGGGCCTGCAGGCCATTCCGATTTCCGCGGAAACGGGCAGGGGCATCGACAAGCTCTTCGATGCCGCCTTCCGTACCCATGAGACCTGGAACCGCCGCATCCCGACGGGTCCGCTCAATCGCTGGCTGGAGCGTGCGACCGCACAGCACCCGCCCCCCGCAGTTGCGGGGCGCCGTCTGAAGGTGAAATTCATCACCCAGATAAAGACGCGCCCGCCGGGCTTTGTCGTCTCATGTTCGCGCCCCGAAGCCATGCCCCAGTCCTATGTGCGTTACCTGACCAATGGTCTGCGCGAGACATTCAACATCACTGGCGTGCCCATCCGCATGGCCCTGCGCACATCCGACAACCCCTATGCGCACAAGGCAAAGAAGAAGCGCTGAGGGGCGGGAACAACTCCTGAAGTTAAGAAATCATTGACCGGGTGCGGGAGGCTGCACCCGGTTTTGTTCTATTCTGGAACGAACAAATCTGCCCGCGTTAACAGCTGATCAAGGTTAACCAATTATCTTTCTGCCGTGGTTGCAAGTTGCGTTGCAGAGAGGTTCGGGGTCCAGTGAGTAGTGTGTCAGTTGCGCCTGAGTTCGCGCGTCCGCAGAAGTCCCGCCTCGCGCCCCTCCTTTTGGGCCTTGGCATCTGGGCAGGTTTTCCAACAGTCGCGGCCTATCAGGACATGGCAAGCATGATTGGCGGCCAGGAGCGGGCAGGTCCGCGCTGGTCGGCTGTCGTGGAAACTGCCGTTGCAGGTTCCGTCCACAAGGCCGAAATGCCCTTCGTGGATGAAAGCCTTTCGACCGGAGCGATATCCGGAGCCGGTGTCGATGCTCCGGGCATCGGCAAGATTGCCTTCAAGACCGCAAAGGCACTCCCACCCGAGACGCCGGATGAGGAGCGCGTCGTGCGCACCGGCAAGCAGGGTCGCCTTGTGCGCGTGGCTCCGGTGCAGCCCCCGCGCTTCTTCAATGCAGGCTCCATTCTTGAGCAGACAGGATCCCTGCTCGAACCTGTTTCCTCACGCGAAGAGCGCATGGCATTCGTGAAGCCGGAATTTCACGGCAAGGAAATCGAGATCGCGACTGCCTTCTACATGAAGAAGAAGGAGCCGGAGATCCCGGATCTGACCCCGCAGGTTGCCGCTCTCATCAACAATGACGAAGTGGATGTACTTGCCGCTGCCTATGCACCGGCCAGGCCCGATTATTCGAAGGCTTCACCCTTTGCCAGCATTCTGCGTGAGGAGAAGCAGGCCGGCCGCTTCATTCCACCGAATGCGGACAAGGATTTCTCCTGGATGCGCCGTCCGCTGCCCGAAGACGTCTTCTCTTCGCGCGAACAGCAATGCCTTGCTGCCGGTATCTATTTCGAGGCGCGTGGCGAACCGGTGAAGGGGCAGGCCGCAGTCGCCCAGGTGATCCTCAATCGCGTGCGCAACCCGACCTATCCCGATTCAATTTGCGGCGTGGTCTATCAGAACGACCACTGGCGCAACCGCTGCCAGTTCTCCTTCGCTTGCGACGGCATCAAGGATCGCGTGGCAAGCCCCGCCCACTACAAGGTGGCCGAAGAAGTGGCAGAGGCTGTGACAGCTGGTCGCATCTGGCTCGAGGAGGTCGGGTCTTCCACGCACTATCACGCCAACTATGTGAACCCGCGCTGGGCCCATGCCATGCAGCGCATGAAGCAGATCGGGCGCCATATCTTCTATCGCACCCATAATGGTGGCTGGAACTGAGCACAAAAGGGGCGATTCCTGCCCCTCTTCATGCGCCTTGAAGTCCTTTCTCGGCGCGCTCAAGCCCAAATAATTGATTTTCCTAGAAAATTCCCTCTGTGCAGGTCGCGTTTCAGTGGCTTGACGGTTTGCGGACCGGTCACTATGTTGCGCGCGACTTTGCAGCCTGATGCTGCTGAGCGGTAACCGGCAAGGAGGTTGCTGTGGCAAACGGGGAAAAGCCGAACGATCTGGATCGTCGGCGCCAGGACCTGGAAGCCGCATTGGCAGCCAAGAGGCCCAAGCCGCAGGCGGCAGAAAGCGCGAAGACCGGCACGATGAACGGTATGGGAAATGCCTTGCGGCTTTCCAGCGAATTCGTTGCAGGTGTTCTCGTCGGGGCGGGGATCGGCTGGTTCATTGATGAATTTGCCGGGACATCGCCCTGGGGCTTGATCATTTTCCTGCTTCTTGGTTTTGGAGCAGGTGTTCTCAATGTCCTGCGATCCGCAGGATTGGTTGCTGATTTCGGGGCGGAAAACGTCAATGACGATTCCGACCGAGGGGCGAATTAGCCGGCCATTGGCCGCAAATCGACGACGAGGGGATTTCAGTGGCGAACGACCCGATCTCACAGTTCCAGATCTCGAAGCTCATTCCGATCGAGATTGGTGGCCTGGATTTCTCCTTCACCAATTCCGCTGCCTTCATGGTGGCGACGGTCGCAGCAGCTGGCGCGTTCCTTTACCTCACGACCTCCAGCCGTGGTCTGGTGCCAGGGCGTCTGCAGTCCATTTCCGAGATGGCTTACGAGTTCATCGCGTCCATGTTGCGTGATTCAGCCGGTTCGAAGGGCATGCATTTCTTCCCGCTGGTCTTCTCGCTCTTCATGTTCGTGCTGGTGGCCAACCTGCTTGGCATGGTTCCCTACTTCTTCACCGTCACGAGCCACATCATCGTGACCTTCGCCCTGGCGATGCTGGTGATAGGTACGGTCATCATTTACGGTTTTGCCAAGCACGGTCTTGGCTTCCTCAAGCTTTTCGTGCCTTCCGGTGTGCCTGCGGCCGTTCTGCCGCTCGTCGTGCTCATCGAGGTGGTCTCCTTCCTGTCGCGTCCGGTCAGCCTTTCGGTTCGTCTGTTCGCCAACATGCTGGCAGGCCACATCACGCTGAAGGTTTTTGCTGGCTTCGTCGCATCCATGGGTGCGCTTGGTGCAGCCGGTGCTGCTGGCGCGGTTCTTCCGCTTGCCATGGTCATCGCGCTTACCGGTCTCGAATTTCTGGTGGCCTTCCTGCAGGCCTATGTCTTCGCCATCCTGACCTGCATGTATCTCAATGATGCAGTCCATCCGGGCGGCCACTAGGAAAAGGTCATCGGCGCTCGCGCCGCATGTTCAATCACAGGCAATCTGATCCATAAGGAGTTCAAAATGGAAGTAGAAGCAGCAAAGGCAATCGGCGCCGGTATCGCTTGTTTCGGCATGGCTGGTGCAGCCCTCGGCCTTGGCAACATCTTCGGTTCCTACCTGTCGGGCGCACTGCGCAACCCGTCGGCAGCTGACGGCCAGTTCGGCCGCCTCGTCTTCGGCTTCGCCGTGACGGAAGCACTGGGCATCTTCTCGCTGCTCATCGCTCTGCTCCTGCTCTTCACCTAATAGAGCTCGAGACTAGCCAGGCCGGCTTCAGGCCGGCCACGTGCTGCAAGGGCAGGGACAAGATGCTCCTGCCCGATGCACGAAAGGCTTATGCAGATCAGTGGCACCGCAGCAAGCGGTGCCAGCCTGCCTTAGCCTTTGTGAAAGTTGATTAGGGGCAGCGCCCGAGAGGAAGGCCATGTTCGTGGCATCGGCATATGCACAGTCGGCCGACGCGGTCGACGAAACACATTCAGAGACCGGCGTTGCGGGCGAAGCTGGCCATGAGGCCGGATTCCCGCCCTTCGACGCGGCAACCTTTCCATCCCAGCTTCTTTGGCTGGCGATAACCTTCGGGCTTTTCTACCTTTTCCTGAAAAAGGTCGTCCTGCCACGCATCGGTAGCATTCTGGAAGTGCGGCGTGACCGCATCGCCCAGGATCTCGATCAGGCAGCACGCATGAAGGAAGAGGCCGACGCTGCCGTCGCAGCCTATGAGCAGGAACTGGCAGAAGCACGCAAGCGTGCCGGCTCCATCGCCCAGGAAGCGCGCGATGAAGCCAAGGCCGATGCAGAAGCCGAGCGCCGGCAGGTTGAGAAGAGCCTTGAAGAAAAGCTCGCTACAGCCGAAAGCCGCATCGCAGAGATCAAGAAGACCGCTCTTGGTGACGTCAGCACCATAGCGGCCGAGACTGCCGAAACCATTGTCGCCGAACTGGTTGGCGCAAAGGTTGACAAGGCGACGCTCGACAGCGCCGTGAAGCGCGCAGAAGGCTAGGAGAGGACCATGGACGCCACATTCTGGGCCCTTGTCGGCCTCGTCATCTTCCTCGCGATCATGGCCTATCTCAAGGTGCCGGGCATGATCAACGGCTCCCTCGACAAGCGTGCGGACCGCATCCGCAACGAGATCGAGGAAGCTCGTCGTCTGCGTGAAGAGGCACAGCAGCTTCTGGCCGAATACCAGCGCAAGCGCCAGGAAGCCGAGCAGGAGGCGCAGGACATGGTGTCCGCTGCCAAGCGCGAAGCCAAGCAGATCGTCGCCGAGGCCAAGGAAAAGACCGAGGAATATGTCGCGCGCCGCACGGCACTCGCAGAGCAGAAGATCGCTCAGGCGGAGCGCGACGCCGTCAACGAGGTTCGCTCGCTGGCCGTCGACGTCGCTGTCGCTGCAGCCGGCAACATCCTCGCCGACAAGGTCGACGGCGCAAAGAGCGCCGAGCTCTTCAAGGACGCTCTGGGTCAGGTGAAGGCAAAGCTGAACTAGGCGCTACCTTCCCCTCAACAAAACGAACCGCCGCAAGCCAAGCTTCCGGCGGTTTTTTTGTGACGACAGCGCCCGGGATGGCGGAGGAGCTTGCGCCAGGCACACCCCCCTCTGCCTTGCCAGGCATCTCCCCCACAAGGGGGGAGATTGCTCCCGTCGATCGCGGCTATCTTCCGTACAAGCGAGGCGCATTGCGCACGGGCCGGCGAATCTCCCCCTGAAAGGGGAAAACTGCTTGCCGCAACGCTGGCTACCTTCCGTATTAACGAAGTGCACAGCGTTCCTGCCAGCGAATCTTCCCACCCGTGGGGGGTGAGTAGCGGTTGACCGCAGGTCAAGGCAAAGCCAACCATTTGGCTTTGTCAGCGCCCGAACGCGCGGAGTGAAAGCGGAGCGCAGTCCGTCAGCACAGAGGGGGGCGTGCCGCGCGCGATTGGACCCGGAAACCAGCACTCCGTCATCCCGGAAGCAGCAGGCTATCCGGGACCCATTGGAAGATGACCGTGAAGCAGAGCCCGGTCTCGGGTGCCCGTCCGCCGCTGCCTGCGCCTTCTGCGCAGAACGGCCGTGCCCCTCAATAGGTACCGACTCTCGCTATGTTCGACCGGGATGGTGGGTTGGCAATGCCGATGACCCATCCAGGCGTGGTCAGCTGGCCAACAGATCCAGAGATTTCAGTGGGGCAAAGCTCATGCGGTGGATGCGGTGCACGGGGCCATGTTGATTGATGGCGTCGCGGTGGCGCCTGGTGGCATAGCCTGCGTGGCTGTCAAAGCCGTAATGCGGTTGGCAATGCCCGGTGCGCGTCATCATTCGGTCGCGTGTGACCTTGGCGATGATCGAGGCTGCCGCGATGGACTGGGAGCGTTGGTCCCCTTTAACGACGGCCTTGCAGGGGCAGTTGAGGCCGGGCGGAATGTCGCGACCGTCGGCAAGAGCGAAGCGCGCAGGTGTGCAAAGGCCGTGAAGTGCGCGGCGCATGGCTTCAAGGGAAGCAAGGCGGATATCGGAAGCATCGATGCTTGCTGCACAAACCGAGGCGACTGACACCGAAACGGCTGCATCCAGAACCTGGACGAAGAGTGCCTCGCGCATCTCTGCAGACAGCCTTTTGGAATCATCAAGCCCATCGGGCAGCCGATTTGCGTCAAGGATGACTGCTGCGGCGACGACTGGGCCCGCCAGCGGTCCGCGCCCTGCCTCATCCAGCCCGGCAACAGGTGCCGTCCCATCGCGCATGATACCATGTTCGAGGCTGTAGTCCGGCCGGATCGGCAGGTCAAAAAGGAGCGGAGAATCGGAACGCGAGCGAGACATGGTGCGGCGAAACTCGCATCGCTTCCGATTCTCCGCAAGCCCTTCCGGTGGAGTTGTGGGGCATCCGGAAAGGCTCCGTCGGCCCGGGGATGGCAACGACGGGAGAGGGGAGGCCGAAAGGGAACCTGTCTCCGTTCCGGCCGAGATCGAATTACAGCAGGGTCAGCTGTTCACCTTCACCGACGGGTGGCTTGAACAGGTCGCTGCGAAGCTTCAGCTTTTCCTGATTGAGGCCAAGACGCTTCGCTGCAATTTCGAAGCGGCGACCGATCTGCCAGGCATAGGGGCCGGTGCCCTTCATCCGCTTGCCCCATTCCGCGTCGTAGTCCTTGCCGCCGCGCATGGAGCGCACGAGTGACATGACATGGCGGAAGCGGTCAGGGTAATGACGCAGCAGCCAGTCCTTGAAGATCGGGCTGACTTCCAGCGGCAGCCGCAGGATGATGTAACCTGCCTCGCGCGCACCCGCCGCATGGGCCGATTCCAGGATGCGCTCGACCTCGCTGTCCGTCAGACCGGGAATGACCGGACCGATCATGACCGAGACAGGAATGCCCGCATCACTCAACGCACGGATTGTCTCAAGTCGTCGCGTGGGTGTGGCCGCGCGCGGCTCCATCGTGCGTGACAGGCGGCGGTCCAGCGTGGTGACCGACAGCGCCACCTTGGCCAATCCCTTTTCCGCCATGCGTGAGAGAATATCGATATCGCGGGTCACCAGCGCGGACTTGGTAACGATCCCCACCGGATGCTGATGTGCCTCGAGTACTTCCAGCACCTCGCGCATGATCTTGAATTTCTTCTCGATGGGCTGATAGGGGTCGGTATTCGTGCCGATCGCGATCGTGCGCGGCTCATAACCCTTCTTGCCAAGCTCCCGCTCCAGAAGCCGGGCGGCATCAGGCTTGGCGAAGAGACGCGCCTCGAAATCTAGCCCGGCAGACAGCCCCATATAGGAGTGAGTGGGTCGTGCGAAACAATAGACACAGCCATGCTCGCAGCCGCGATAGGGGTTGATCGACCGGTCGAAAGAAATATCCGGCGAAGTATTCCTGGTGATGATGCTGCGCGGTCGCTCGGTCTGGACTTCCGTCTTGAAGGGCGGCAGTTCTTCCAGCGATTCCCAGCCGTCGTCAAAAACATGTCGCGTCAGCGGCTCGAAGCGACCCGTGGGATTGATACCCGCGGAACGACCGCGCCTGCGTCCCTCGTGAACGCGGATGCCAGAACCTTCAACGATAGCGTTAGCCGCCATGACGCCTCCACTGCCTGAAGCAGCAATGTCGGCCCTTGCGATCTGTTCCACCATGAGACCTCCACCGGGTTTTTCCGGGCAAAAGCCCGCGCCCGCATTGCATGAATCTATTCCTATTTCAGAATAGAGAACAAAGCAAGAACAAATATGTTCCGGTGTTGTCGGCAGGTTCTAGCCGGGCTTGCGGCGCAGATGCTCGTCAAGCCGGGGCATGATCTCAACGAAGTTGCAGGGCTTGTGGCGGATGTCGAACTGATCCTTGAGCACGAGATCCCATGCATCGCGGCAGGCGCCGGGTGAGCCGGGGAGGCAGAAAACGAAGGTGCCCCCGATCAGGCCCGCCGTTGCGCGCGACTGGATCGTTGAGGTGCCGATCTTCTCGAACGAGACGCGGTGGAAGACATGGGAGAAGCCGTCCATGCGCTTGTCGAAGAGAGGCTCGACAGCCTCCGGCGTGACGTCGCGGCCGGTAAACCCCGTTCCGCCCGTCGTCAGCACGACATCCACCGCGTCGCACTTGGACCAGTCCGCAACAATTGCACGGATGTCTTCGATGTTGTCCTTCGTGATCCTCCGGTCGGCCACCTGATGGCCCGCATCTCGAACGCGCCTTTCCAAGGTGTCGCCGGAGCGGTCGTCAGACAGGCTGCGCGTGTCCGAAACGGTCAGGATGGCAATGCGCACCGGCACGAAGGCAGGGATATCAGACATGGTCGAAAGCTTCCGTTTCGTGCAGCAGGGAAGTGGCGACGACAAACCAGTCGGGATGGCTTGCCGAGATTTCCTCACGCGCCCGTTCGGCAGCCTCTTGCGAAGAAAACAGCCCGAAACAGGTCGCGCCCGAGCCGGTCATCCGCACCAGCTCCGCCCCCGTTGCTAAGAGTGCCGAAAGGCAGTGCGAAATCTCCGGCTGAATGCGCGTGGCTGGCTCCTGCAGATCATTGCGCGTCCGATGGAGCCAATCGAATAGAGCAGGAGCGGTGTCGAGCGCTGTCAGGGGCGGGAGAGGCGGATTTTCCTTGCGCTCGAGCTTGCGGAAGATCTCCGGCGTGCTAACCGGCACTCCGGGATTGACCAGCAGCACGGATAACTCTGCGACTGCGCTTAAAGGCGTGATGTCTTCACCGATGCCACGGGCGATCAGCGGCGTCTCGCTGAGGCACATGGGAACATCGGCCCCGAGCTTGAGCGCTATCCGTGCCAGCCGATCCTGCTTCAGCCCCAGCTTCCACAGCGCGTTCAACAGAATAAGCGTTGAAGCCGCGTCAGACGACCCGCCTCCCATGCCGGAAGCGGCGGGAAGATTCTTCTCAAGCTTGATGGCAACATGTTCAACATGCCCCGTCTCCTCACGCAGAAGATCGCGAGCGCGAAGCACAAGGTTCTCCGCCCCCACCGGCAGACCGGTGGCCTGCGGGCCAGTGACCGTGAATTCGTCCTCGCTTGAAGGTGAAACCGTGAGCCGGTCACCGAATTGCGTGAAGACCACGAGGCTTTCGAGCAGGTGATAACCGTCCGGCCTTTGACCGGTCACATGCAGGCACAGATTGATCTTGGCAGGTGCGGTGCGGCTGAGGCTTGGTGCCACGCGTCAGTCCTTGGCCACGCGATATTCCCCTGTCTCGGGGTCTTTCACCAGGGTGCCAACGCTGCCGGTTGCGGCTTCCTTGCGCGCGCGCCTGGCACGGCTTGTCACACGCTCGGCCTCCCGCAATAAGGCGCGATAGCCGAGATAGGCTGCAAGTCCAACGGCACCGAAAAAGATCAATTGCGGCATGCGCACATCCTCCACCAGGGCCCGCGCAGATGCAGGCGCCATTCAGCCTCGATCCTATCTCACAACCCGAAACGTTGCCAAAGGGCCTGTTCTTCGGCGCTTTCCATGACGCCGGTCGCAAGTGAAGCGCCCAATGCACTCATGTCGGGTCCTGAAACTAGCCCAAGCCTGCGGCCGAACAACCCCCGCGACTGGCTTATGAGCTTCATCTTCGTCTTCTTGCCATAACGCTCTTTAAGGAAGCCGCGCATATCCCCGATGCCGTCGATGAGGCCAAGTTCCTTTGCCCGGTGCCCGGTCCAGAACAGACCGGTGAAGAGATCGTCATTTTCGGCCAGCTTCGCACCACGGCGCTGCTTCACCATGTCGATGAAGATCTCGTGGATTTCGAGCTGCAATGCCTTCAGGCGCTCCACATCTTCGGCCTTTTCCGGCTGGAAAGGGTCAAGAACGGCCTTGTTCTGGCCTGCCGTATGAACGCGCCGCTCCACCCCGATCTTCTTGAGAAGTTCGGGGAAGCCGAAGCCGGCAGACACGACGCCGATTGAACCGACAATTGAGGAGGGGTCCGCAATGATCTCGTCACCGGCAAGTGCGATCATGTAGCCGCCTGAAGCTGCAACATCCTCAACGAAGACATGGACATGCTTCTTCTTCTCCTCGGCAATGTCGCGGATGCGCTTGAAGATCAAACGCGACTGAACCGGCGAGCCACCCGGTGAATTGATGGAGATGGCAACGGCTGGTGCCTTCTTGTCCGAAAAAGCCTTCTGGAGGACGCCTGCCGTTGCAGCGAGCGACAGGTTCTGCCGCATCGGAGAACTGTTCGCCATGATCGCGCCTTGCAGTCTGACGACGGGAATGGTCGTTGCATCGCTGCGCATGGACTTGGGCAAAAGGCGCGAAAGAGGCTTCAAATCGGGTCTCCTTGAACAATTCCGGTAAACTTGGCCAAGCATGTAGGCATGAAATGGGTCAAAGCAAAGAGCCCTGTGCCAACTGCTTCATCGATCGGCAAACAAGGCGACTTCGCCATTGATCAATCGGTTTGCCCGCGTCGTGAATTCACGCTCTGCACCGTGCAGCACCAGAGGGGGCAAGATTGAAAGCGGTCCGCGCGCGCCCTTGCGCGCCCGGATGATGACGCGGATTGCAGCTGCAGCCTCGCGTGGATGAACAGGTAGAATGTCAGCGCATCCGAACCGCCGATCAAGTGCGGCGAGAATATCCGAAAGCGATTCAGGCCGGGCGATCACGACGATCATCCCGTCACTTCTGGAAATGGCGGCAGCGGTGCGTACCCACGCCTCGAACATCCCTTCCACCATCACATGGGCAAGTCTTCGCGTCTCATGGGGCGTGGCACGGTCATGTCCGTGGTTGAACGGCGGGTTCATGATGACGAGATCGAAACGGTTGTCCTCCAGCCCCTGCTCAAGCCGGATACGTCCGCTGGCCATCACATCGGCCTCGATAACTTCTACGCGGTCCCGAAACGCTTCATTTCCTGGAAGCTGCAAGGTGCGCCGGGCGCATTCGGCCATCAGCGCATCACGCTCCACCAGAGCCGCCCGCGCCTCGGCACAACGTGAAAGCACGGCGAGTCCTGCCGCGCCTGCACCTGCGCCAAGATCGGCAACCGCGCCGTCGAACCCGTCAGGTGCGGCGGCGGCCAGAAGCATGGCGTCCACGCCCGCACGATGCGCCTTGGCAGCCGGTTGGATCAGGTGAAATTTTCCACGGTGAAAAGCATCCTGCGTGACGGCAGGAAAATCCGATCGAGACATCAGCGCCGCACCTTCAGGATACCTGGTCCTCAAGACCGGCATCGATCATGAGGCGCCGCGCGGCCTCAAGCTTGTCCTGTTCCACCAATATCCGCCGCGGCAGGACGCCCAGCGACCCTTCCATGATGCTCATATTCGTATCGGCCACGAAACAGCCTATGCCTGCATCTTTCAGAAGGCTTTCAACGAAGGATAGGGTGACGGGGTCATTGGTGCGCAGAAGTTCGATCATGAAATGACGGTGGCAGGTCGCGGACCTCTTGTAAATCTTCTCATTGCATTGCAAGTCAAACGCGTTATTTCGCCGCTTGCGGCAGGGGTGAACAGCCCCATATGTTCTAAGGGCTCATTCGAGCCGGATAACTGGACTGGAGGTAGCCTGATGGGCGTCGTGTTGAATATGGAAGGCAGCAAGGGCGGGCCTGCTTCGGTGGATCGTCTTGTCGGCCTTACCAGATCGGACATGGCGCGCGTGAACGAGCTGATCCTGTCCAAGGCCGGTTCCGATGTCGAGCTGATCCCGGAACTTGCCAAGCACCTCATCTCCTCCGGCGGCAAGCGCCTGCGCCCCATGATCACCATCGCGGCAGCGCAGATGTTTGGCTATGAGGGCGAGAACCACGTCAAGCTCGCGACTTCGGTCGAGTTCATGCACACCGCGACGCTTCTTCACGACGATGTGGTGGATGAAAGCGATTTGCGCCGTGGCCGCAAGACCGCACGCATGATCTGGGGCAACCAGGCAAGCGTACTGGTGGGTGATTTCCTTCTGGGACAAGCCTTCCGCATGATGGTGGATGTCGGCTCGCTCGAAGCGCTCGACATTCTTTCGACCGCCGCCTCGGTGATTGCCGAAGGCGAGGTGATGCAGCTTGGCGTTTCGAAAAATCTGGAAACCACGGAAGACGAATATCTCCAGGTCATCAAGGCCAAGACCGCGGCCCTGTTTTCCGCTGCAGCCGAAGTCGGGCCGGTCATCGCGCAGGCCAGCAGGAACGACCGCGCAGCCCTGCGCTCCTTCGGCACCAATCTCGGTCTTGCTTTCCAGCTGGTCGATGACGCGCTCGACTATGGCGGCAAGGCAAGCGAACTGGGCAAGAATGTCGGCGACGATTTCCGGGAGGGCAAGGTCACGCTGCCCGTCATCCTCGCCTATCGCCGCGGCACGAGCGAGGAGCGCGCCTTCTGGAAGAGCGCGATCGAAGAGAACAATTGCGATGACGCCGCACTTGAAAAGGCCATTGGCCTGTTGGCGCGCCACAATGCCATTGCCGACACCATCAATCGTGCACGTCACTTCGGCGAGATCGCGCGTGATGCTCTGGCGCCGCTCGAAGACAGCGAGCAGAAGGATGCGCTTTTCGATGTCATCGACTTCTGCATAAGCCGCGTTGTCTGATGTTCAGCCTTTCGGTCCCGACCTGGCATTGAAGCGCTATCGCAAAAAGGCCATCCTCTTGCCATAACAGTTGGTTGAATGACTGAATGGCATTTCAAGCATGGTGCCCGCTTGCGGGTCTAAGGGAAGGAACGACATGCGGCTTAAATATGCGGGTCTGAAGGTGGGTGCTGCACTTGGGGCGCTTCTTCTTGGGGTAGGTTCCGGTGCGCTCGCACAGGACGCGGAAAAGCCGAGCTTCGAACCTGGTATTGTTGACGAAAGCCGTATCACGATCCAGAGCTTCTCCGGCGCATTCCTCGCCGCACGCGCTGCCGAGCTTGATGACAATCTCGACAAGGCAATCGAGTTCTACAAGCGCGCCCTTGCATTCCAGCCCGACAACACGACCTTGCAGCAGAGCCTTCTTCTCGCGCTTGTCGCAGACGGGCGGATGGAAGAAGCCATTCCTTACGCCGACAAGTTGAAGTCGGAACCGCAGGTCGAGCGTTTTTCGCGTCTGCTTCTGGCAGCCGATACGCTGAAGGATGGCGACTATGCCGCTGCCGAGCGCTGGTTGAAGCTTGTCGTGGAAAGCGATCTTGACCGCCTCATCACCGGTACGATGACGGCCTGGACGAAGCTGGGGCAGGGGGACAGCGCTGCAGCCATAACCGAGCTTGAAAAGCTCGATGGTCCGGACTGGTACCCGCTCTTCACCACCTATCACCGTGCATTGATCGAGGCGCAGGCTGGAAACGTGAAAGAGGCGGATGCCGCTTTCAACCGCGTGTTCAACGAGCTGACGCCACGTTCCGTAGCTCCCTACACGCTTGGTCGCATCGCCGAATCCTATGCACGCTACCTCATCAGCCAGGACCGTCGCGACGAGGCGCTGGAAGTCCTGAAGAAGGCAGAGGAAAATGGGGGCGGCGTTGCCTCCGTCGGATTGCTTCGCGAAAGGATCGAAGCAGGCGAAGAGGTAACCGTCGCCATTCCAAACGCCGCAGCCGGTGCGGCCGAGATCCTGCTCAATGTCGCGACCGAGCTTGCAGTCGGTGGTGGCGAAAGCTTCGTGCGGCTCTATCTCAACATTGCGCGCGCGGCTTACCCCGACAATGATGCGGCCATCGTGCAACTTGCCCAGGTGGCGGAGCGCCAGGGCCAGTCGCAGAAGGCCATCGATATCTACGGGAATATCGGCAGCGATTCCCTCTGGTCGCGCTTCGCCTCCTTCCAGATCGGTCTGAACCTGTCCGACCTTGGAAAGAAGGAAGAGGCCGTCAGCCATCTGAACGATGTGCTGGAACAGGACCCTTCCGACATGCGCGCCTATCTCGCGCTTGGCGGTGTCTATGCCAGCGACAAGAATTTCGAGGCAGCTTCAGAGTTGTATGACCGCGCGGTCGAGCAGATCGAGACGCCCGAGCGTCAGCATTGGGCGATCTATTACCAGCGCGGCATCGCCTATGAGCGCATCAAGCAGTGGGAAAAGGCCGAACCGAATTTCCGTCAGGCGCTGGAGCTTTATCCCGATCATCCGCAGGTGCTGAACTATCTCGGCTATTCCTGGGTGGATCGTGGTGAAAATCTCACCGAAGCGATGGATCTCATCCGCCGTGCCGTGGAATTGCGCCCGAGCGACGGCTACATCGTCGATTCGCTCGGCTGGGCACATTACAAGCTGGGCGAGTTCGACGAGGCTGTCGAGCATCTCGAGCGTGCGGTCTCCCTGCGGCCCGACGACGCCGTCCTGAACGACCATCTGGGAGATGCCTACTGGAAGGTGGGGCGCAAGCTCGAAGCCCGCTATCAGTGGTCCCACGCGCTCACGATGGAGCCGGAATCGGAACTGAAGGCCGAAGTCGAGCGCAAGCTCGAAGAAGGTCTTGAGGCGGACGAGCCGAAGAAGGAAGCCAATGCCGCAGGCGCTCTGGGTGCCGGTGAAACGGCAACGGACGCTGCATCGGGAGAAGTGCAATCCGCTCCCATGTCCGAAGCGCCAGAGGTTGAGGTAGAGACCATCCACGTGGTCCAGCCCGGCGAAACCCTCCACTCCATCGCAACCAAGTTGCTTGGCGACGGCAAACGGTTCCGTGAACTTCTGGAGCTGAACCCCGTTCTCAAGGGCAATCCCGACCGGCTGACCGTTGGCCAGGAACTGAAACTCCCCGCCGAGGCAGAGTAAGAGCGCGACCGAAGCGGCCAACGCGGCGTGAAAGGGTGCCGCGTTCAAAGCTCAGTTCTTGAATGCAAGGTGCAGTCCCACCAAACCTTCCTCCGGCACATCCCGCGAAAGGCACCCGCTTCTTGACCTGTCGCGCGGCCCGCAATAGGACGGGCTGCCTTTCGAAGTGAGGCGAGAAAGCCGCCTGCGTGACCGCGGGCCAGCCGGAGAAGTGACGTGAACGCCAGCCCATTGCCGCACATGCATCCGACGCGCTCCTTTCAGGGGCTCATCCTGACCCTGCATGACTACTGGGCACGCCATGGCTGCGCGATCCTGCAGCCTTACGACATGGAAGTGGGCGCGGGCACGTTCCATCCGGCAACGACGCTGCGGTCCCTGGGTCCGAAGCCGTGGAAGGCTGCCTATGTTCAGCCCTCGCGCCGCCCGAAGGACGGCCGCTATGGCGAGAATCCCAACCGGCTTCAACATTATTACCAGTATCAGGTGATCCTGAAGCCCAACCCGTCGAACCTGCAGGAGCTTTATCTCGGCTCGCTGGAGGCAATCGGCCTCGACATGGCCAAGCATGATGTGCGCTTCGTGGAAGATGACTGGGAAAGTCCGACGCTCGGCGCCTGGGGGCTTGGCTGGGAGTGCTGGTGCGATGGCATGGAGGTCTCGCAGTTCACCTACTTCCAGCAGGTCTGCGGCATCGAATGTGCGCCGGTCTCTGGCGAGCTGACCTACGGCCTGGAGCGTCTGGCGATGTATGTGCAGGGCGTGGACAATGTCTATGAGCTGAATTTCAACGGTCTGGAAGGCGAGGACAAGGTCACCTATGGCGATGTCTTCCTGCAGGCCGAGCAGGAGTATTCCCGCTACAATTTCGAATATGCCGACACCGACAAGCTGTTCCAGCATTTCAAGGATGCCGAGGCCGAGTGCCGCGCGCTGCTTGAAGCCGGTTCACCGGATGCGCCGGGCGCGCTGCACAAATGTGTGCTGCCTGCCTATGACCAGGCAATCAAGGCATCGCACGTCTTCAACCTGCTTGATGCGCGCGGCGTGATCTCTGTCACCGAGCGTCAGAGCTACATCCTGCGCGTGCGCGATCTGGCAAAAGCCTGTGGCGAAGCCTTCCTGCTCACCGATGCAGGCGGGGCAAAGGCCGAAGCCGCCTGACATCTTTAGGACACGAAATCTCCATATTCTGGACATGCCTCGCGGGCATCTCCAACGCGTTTTGATTTTCGCGTTTTGATAAAGGAGTATTTCCAATGCCTAAGCACGGAACTTTTGTCTGGAATGAACTGATGACCCATGACGTGAAGAAGGCAAAAGCCTTTTACGCGGACACGGTCGGCTGGTCCTTTGAAGCCATGGATATGGGTGAGGGCACCTATCACGTTGCCAAAACCGGCGACGACATGGCGGCAGGATTCTTCGAGATGTCCGGCCCGGATTTCGAGAACGTCCCCGATCACTGGATGCCCTATCTTGAGGTCGACGGCATCGATGGTTTGGTCAAAAAGGCTGAGGGCAAGGGTGCGACGATCATCCGGCAGCCATTCGATGTTCCAGGTGTCGGCCGCATCGCCATCATCAAGGAACCGACCGGCGCAGTGGTCGGCTGGATGACCTCCGAGAACCGCTAGGGCGCGATCTCAGGTCAATATGCCGGCGCAAATCACGCTGGCCGCAAAGTCACGCCGGCTGAACGGGTGACAAGCACGGGCTGGCTTGCTATTGCCAGCCCACTTCTTTTTTCAGCCAGAGCCTGACTATGCCCGATCTGCTTCTCGAACTTCGCTCGGAAGAAATCCCCGCTCGCATGCAGCGCAAGGCTGCCGGCGACCTCAGGAAGCTCGTCACCGACGCGCTGGTGGAGGCGGGTCTGACCTATGAGGGCGCGCAGGAGTACTGGACACCGCGTCGCCTGACGCTTGATCTTCGCGGCCTCACCGCCCGTTCCAAGGATGTGCGTGAAGAGCGCAAGGGCCCGCGCACCGATGCCCCCGAAAAGGCGATCGCAGGCTTCCTTCGTGGTGCGGGTCTTGATTCTATCGATCAGGCACAGGTGCAGACGGACCCGAAAAAGGGTGATTTCTACGTGGCCGTGATCGAGAAGAAGGGCAGGGTAGCCGAGGACATCATTGCCGAGGTCATGCCCGGCATCATCCGCAATTTCCCGTGGCCCAAATCCATGCGCTGGGGCAAGGCCTCAAGCCAGCCCGGCAGCCTGCGCTGGGTGCGCCCGCTGCAGTCGATCCTGTGCACCTTCGGTCCGGAGACCGAGGAGCCGGTGGTGGTGGATTTCGAGGTCGATGGCATCCGCTCCGGCAATATCACCTATGGTCACCGCTTCCATGCGCCGGAGGCCATCACCGTGCGCCGCTTCGACGACTATGTCGAAAAGCTCGAAGCCGCCAAGGTCGTGCTCGATGCCGAGCGCCGCAAGCGCATCATTCTCGATGACGCGCGCAATCTCGCTTTCGCGAACGGCCTTGAGCTGGTCGAGGATGAGGGGCTTCTGGAAGAGGTGTCCGGTCTCGTGGAATGGCCGGTCGTGCTGCTCGGCACCTTCGAGGAAGAATATCTGCAGATCCCGCCGGAGGTCATCCGCCTGACCATCCGCGCCAACCAGAAATGCTTCGTCTGCCGCCCGCAGGGCGAGAGCGAGAAGCTTTCCAACACCTTTGTCATCACCTCCAATATAGAGGCGACCGACGGTGGCAAGACCATCGCCCATGGCAATGGCAAGGTCGTGCGCGCGCGCCTGTCCGACGCGCTATATTTCTGGGAGACCGACCAGGCCGATCTGCCCGATCTCGACCGGCTGGAAGCCTCTGCCGAAAAGTTTGGCCTGGATCTGAAAAAGCCGCTCGACCAGCGCATGGCGCGACTTGACCATCTGGGCGTGACCTTCCACGCCAAGCTCGGCACGCAAGGCGAGCGCGTGGCCCGCATTGCGGCCTTAGCGAAGGAACTGGCACCGCTGGTTGGTGCTGATCCCGAACTCGCCGTCCGCGCCGCGCATCTCGCCAAGGCCGACCTGCAGACCGAGGTCGTCGGTGAGTTCCCCGAGCTTCAGGGCGCCATCGGCCGTAAATATGCCGAGCTTCAGGGCGAGCACCCGTCTGTCGCCGCGGCCATCGAGGAACATTACAAGCCGCTAGGCCCCACCGATGTGGTGCCAACAGACCCGGTCGCGCTAGCAGTCGCACTGGCCGACAAGCTCGACATGCTCACCGGCTTCTGGGCCATCGACGAGAAGCCGACTGGCTCGAAGGATCCATATGCTCTGCGAAGAGCAGCGCTGGGCGTGATCCGGATCGTGGTGGAGAACAAGGTGGAGCTGAAGCTGTCGCAGAAAGCGGACACCGACCTCCTCTCCTTCTTCCACGACCGCCTGAAGGTCTATCTGCGCGATCAGGGCGCGCGCCACGACCTGATTGACGCGGTGCTGGCGAGTGAAGGGGCATCAAACGACGACCTCCTGCTCGTCGTGCGTCGCGTGGAGGCGCTGGGTGAGCTGCTGGAGACGGAAGAAGGCAGGAACCTTCTGGCGGGCACCAAGCGCGCGGCAAACATTCTGGCCGCTGAAGAAAAGAAGGGCACGCGCGTCGCAGATGATATCGACACCGGCCTCCTGAGTGATGCTTCCGAACAGGCTCTCTACTCTGCGGTCACGCAGGCTGAGAAGGAAGCCGCCGAAGCGATTCAGAAACAAGACTATTCGGCTGCCATGCGTGCACTTGCGGCACTGCGTGAGCCGATTGATTCATTTTTCGAGAATGTTCTCGTAAATGACGAAAATGATTCGGTTCGCGCCAATCGTCTGGCCCTGCTCGACCGTATTCGCGTGGCGACCGGCAAGGTGGCGGATTTCTCGAAAATCGCTGGTTAGAAATTGGGGCCGGGCGGTCTAGTCCGGCTCGCCAAGCATAGGCCCGTCGGGAGGCGGACCTGGATCTTCAGATCCGTCTGAATCCGCTTCGCCGTCCTTCTTCTGCGCCATGAGTGGCGTGGAAGAGCCGGGCGTATCGGGCTCCGGGCGTGTAGCCGCAGGGCCACCCGAAATGCCGCCGCGGATCACCATGGTGCTCTGCGCCATTCGGCGCTTCTGCTTTTTCTTCTCTGGCGCCTCGGCCACGGTTTCCTCGCGCGCCACGGGGTCGCCGATTGCAACGACGGATGTGCTGACGCGCTTCGGCCCGCTTTCGCTGCCAGGGGCCGCAATGGAAGGTGCGGCAGTCTTGGCGGCATCGCCCGTTGCCGAAAAGGAAGGCAGCCCTTCAGACATGTTCTCAAGGACAGTAATTGAGCCCGCCCCGGCACCGACCGTGCCAAGAAGGAGGGAGATGGTCATGATACCTGCAACTCGCATGGCAATCTCGCGCGTCTCGTTCCTGTCTGCATGCCTCGGTGAGGCAGCTTCACACGCGCATTGGTAGCAGAAGGGAATTAACAAAATGGTCATGCCTGTGGCGCGATGGCCATGCCGCTTCTGACCCTTGCCGGAAAAGGTCCGGCGCGCTAGGCATCATGCGCGCGAACGGAGTGAGAATTGGCCCGCATCATCAAGGAAGAGGAAGCGCTTGAAGAAGCCCTGCGCCTTGCGCGCGGCGGGCTGCCCATCGCGATCCCCACGGAGACGGTCTACGGTCTTGCCGCCGATGCCTGCAATGGCGAAGCGGTGGCGCGCATTTATGAGGTCAAGGGCCGGCCCCGCTTCAATCCGCTGATCGCTCATGTCGCGGATATCAAAATGGCGGAACGCTTCGCCTCTCTTTCGCCCGCCGCCCGGCTTCTGGCCGAACATTTCTGGCCCGGACCGCTGACGCTGGTTCTACCCGCGCGCGACGATGCCGGCCTGTCGCCTCTCGTAACCGCAGGACTCGACACGGTGGCACTGCGCTGTCCCAAGGGCTTTGGCGCACGGCTCATCGCAGCCCTTGGCCGCCCGCTTGCCGCACCGAGTGCCAACAGCTCCGGCAAGGTCAGCGGCACCAGTGCGCAAGCCGTGGAGCGTGATCTGGGCGAGCGCATCGAACTCATCGTGGATGGCGGCCCGACACCGGTTGGCGTGGAATCCACCATCGTGAAGGTCGAGAATGAAGAACTCGTCCTTCTGCGACCCGGCGGGATCGCCGCCGAAGACATCGAAGCTGTCGCTGGCAAGCCGCTCCAGCGCGGCGCAAAAGGCATACAGGCGCCGGGCATGATGGCCTCGCACTATGCGCCCGACGCACCTGTCCGCCTGAATGTCAGCCATGTGGAGGCGGATGAGGCTCTGCTCGCCTTCGGACCGGAGCGCGTTGAAGGGGCGGAGGGTGCGCGAGCCACGCTCAATCTCTCGCCATCGGGCGATCTGCGCGAGGCGGCAACCAATCTCTTTGCCCATCTTCTGGCGCTGGATGCGGCAAGGGCCCGCGCCATCGCCGTTGAGCCGGTGCCAATGGAAGGGCTGGGCGAAGCCATCAACGACCGGCTGGCCCGTGCGGCCGCGCCGAGACAATAAGAACAGGGGGAGGGCAGCATGAATGGTGGCCCCGTGAGGCTCCATGCGGAGCTTGAAAAGCGGTTCGTGGAAATCGTCGGCGAGAAATACGCGCTGCGGCTCAGCGAGGAGATCGATCCTTTCGTGACCGAGCCGCGCGGCCTCTTTGGAGGTGTGACATCACTCGTGCTGCGCCCGGGTTCGGTGGAGGAGGTCAGCCGCATCCTGTCGCTGGCGACCGAAACCGGCACGCCCATCGTGCCACAGGGCGGTAATACCGGTCTTGTGGGCGGACAGATGCCCGACCAGTCGGGCGGCGAAGTCATCCTGTCGCTTTCGCGTCTGAACAGGATCCGTGAGATCGATCTGGAATCCAACACCGCCACGGTCGAAGCCGGTGTCATTCTGGAAGTGCTGCAGAAGGCTGCCGACGAGCAGGACCGCCTGTTTCCGCTAGCACTTGCTTCGCAAGGTTCCTGCCAGATTGGCGGCAATCTCTCGTCGAACGCCGGTGGCATCGGCGCGCTGGCCTATGGCACCGCGCGCGATCTGTGTCTTGGCGTGGAAGTGGTTCTGCCAACCGGCGAAGTGCTGGACGATCTGCGCAAGCTGAAGAAGGACAATACCGGCTACGACCTTAAAAACCTTTTTGTCGGCGGAGAAGGCACGCTGGGTGTCATCACCGCGGCCGTCGTAAAGCTCTACCCGAAGCCGCGCGGGCGCGTCATGGCCTGGGCCGGACTTGGCTCGCCCGAGGATGCGCTGAAGCTTCTCCACATGGCAGGAAGTGCTGCAGGATCGGAGCTCACCGCCTTCGAACTGATGCACCGCCGCCCGCTTGACTTCGTGCTGGCTCACGTGCCGGGCGCCAAGCCGCCGCTTGAAGGTGAGCATGAATGGCATGTGCTGATGGAGATTTCCTCAGGTCGCTCGGAAGAAGAGGCATCCGCCACCATGGAGGCCGTTCTGGGGGAAGCCTTCGAGACCGAACGGGTCGCTGACGCGGTGATCGCGCAGAACGAAGGTCAGGCTGCCGAACTGCGCCACTTGCGCGAATCCATGTCCGAAGCGCAAAAGCCCGAAGGCGGCTCGATCAAGCACGACATCTCGGTGCCGGTTGCGGCCATCCCGACCTTCATTGCGGAAGCCGAAGCGGCCATCCAGGAGATCGTGCCCGGGTGCCGCCCGGTCTGTTTCGGCCATATGGGCGACGGCAATCTGCACTACAATGTCACCCAGCCGGAAGGCATGGATAAGGGCGCATATCTGGAGCATTATCGGGCGATGAATGCGAAGGTGCACGCGATTGTCAGGCGTCTGGGCGGCTCGTTTTCCGCTGAGCATGGCATTGGCCGTCTGAAGCGCGAGGAGCTGATCGCCACGCAGCCGCCTGTCGCCACCGAACTCATGCGCCGCATCAAGCGTGCTTTTGACCCGGCCGGCATCATGAATCCCGGCAAGGTCATCTGATTGCCCGAGAAAGGCCACCCATGAACGCCCCCACGAAACCGGTCATCGGCACGATCCTGCTGGCCACCGATCTTGTGACGGAAAACGACATACGCGCCATCGTGCCGCCCCATGTCACGGTCTGCGCGACGCGCGTGCCCTTCGAAAATCCGACTTCGCCCGAACAGCTGCGCCGCACGCTTCCCCATCTGGGAGAGGCCGCACGCTGGCTAGTGCCCGGCGTGGAACTGGGCGCGCTCTATTTCTCCTGCACGTCGGCAACCGTGGTGCTTGGCGAGGACAATGTGGCACGAGCAATCGGTGAAACGCGTCCGGAAGTTAAACCCGTCACGCCGATCATGGCCGCCAAGCGCGCCTTCCGTGCGCTCGGTGCGAAGAAAATCGCGGTCATGACGCCCTATATCGCCTCCACCGCCAAAGCCATTGTGGATCATCTCGAAGAGCACGGCTTTGAGGTGCTCAACGCCCATGGCCTGAACATGGAAGACGACCGCGACATGGCGCGCCTGCCGGCAGAACCCATCATCGAGGCCGCCGAAATCGCGATGGTGGAAGGTGCTGAAGCACTTTTCATCTCCTGCACTGCGCTTCCCGCGGCAACGCTAGTGCCGGAGATCGAAAGACGCATCGGCATTCCCGTGGTCACGTCAAATCTGGCCGGACTGTGGATGTCCATGCGCCGCGCCGGTGTGACGGATCGGCTCGGCGAGAAGGGCAAACTGCTCGATCTCGACCTGCCGGAAGATGCGGCTTAACCAACGGGTTACACCTCCTTCGCAACCGTTAAGCTGTATTACGCTTCGCTAACCAACTGTAACGTCAGCAAAATTTAACCGAAGTTCTTAAGGCGGAGGGTAAGAACCACCCGCTACAGTCCTTCCCATAACGAGGCCGCAAAAGTGGCCCGGAGAGATCGGCAAAGCCGGCTCTCAGGAGTAACAGGGAAGGCAATAGAATATGTCGACTGGTCTCAAGCCCGTCTGGGCCGGCCGCACCATGCGGCTCGACCCTTTCAGACTGCCCCAGGCAGTCTCTTACGCATCGCAGGACGATTTCGGAGAGGTGGCTTTCACTGTCGACCAACGGGGCGTGCGCATGCGCCGTGTTCTGGACAAGAGCCAGCTGCCCGTCACCTTCGCCCTGCCGGCCCGCGCATTCCGCGGTGTGGCAGCACGTGCCATCGAGCATGAGGATGGTGACGTCACCGTCACGCTCGAACTTTATCACGACGATCCCATGCTTTGCGTGCCGCTTCTGGTGGCCGGTGACTTCGACGATGTCGCCGCCGACTGGCGCGCCTGGGCAGAAGCCTATCGCCTGCCCATGATGATGGTCGAGGCCGACGGCGTCGCCCGCACCTTGGAAGAATCGCTCGGTCATGTGAAGGCCCAGCGCCCGCAGGAGCGACGCCAGGGCCGCCCTGTCCGCCACCGCCGCCCCCGCTTTCTCGCCCGCCGCAAACAGGGCACTCTGGGCCTGCGCCTCGTCGTCAACGGCAGCGAGCTGATCGCACGCGATTGATGGGGGCTGCAATTTGAGGGGCTTGCGCCAGGCGCACCCCCCTCTGCCTTGCCAGGCATCTCCCCCACAAGGGGGGAGATCACTCGCGGCAATCCCACAGCTTCTCCAGCAAATGCCGAGCCATTGATGCCAGCCAATCTCTCCCCTTGTGGGGGAGATGTCCGGCAGGACAGAGGGGGTGCCCTTGGCACCAACCTCCAAGGGAATCCTTCCCTATTCACCACCTACTACCAACTCAAAACTGTGGACTGATCACCGCCCAGACGCCACCGCCCAGCAATCCGAGGAAGATCAACAGCCCCACCATCGTGTTGGAGCGGAACAGGATGAGGCATTGGTCGGGATTGTCGATGTCGAGCGTGCGGATCTGGCGGGCCATGTGGGCGCCGGCGGCGACGAGGCCTGCGAGTGCGGGCATGGGGACTGCGGCGAGCGCGAAGGCGACGGCCATGAAGAGCAGCGCGCCGCCATAAAGGCCGATCAGCCAGCGCTTGGTATTCTCACCGAAAAGCCGCGCGGTGGAGCGTACGCCGACAATGGCGTCGTCTTCCTTGTCCTGATGTGCGTAGATCGTGTCATAGCCGATGACCCACAGGATCGAGCCGAAATAGAGTAGCAGCGGTGCAAGCGAGAGCGAGCCGAAGGTCACGGCCCAGCCCATGAATGCGCCCCAGGAGAAGGCGAGGCCCAGGAAAAGCTGCGGCCAGTCCGTGAAGCGCTTGGCGAAGGGATAGATGGCAACGACACCGAGCGAGGCAATGCCGAGCAGTATGGCGAATAGGTTGAACTGCAGAAGCACGATAAGCCCCACAAGAGCCTGCGCGAACAGAAATGCCCAGGCCTGCTTGCGGCTGACCTGACCGGAGGGCAGGGGGCGGGAGCGGGTGCGCTCCACCGCGTCATCGATATTCTGATCGACAAGATCGTTATAGGTGCAGCCCGCGCCCCGCATGGCGATGGCACCGATCACGAAGAGCGCGAGGTAAAGAGGCGACGGCAGAACATCGCCGAGCGCCGCACCGGCTTCAGCGCCTGCACTGGCCGCCATGGCAAGCGACCACAGGCAGGGCCACAGAAGAAGCTGCCAGCCGATCGGCCGGTCCCAGCGCGCAAGCTGCGCATAGGGCCATGCCGAGCGCGGCAGGAGCCGATAGACCCAGTGGCCCGAAGGTGCATCCGCCACGCGTCCGCGTGTCTCCCGGCTCTGGATCTTCTCCATGAATAACAACTCCCTGCAACAATCTGGCTGATGGAGTGGCAAGGCTGAGGCCCCGCGTCAAGCGCGATGGCCGTCAGCTGCGGCTAAACACTGGATGGAGGGGCTCCTGCGCTTGACCTTTGGGCCAATCACCCATAGCCGTTCAGCCATGTCAGACAGCTATGGGGCCAGGCGATGAATGTGCTTTTGATCGGTTCGGGTGGGCGCGAACATGCGCTGGCATGGAAGATGGCGCAGTCCCCGCTGGTCGAGAAGCTTTTCGCAGCACCCGGCAATCCCGGCATCGCCGCCCATGGGGAATGCGTGCAGCTTGATCTGGCCGATCATCAGGCGGTCGTGAATTTCTGCCGTCTGCAGGGCGTGACTTTCGTGGTCGTCGGCCCGGAAGCGCCGCTGGTCGATGGTCTGGCAGGCAGCCTGCAGGATGCGGGGCTGGCCGTTTTCGGCCCCACCGCCGCGGCTGCACGACTCGAAGGCTCCAAGGGCTTCACCAAGGACCTTTGCGCGAAATATTCCATTCCCACCGCCGGCTATGGCCGCTTCACCGACGCGGCATCCGCGCGCGCCTATGTAGAGAAGATGGGCGCACCCATCGTGGTGAAGGCCGATGGTCTGGCGGCAGGCAAGGGCGTCACCATCGCCATGAGCGAGGATGAAGCCTATGCCGCCATTGACGACTGTTTCGCCGGTGCCTTCGGCGGTGCAGGTGCGGAAGTGGTCGTCGAGGAATTTCTGGAAGGCGAGGAAGCAAGCTTCTTCTGCCTGTGCGACGGCAAGGCGGCCATCCCCTTCGGCACCGCACAGGACCACAAGCGTGTGGGCGAGGGCGATACCGGCCCGAATACGGGCGGCATGGGCGCCTATTCACCGGCTCCCGTCATGGATGACGCCATGATGGAGCGCACCATGCGCGAGATCATCGAGCCCACAATGCGCGGCATGGCCGAAATGGGCGCGCCTTTCACCGGCGTCCTTTATGCGGGCCTCATGATCACCCGAGATGGCCCGAGCCTGATCGAATACAATGTCCGCTTCGGTGATCCCGAATGCCAGGTTCTGATGCTGCGCCTGAAGGACGACATCGTGCCGATCCTGAAAGCCGCCGCCGACGGTGCGCTGGAAGGCATCAACCCAAGCTGGCGCGAGGAAGCGGCCATGACCGTCGTGATGGCTGCGCCCGGCTATCCGGCCTCGGCCGAAAAAGGCAGCGTGATCCGCGGTCTGGAAGAGGCGTCAGAGCCGACGGAAGTCGAAATCTTCCACGCAGGCACGGCTATGAAGGGCGGCGAACTCACCGCCAATGGCGGCCGCGTCCTCAACGTCACCGCCCGCGGCAAGACGGTCACGGAAGCTGCCGCAAAAGCCTATGAAGCCGTGGACAAGGTGAACTGGCCCGAAGGCTTCTGCCGCCGCGATATCGGCTGGCGGGCGATAGAGCGCGAGCGGGGGTGAGGGGGCGGCCGCAAAATGATGCGGCCTGCGTCCTCGGTCTAACATCAAGATAATCGCAACGGATGACCCGCGCTTGATGATTGTTCTGATCCTGTCGGCAATGAGACCGAAGTTTGAAGCCATTGTGGCATCGAGCAATGCCTGGGTCTGGTTGTAGAATAGAGAAATGAGTTCCATGGGTTCAGATCACCCCGGAATCCCTACACTGCTTCTTATGTTTCCTCTGCAATTCAAGTTCTTCTCGCGATATTTTTCGGTAGATTCCTGTCCAATCACGACTGTCATTGTTGTCGAGTAGATCAAGGGCTTCAGCTACAACGCTATCGACGTCTGGATTGTAGAGATCGCAGGTGCACTCGCCGGCATCTGCGATGCCGCTCCATCGTTTTTTATGATAAAGATTTCTCAGAAGTAGCTCACCGCTAGACCGGTCCCACGCATTCTTGAAGGGGTAGTCCGCCAGATGCTCGCTGGCGTCAAATTTGCGGACTTCGCACCCTGCCTCGGAAACATCCGGCTCAGATCCATATGTGAACCACTCACGTTCCAGATCGTCGTAGCTGTCATCGGACACCAATACCTGATCTTTCGCAGATTGCAGTTTTCCATCAGTCTTGATGACATATGCAGTCAAAACGATGCAGGAAAGGGAAGCTATGCCAATGGTAAGAGCTTTTCCGAATGTAAACATAAGAATAATCCAAAATCAGTTTAATATATAAAATTCAGTAATACCACGATTGCCGTTAATACTACCAGTTTGAATAATCACATCAATAGTTCTATTTATATATTATTTCATATTCGCGTAGGTGGTGGGGGCGCAGACGGCGTGCAGAGAGATTCACCGCGCGTTTTTTCAGATCGTGGCCCACGCCATCTGTTGGAAATATTGCGTCCGGGCCTCTGCCTATAAAGGATTCTATTTTGCCTTGAATCCGGTGCAACTGCGGCAAAATGTCTGCAAACAAGTTTGACGTTTACGTAAAAAGAAATTATCCAGATTTCCACCATTCCCCGCTGGCCTCGGCAACTGTCTGCCGCTAGCGTTCGGGCGCTTGTTTCGGAGGAGATCTCGCATGTATCGCGCACCTGTCGATGAAATCGCTTTTACCCTCAATCACGTCACCGGCATGAAGCAGGCGCTGGAGGCCGGGCGCTATGGGGATCTGTCGGCCGATCTGGTCGATGCGATCCTGGCGGAAGCCGGGCGTTTTGCCGCCGAGGAGATCGTGCCGCTGGCGAAGATCGGCGACGAGCAAGGTGCGGTCTGGAAGGACGGTGAAGTCACCATGCCGAAGGGCTGGGGCGATCTCTACAGGGCCTGGTGCGAGGGCGGATGGAACGGGCTTGCAGCGCCTGAGGAACATGGCGGGCAGGGCCTGCCCATGACGCTGCTGGTTGCCACGCAGGAAATGTGGAATTCCGCCAGCATGGCCTTCGCGCTTTGCCCGACGCTGACGCAGGGTGCCATCGAGGCCGTCGAGGCCCATGCCTCCGAGGAACTGAAGCAGAAATATCTGGAAAAGCTCGTTTCCGGCGAGTGGAACGGCACCATGAACCTGACCGAGCCGCAGGCCGGTTCTGATCTCAACGCGCTGACCGCGCGGGCCGAGCGCAGCGAGGATGGCAGTTACCGAATTTTCGGCCAGAAGATCTTCATCACCTTCGGTGAGCACGACATGACGGACAATATCGTCCATCTGGTGCTGGCACGCCTGCCCGATGCGCCAAAGGGCACCAAGGGCATCTCGCTCTTCCTCGTGCCGAAATATCTGGTCAATGATGATGGCTCCATCGGCGCGCGCAACGATGTCTTCTGCGCTTCCATCGAGCACAAGCTTGGCATCCACGCGTCCCCCACCTGCACCATGATTTATGGTGACGGCCGGTTCGGCGAGGAAAAGGGTGCCATCGGCTGGCTGGTCGGTGAGGAAAATCGCGGTCTGGCCTGCATGTTCACCATGATGAACAATGCGCGTCTTGCCGTTGGCATGCAGGGCGTTGCAATCGCGGAAGCCGCGTATCAGCGCGCGCTGGCCTATGCGCAGGAGCGCCGTCAGGGCCGCGCGCCGGGTGCTTCGAGCGAAGGCATGAGCCCGATAGTCGAACACCCCGATGTCGCACGCATGCTTCTGACCATGAAGGCCATGACGCAGGCCTCGCGCGCCATCACCTATTCCTGCGCCCATGCCATCGACATGGCACGCCTGAGCGAAGGTGATGAGGCGCGCCATTGGCAGGAACGCGCCAATCTGCTTACCCCGCTCGCAAAAGCCTTCCCGACCGATATCGGCGTTGAGGCCGCATCGCTTGGCGTGCAGGTGCATGGCGGCATGGGCTTCATCGAGGAAACGGGTGCGGCCGTTCTTTACCGCGACGCGCGCATCGCGCCGATCTACGAAGGCACCAACGGCATTCAGGCCATCGACCTCGTCATGCGCAAGCTGCCGCAATCGGGCGGTGACCATGTGCGCGGCTTCATCAAGGAACTGCGCGAGACCGCTGAGCGCGTGCGTGGCGCGAACATGGCCGAGCTTGCCGATACCGGAAACCTGCTGATCGAAAGCCTCGACCATCTGCAGGAAACCACCGACTTCCTGATGAGCCAGACCGGCGAGGGGGCAATGGAAAAGGCGCTATCAGGCGCGACCCCATATCTGCGCCTTTTCGCGCTGGCCGCAGGTTCCACACTGCTCGCTGGCGGCGCGGTTTCTGCTTCGGATGCGAAGATGGCAAGTCTGACGCGTTATCTGGCAGAAAATCACCTGCGCGAGACCGCCGGTCTTCGTCAGGCGGTGATCGATGGTGGCGAAAGCCTCAAGGCTGCCGCCAGCCTCTTTGCAGCTTGAAGTCGGGGAGAGCGTCTTGAGCGAATTCATCCAGATCGAGCGTCGCGGCGCGGTGCAGGTTATCCGCCTGAACCGCCCGGAAAAGAAGAACGCCATCACCCGCGACATGTATTCCGCCATGGCGAAGGCATTGATCGACGGCGATGAGGATGAGGCGGTGCGCTGCCACGTGATGCTCGGCGTGCCGGGCATCTTCTCCGCAGGCAATGACATGGGCGACTTCATGGCGATTGCCACGGGGCAGGCGGGTGGAAACGAGGTATTCGATTTCCTCCAGGCCCTGGCGCAGTCGAAAAAGCCGCTCGTCTCGGGTGCGGACGGCATTGCAGTCGGTATCGGTACGACCATTCACCTGCATTGCGACCTCACCTTCGCGACGCCGCAGACCGTCTTCCACACACCATTTGTTGATCTGGGCCTTGTGCCGGAAGCGGCTTCAAGCCTCATCGCGCCGGCAAGCCTGGGCGCACAGCGCGCATTCGCGCTTCTGGCCATGGGCGAAAAGCTGCCGGCGCAAGAAGCGCAGGCTGACGGGCTGATCTACAAGCTCGTTGAGGCGGACGCCTTGGAAACAGCGGTGTTTGAAGCTGCCGAACAGCTCGCTGCCAAACCGCCCCAGGCGTTGGCTATCGCGCGTGATCTGATCCGCGGGCCGCGCGAGCCCGTGCTTGAGCGCATCCGCGAAGAGGGCGAGCACTTCAAGGCGCGCCTCAAATCCGATGAAGCACGACAGGCGTTCATGGCGTTCCTCAGCAGGTCCCGGACGAAATAATTACTTGCCCTTGCGACCTTGCCCGTTCGACAATAGGCACCAGATATAACACTTCTACGGCTGCCCTACTCGTGGCGGTTGCTGCGCGCAAGGCGGGGACTACGTGAACGAAATCGTCGAACGCTGGGTCACGGATGAGTCCATTGACCACTATTCACTGGAACAGCTTCCGGTGTCGATCACTGTTGCCGATCCGCGGCAGCCCGACATGCCGCTCGTCTTCGTCAATGCCGCTTTCGAGCAGACAACGGGTTACAGTTCCGACGAGGTGATCGGTCGCAATTGCAGGTTTTTGCAGGGCGAACTGAGCGACAAGCGCTCCGTTGACGCAATCCGCGCAGCGATCGAGCAGGGCCGATCCATCGAAATCACCTTGTTGAACTACCGCAAGGACGGCTCGACCTTCTGGAATGATCTGCATCTGGCGCCACTGCGCAATGCCAGGCAGGAGATCGTCTATTTCGTCGGCATCCAGAAGCCGGTTGGCGATCCGGACGAGGCTGCCAACTCGCTCGTGGCAGCGGATCTGAAGCTTCAGGAAATCCAGCACCGCGTCAAGAACCATCTTGCCATGGTGGTAAGCCTCATCCGCATGCACGCGCATTCCGCGCCACCGGAACTCGGCGGACGCTTCGACAGTCTGTCCCAGCGAGTCGAAAGCCTGCAACTTCTCTATGAGCAGCTTACAGAGAAATCATCGCGCCGCCATGTTTCCGACAATCGGATCCAGCTCGACAGCTATCTCTCGAGTATAGTCGAAGCGACGGTGTCGCTGGACCCTGATCACCGGATCAAGACCGCAATCGATGTGGAGCCGGTATTGGTTTCCGTCGATCTGGCAACGCATCTGGGAATGCTCGTCTCCGAGATCGTGACCAACGCGTTGCAGCACGCCTTCGAAGGACGCGAGAGCGGTCTCATCGGCTTGAAAATCGCCAAGTCGGCGGACGGGGCGGTTCGCATTGCCGTATCCGACAATGGTACAGGCCTTCCTGACGATGTTCAGTGGCCGTCGACGAAAAGCCTCGGCGGGCGCATTATCAAATCCATGAGCGCCGCACTTGGCGCCCGCACCGATATCGCCCGCGAAAACGGCACCAGGTTCGAAATCATGGTCCCGCTGTCCGACCATGAATAGGGCAGCCGGCCAGCGGTGTCCGCCTCACGGATAAAGCCGCGTCGTCTTCCATGCCTCACCGTCACGCTCGAAAAGCAGCCGGTCATGCAGGCGGAAGGGCTTGTCCATCCAGAATTCGATCTGCACCGGCGTGATGCGAAAGCCCGACCAATGATCCGGTCGCGGAATGTCACCGATCGGATAACGCGCGGTGTATTCGGCAACCGCCTTTTCAAGCGCAAAGCGGCTTTCAAGCGGACGGGACTGCTTCGAGGCCCAGGCGCCAATGCGGCTTCCTCTCGGGCGCGTGGCGTAATAGGCGTCGGCTTCTGCATCCGTGACCTGCTGGACGAGCCCGCGAACACGCACCTGCCGGCGCAGGCTCTTCCAGTGAAAGCAGAGAGCTGCCTTGGGCGTGGCAAGAAGCTCGCGCCCCTTGGCGCTCTCCAGGTTTGTGTAGAACACGAAGCCCTGGGTATCGAATCCCTTCAACAGCACCATGCGCACATCCGGCAGCCCGTCGGGATCGACGGTTGCAAGGGCCATTGCATTCGGATCATTCGGCTCGGTTTCCCTTGCCACGTCAAGCCACTCGCCAAACAGCGCAAAAGGCTCTGTGCGCTCGGTGAAATCACCCATTGTTAACCAATTCCTTACCCTGTGGGTCCCTACTGGGAATGAGCATATGAGCATGCCTATAGGGGCATTTCGATCAAGGGGCTACTGACGCTGATGATTGGGGCACTCGCGAAGATGGGCATGCTGACAATGCTTGCCTTCACGCTTGCCGCCTGCGTTGGTGCCGGTCGGGGCCTGGAAACGACGGCGCGCTCCATTGACCGAGAGCTGACCACGGCCACGATTGCGCCGCAAAAGCCAACGCTCCCCGAGATAATGCTTGAGGATATCCCCTTCATGCTCTCTGCGCTGACCAATGTGCCGGAAGAAGCAGACAGCACGCAAAGCCTGCGCTGGGAGAATGTCGAAACCGGTGCGCGCGGCGTGCTCACGGCCTCCGCAACGACCGCCGATACTCCGTCCTGCCGTGCCGTTACCACCACTCGCGAGAGCTTCGAGGGCATCAATCTCTACCAGGGTGAGGCATGCAGATTGCCTTCTGGAAGCTGGTTCATGAAGCATCTGGAAAAGCTGTGAAACCGGCTGCTGCACTGGAATTTGCGCTGAGGAATGCGCATATAAGTCCGCGAAACCAATTGTAATTCCTGAAGAGGCGCGCATTCCGCGCCCGCGCTAGGCAAGACGAGGCATGAAAAACCCTTATGACGTGCTGGGCGTGTCCAAAGGCGCGTCCGAAAAAGAGATAAAGTCCGCGTTCCGCAAGCTTGCAAAGCAGTATCATCCAGACCAGCGTCCGGATGATCCGAAGGCGAAGGAGCGTTTCGCCGAGATCAGCCAGGCCTATGACATCATAGGCAATGCCAAGTCGCGAACGGCTTATGACAATGGCGAGATCGACGAAACCGGCAAACCGCGCTTCCATGGCTTCGAGGGCGGCGCGCATGGCGACCCCTTTGCAGGCTTCAGGCGCGGCGGCAGCCGTGGCCACAGTTCGCACTTCGAGTTCCACGCAGGCGGCGCGGACGGTGCAGGCTTCGGCGGCGAGGACATTTTCAGCGAGATATTCGGCCAGGCCTTTGGCGGCGGCTCGCGTGCCCGCGCATCGCGCGGCAAGCAGCAGCGGCCCGAAGGCATGGGCGACACAAATGTCGCGCTTGGCGTTACCATCGAAGAGATCGCGACCGCGGCCAAGGTCACCGCACAGTTTCCCGATGGCCGCAAGCTTGCCGTCAAGCTGCCGCGCTATGTGGAAGACGGTCAGACAATCCGCCTGAAAGGGCAGGGAAATGAAACGCCATTCGGCCAGCGCGGCGATGCACTGGTCAAGCTGCGTTTCAAACCGCATCCGCGATACCGCATCGAGGGACGCGATCTGCATGTGGATCTGCCCGTCTCTCTGAAGGATGCGGTGCTCGGCGCCAAGGTTCCGGTGGAAACTCCGACTGGAAAGCTCGCCGTGCGGGTTCCCGAATGGTCGAGCTCCGACAAGACCCTGCGGCTGAAGGGGCGGGGCCTGCCGCTCAAGACCGGCGGCGAGGGCGACCTTTACGTGCATGTGCGCATCATGCTGCCGGAGGGCGGTGATCCGGAATTGGAGGCGCTTTTCCGCCGCCAGGAAGCCTGAAAACACGCCTTTGCGTGCATGCCCGCAGCCTTGATGCTTGATGCTTTCCCGGCTCTGTGCGATACGGCAGCGCCGTAAAGAAGTTCGGAGAAGAGTCAATGGCAGGTGGCAATGGCCTGATGGCCGGCAAGCGGGGCCTTATCCTCGGCGTCGCAAACAATCGGTCGATCGCCTGGGGTATCGCCAAGGCATGCGCCAATGAAGGTGCTGAGCTTGCACTGACCTATCAGGGTGAGCCTCTCAAGAAGCGCGTCGAGCCGCTCGCCGACGAGTTGGGCGCCATCACGGTCGGACATCTGGACGTAACCGACCCTGCATCCATGGATGCGGTCTTCGCCGAGATCGAGAAGCGTTGGGGCAAGCTCGACTTTCTCGTCCACGCAATCGCATTTTCCGACAAGAACGAGCTGGACGGCCGCTACATCGAGACCTCGCGGGAAAACTTCCTGCGCTCGATGGATATTTCGGTCTACTCCTTCACCGAGATAGCCCGCCGTGCCGAACCGCTCATGAGTGATGGCGGTTCGATGCTCACGCTCACCTATTACGGTGCCGAGAAGGTCATGCCGCACTACAATGTGATGGGTGTTGCCAAGGCGGCTCTTGAGGCGAGCGTGCGCTACCTCGCCGTCGATCTGGGTGGCAAGAACATCCGCGTTAACGCGATTTCGGCAGGCCCGATCAAGACGCTCGCCGCCTCCGGCATTGGCGACTTCCGCTATATCCTGCGCTGGAACGAGTACAACTCGCCGCTCAAGCGTGTTGTCACCACGGATGAGGTCGGCGATTCCGGTCTATATCTGCTCTCGCATCTCTCGCGCGGCGTCACCGGCGAAGTTCTCCACGTCGATTCCGGTTATCACGTCGTTGGCATGAAGGCAGTCGACGCACCGGATATCTCCGTCGTCAAGGACGACTGAGGCAATCACGAACGGGCCGGGCCAGAGCCCGGCCATGGGGCTTTGATGTTTCCGCTTACCTATATCGTCCGCCACGGCCAGACGGACTGGAATGTCGAGGGACGCCTGCAGGGGCAGGTCGACACCGACATCAACACGCTTGGTCGCAGCCAAGCCGACCGCAACGGCGCGAAGATGCGCGAGCTGGTTCAAAACCCCGACGATTTCGATTTCGTCGCAAGTCCGCTCCGCCGCACCTGCGAGACCATGGAACGTGTTCGCACGGGCATGGGCCTGCCGGCGCGCGGCTTCCGCACCGATCCGCTATTGAAGGAAGTGCATTTCGGCGACTGGCAGGGCTTCACCCATGCCGAGCTTGAGGCCGCCAATCCCGGCTGCACCGAGGGGCGGACATCGAACAAGTGGCGCTTCATGCCACCCGGCCGCGATGCGGAGAGCTATGAAAAGATGGCGCTTCGCGTGAAGACGTTTCTCGACAAGCTCGACGGTCCCACGGTTTGCGTCACCCATGGCGGTATCATCCGCGCAATCTTCCACCTGGTCGGCGGGATGAACGGAGACGAGGCGGCTGCCATGGATGTGCCACAGGATCGCATCCTGCGGCTGTCCGACGGCAAGCTTGATTGGCTTTGAGCTTATTCCGGGACGAAGAGATCCGTGATCTGCTTTGAACCTTCGATTTCCGTGTAGGCGATCACGACCATGCTGCCCGCCTCAATGCTGGAAGCATCCATCTCGGCAGGCAGCTTATAGGTCTGGCCGTCTTCCAGCGTGACGGTCATCTTTTCCATATCCACGCTTTTCACAACGCCATCCGTATCGGCAGCGCTGGCGGGAAGGGCGAGAAAAGTGGCTAGAGCAAGGGCGAGAGCAAAAACGCTACGCATTGTTCATCCTCTGTTGTCGTAACCCGGCTTGTGCGGGTTGTTATCAGGTGTCACTAATCCCGCGCGAATGTGTCAAAAGTAGTTCCCTTCCAAGGTTTGACCGTGGAAAGGAAGGCAAATACAAGCACGCGCTAGGCGGGCACAGAGGAAGGGTTCATGTCGCACAACACGTTTGGTCATCTGTTTCGGGTCACCACCTGGGGCGAGAGCCACGGGCCGGCCATCGGCTGCGTCATCGACGGGTGCCCACCCGGCATCGAGTTTCGCCAGGAAGACATACAGGACGATCTCGACCGTCGCCGTCCCGGCCAGTCGCGTTTCGTCACCCAGCGCCGCGAGCCTGACCAGGTAAAGATCCTTTCCGGCGTATTGCCACAGGAAGATGGCACGTTCATCACAACCGGCACGCCTATCTCGATGATGATCGAGAATGTCGATCAGCGCTCGAAGGACTACGGCGAGATTGCCAAGCGCTTCCGCCCCGGCCATGCCGACTACACCTATGATGTGAAATACGGCCTGCGCGATTATCGGGGCGGCGGTCGCTCTTCGGCACGCGAAACCGCGACACGTGTTGCCGCCGGTGCATTGGCGCGCAGGATCGTGCCGGGCATGAAGGTGCGTGCCGCCCTTGTTGGTATGGGCGAAAAGGAAATCGACCGGTCCAACTGGGATTGGGATTTCATCGGCAATGCGGAAAATCCATTCTTCACGCCGGACCCCGCCTCTGTTGCGGTATTCTCCGACTATCTCGACGGCATTCGCAAGAACGGCTCCTCCGTCGGTGCGGTGATCGAAGTCGTGGCCGAAGGCGTGCCGGCAGGGCTCGGCGCCCCGATCTATGCCAAGCTCGATCAGGAAATCACCGCCAACCTCATGTCCATCAATGCCGTGAAGGGCGTGGAGATCGGCAACGGCTTCGAGGCCGCCCGCATCACCGGCGAGGAGAATGCCGACGAGATGCGCATGGGCGAAGACGGCAAGCCGGTATTCCTGTCCAACAATGCGGGCGGCGTGCTGGGTGGCATCTCCACCGGGGAGCCCATCGTCGCGCGATTTGCCGTCAAGCCGACATCCTCCATCCTCACGCCCCGCAAATCCATCGACAAGGATGGTGCTGAGGTGGATGTGATGACCAAGGGGCGCCATGACCCCTGCGTTGGCATCCGTGCGGTGCCAATTGCCGAAGCCATGGTGGCCTGTGCAATCGCCGATCACTATCTGCGCCATCGCGGCCAGACCGGCCGTATCTGAGGGTTTCGAGAATGGCATACGACCAGAAGAAGGTTGTCGAGGCGCTGCGCGCCTTTGAGCGTGGCGAGATCGTGGTTGTCATGGACGACGACGGACGCGAGAATGAAGGCGATCTCATCGTCGCGGCCGTGCATTGCACACCTGAAAAGATGGCATTCATCGTACGCCATACCTCCGGTATCGTGTGTACGCCCATGCCCCGCGAGGAAGCGCGGCGCCTGCAACTGACCCCGATGGTTGCCGACAACGATGCGCCGCATCAGACCGCGTTCACCGTCAGTGTCGATTTCAAGCACGGCACCACGACCGGCATCTCCGCGGACGACCGCACGCTCACGGTTCGCAATCTCGCCAATCCGAATGTCGGCGTCAGCGATTTCGTCCGTCCCGGCCACATCTTCCCGCTGGTCGCGCGCGAGGGTGGCGTCCTGATGCGTTCCGGCCATACGGAAGCCGCTGTTGACCTGTGCAAGCTGGCAGGCCTGCCGCCGGTCGGCGTCATCTGCGAACTCGTCAATGACGACGGCACGGTCATGCGCGGCCCCGATGTGCAGGCATTCGCCGAAAAGCACGAACTGAAGCAGGTCACCGTTGCCGACCTCATCGCCTATCGCCAACGCCAGGAAACGCTGGTGGAGCGTGTCGCAAGCTTCCCCGTGGCTACACCTTCCGGCGGGGCTCAGGGCCATGCGTACAAACTGCCATGGGAGGCCATGCAGCACGTCGCAATCGTCTTTGGCGATATTCGCGACGGAGAGGAAATCCCTGTGCGCCTGCACACGGAGAATGTCGTCGAGGATGTCTTCGGCAGCGAAGCGCGCCTGCAGCAGACAATGGCGCATATGGCAGCTGCAGGCCGGGGCGTTCTCGTCTACCTGCGCGAGGGTTCGCTCGGTGTCGCCCACCAGGAACGTCGTCCGGTCGGTGGCGAGGCAGAAGCCCACCGGGAAGCGCTGCAGCGCGAGAGCGAGTGGCGCGAAATTGGTCTGGGCGCGCAGATCCTGCGCGATCTGGGTATCAGCTCGATCAAGCTGATTGCATCGCGCGAGCGCCATTATGTGGGTCTTGAAGGATTCGGCATCCGCATTTCTTCGACCGAAATCGTCTGACCCGCCGGCGCGCCGGCTATATTGTCGCCAGTGACTTTGTGAGGAGGGGCGTGGTCAAACGCCCCTTCAGCGCATATATCGGTTGAATGGTCACACGCATCTTCACCCATTCCGACTGTCTGGAACACGACACGCCCCTTGGCCACCCCGAGCGGGCCGATCGCCTGCGCGCCATCGAGAAGGTGCTGTCACACGACATCTTCAATCCGCTGGAGCGCTTCGAGGCACCACTAGCTGATGAGGATGCGATACTGCTCGCCCATCCACCCGAGTATCGCCAGCGCGTGAAGCAAGCGATACCCGCCGAGGGAAGAGCCAAGATCGACGAGGATACGAGCGTCAGCCCCAAGAGCATGGACGCCGCACGCCGCGCGATTGGCGGCGCCACGGCTGCCGTTGATGCTGTTTTCAACAGGGAATGCGACAACGCCTTTGTTGCCACGCGTCCGCCCGGTCATCACGCCGAAAAGAACCGGGCCATGGGCTTCTGCCTCTTCAACAATGCCGCCATCGCCGCGCGGCATGCGCAGCAGGAGCACGGAGCCGAACGCGTCGCCATCATCGATTGGGACGTGCATCACGGCAACGGCACGCAGGACATCTTCTGGGATGACCCGAGCGTGCTTTATTGCTCCACCCACGAAATGCCGCTTTATCCCGGCACCGGCGCGGAAAGCGAGACGGGTGCTGGCAATATCTGCAATGTGCCGCTCAGGCGCGGCGACGGCGGAGTGGCCTTCCGCGACGCGATGGATTCGGTGATCCTGCCGCGCCTTGTGCAGTTTTCGCCGGACCTCATCATCATTTCGGCGGGTTTCGATGCCCACTACCGTGACCCGCTTGCCGAACTTACATTTACCGAGGACGACTTCTCCTGGGCGACGGCAGAACTCATGGACAAGGCGGCACGCTTTTGCTCCAACCGGATTGTCAGCGTGCTGGAAGGCGGTTACGACCTTGAAGGACTGGCCCTGTCTGTCGCGGCCCATGTCGGTCGCCTGATGAAAGGATGAAGTGAATGGAAGCCGAAGCCGAAAACGCCAATGGCGACATCAAGGCGATGAGCTTTGAACAGGCGCTCGACGCGTTGGAAAGCATCGTCAACGACCTGGAGCGCGGCGACGTGCCGCTGGAGCAGTCGATCCGCATCTATGAGCGCGGTGAGGCGTTGAAGGCTCATTGCGACCGCCTGCTGAAGGCCGCCGAAGACAAGGTGGAAAAGATCCGCCTGTCGCGCGAGGGCCAGCCTGCCGGTGTGGAACCGCTGGATCCGCAATAGAATTGAACGCCGCTCGCGTTTCAGCGGGTGGCAGGAATGAAGGTTGAGAACGTGACCAAGCCAGAAACCCCGCTCCTCGACAAGGTGCGGCTGCCAGGTGATCTCAAGGGACTGAGCGAAGACGAACTGGTGCAGCTCTCTTCCGAGCTGCGCACGGAAATGATCGACGCCGTCTCGCAGACCGGTGGTCACCTTGGCGCGGGCCTTGGTGTCGTGGAACTGACGGTCGCGCTTCACCACGTTTTCGACACGCCCGATGACCGCATCATCTGGGATGTCGGCCATCAGGCCTATCCGCACAAGATCCTGACAGGCCGCCGCGACCGTATCCGCACGCTTCGTCAGGAAGGCGGACTTTCCGGCTTCACCAAGCGCTCCGAGAGCGAATATGACCCGTTCGGTGCCGCGCATTCCTCCACATCCATCTCCGCCGGTCTCGGAATGGCCGTGGCGCGTGATCTCAAAGGCGGGCGCAACAATGTCATCGCGGTGATCGGCGATGGTGCAATGTCAGCCGGCATGGCCTATGAGGCCATGAACAATGCGGGCGCACTGGATGCGCGGCTGATCGTCATTCTCAACGACAACGACATGTCGATCGCCCCGCCGCAAGGTGCGATGAGCGCCTATCTGGCGCGTCTGGCTTCCGGCCGCACCTATCAGGGCTTCCGCGACTTCGGAAAGAAGCTTTCCTCCTATCTCGGCAAGAATGTCGACCGCGCAATCACCCGCGCGGTGGAGCATGCGCGTGGCTATGTCACCGGGGGCACACTGTTTGAGGAAATGGGCTTCTTCCATATCGGCCCGATCGACGGACACAATATGGAGCACCTCGTTCCGGTCCTGAAAAATGTCCGTGACCACGGACAGGGCCCGGTGCTGATCCATGTGGTCACCCAGAAGGGCAAGGGCTATCCGCCCGCAGAGGCTGCTGCCGACAAGTATCACGGCGTCTCGAAATTCGACGTCATCACGGGCGCGCAGGCCAAGGCACCGTCCAATGCGCCTGCATATACCAAGGTCTTTGCGCAGGCACTGCAGGAAGAGGCGCGCGAGGACGACAAGATTGTCGCCGTAACCGCCGCCATGCCTTCGGGCACGGGTCTCGACCTTTTCGGCAAGGAATTTCCCGAGCGAACATTTGACGTCGGCATTGCTGAACAGCATGGCGTGACCTTCGCGGCTGGCATGGCGACGGAAGGCTACAAGCCGTTCTGCGCAATCTATTCCACATTCCTGCAACGCGCTTACGATCAGGTCGTGCATGATGTCGCGATACAGAATTTGCCTGTTCGCTTCGCCATCGACCGTGCGGGCTATGTCGGTGCGGATGGTGCAACCCATTGCGGCGCCTTCGATATCGCCTATCTGGCAAGCCTGCCGAACATGGTTGTCATGGCTCCTGCCGACGAGGCGGAGCTGAAACATATGGTCGCGACCGCAGTCGCCCATGATGCCGGTCCCATCGCCTTCCGCTATCCGCGTGGCAATGGCGTGGGCGTAGAAATGCCCGAGCGCGGCCAGAAGCTCGAAATCGGCAAGGGCCGCATCGTGAAGGAAGGCAGCAAGATCGCCATCCTTTCCCTCGGCACCCGCCTGGCCGACAGCCTTAAGGCTGCGGACGAACTTGATGCAGCCGGTCTCTCCACCACGGTTGCCGATGCGCGCTTTGCGAAGCCGCTTGACGAGGCGCTTCTGCGCCAGCTTGCTTCCGATCATGAAGTTCTCGTCACCATCGAGGAAGGCTCGGTTGGCGGCTTCGGCTCACAGGTTCTGCATTTCCTGACCAATGAAGGTCTGCTCGACAACGGCTTGAAGGTGCGTTCCATGGTCATGCCGGATGTGTTCATGGACCACGCCAAGCCCGAGAAGATGGTGGCTGATGCGGGGCTTGATGCCAGCGGCATCGTCAGAACCGTTTTTGCCGCACTTGGACGCCAGCAAACCGAGGCACGCGCCTGAAAGGCGTCGGGGACGAAGTCATGAACCAGCCCGCACGACTGCGGCTTGACCAGTTGCTGGTCGAGCGGGGCTTCTTTGCAAGCCGTGCCCGCGCCCGTGATGCCGTTCTGCGTGGCACCGTTCTCGTGGATGGACAAAATGCCGCCAAGGCGGGCCAGATGGTGGCTGCCACGGCCTCAGTATCGGTGGCTGACCCCGCGCAGAATTATGTCTCGCGCGCTGCTCTCAAACTGCTTCACGGGCTCGACGCGTTCGAAATCGATCCCGCCGGCTGCACGGCCCTTGATGTAGGCGCATCCACGGGCGGCTTCACGCAGGTCCTGCTCGAACGCGGTGCAAGCCATGTTCTGGCCATAGATGTCGGGCGCGACCAGCTTGCCGAAACACTGCGGGAGGATCGGCGCGTGACCTCCATCGAAGGGCTCAATGCGCGCGAATTGGAGCGGTCCCACCTGGGCAATCTGAAGATTGATCTTGTGGTGTCCGATGTAAGCTTCATTTCGCTGAAACTGGCCCTGCCGCGGGCGCTGGCGCTGGCTGAACCGGGTGCGAAAGCGATCCTGCTCGTCAAACCGCAATTCGAAGTGGGACGCGAGAAGATCGGCAAGGGCGGCATCCTGCGTGACCGCGAAGACGGGATCCGCGTCGCCGACGATTTGAGGCAATGGCTCGATCAACAGCCGGGCTGGCGCGCAACCGGTCTCGTGCCGTCTCCCATAGAGGGCGGGGATGGCAACCGCGAATTTTTGCTGAGTGGGTGCAAGGACCAATGACAAGACTGACCATTGAAAGCCTCGGCGCCCAGGGCGACGGTATCGCCAATATCCCATCCGGACCGGTCTTCGTGCCGCAGGCATTGCCCGGCGAAGAGGTGGAAGCCGAGATCGTGAAGGGCAGGGCGCGCGCCGTGTCGGTCGTAACGCAGGCGCCTCAACGCGTGACACCTCCCTGCAAGCATTTCCATGACTGCGGTGGCTGCGTGATCCAGCATCTGGAGCGCTCCCCTTACGAGGAATGGAAGCGCCAGAAGGTGGTGCAGGCGCTGGGCAGCCGTGGTTTGCAGGCGGAAGTGGAGCCGCTCGTTTCCTGTCCCGCCCATGCGCGCCGCCGCGTTGCGCTGACCGCCCGCAAGATCGGCAGCCGCACGCTGCTTGGCTACAATGCCCGTCAGTCGCATCATGTCGTCGATGTGGAAGAATGTCCCATCGCGCGACCGGAAATCGTCTCGGCTCTGCCGCAACTGCGCGAGCTTGCCGCCATGCTTGCGGCCACTCCCAAACCGTTTCGCATCGCGGTCACGGTTACCCAGACCGGGCTGGACATTGCCGTGGATGGTGCAGGCAAGGTCGCCGAGAGGGCTCGCCAGAAGGCGCTGACATTTAGTGTCGAGCAAGGCTTTGCCCGTCTCGTGCTGGATGGCGAGGCGCTTGTCGAGCGTCAGAAGCCCGTGCTTGCGGTGGGCAAGGCCGCTGTGATCGTTCCGCCTGCGGGCTTCACCCAGGCCGTTGCCGAGATCGAGCAGGTCATGGCCGAACTCGTCTGCGGGCATCTGGAAAAGTCCAAACATGCCGCAGATCTCTTCTCCGGCCTCGGCACTTTTGCGTTGCGGCTTGCCGAAAATCGACGCGTGCACGCGGTTGAAGGCGACGCTGCCTCGCTTGCCGCACTCGATTCAGCTGCCAGGCAAACGCCAGGCTTGAAGCCGCTAACGGTCGAGAAGCGCGACCTATTCCATCGCCCGCTTCTGGCGAAGGAACTCGACCAGTTTGACGGCGTCGTCTTCGATCCGCCGCGCGCGGGAGCGGAAGACCAGTGCCGACAGCTTGCGCGGGCGAAGGTGAAACGCATTGCGGCGGTCTCCTGCAACCCCGGCACGCTTGCCCGTGATCTGGCGATGCTTGTGGAGGGCGGCTACCGCATCACGCGGGTGGTCCCGCTCGACCAGTTCCTGTGGTCGCCTCACGTGGAAGTGGTGGCACTTCTGGAGCGGTAACTCTAGCGCCTCAGAAGCCCGTCCACGTAACGCGGCACGACCCTGGTTGCCGGCCCGTGGATCAGTTCGCCGAATTCGCGCATGCTTTGCGAGGGTTCCAGATTGAGCTCAACCGTATGAGCGCCAGCACGTGCTGCTTCCTGCACGAATTGCGCCGCTGGATAGACATTGCCGCTGGTGCCGATGGAGAGAAAGAGGTCGCAGTCGCGCAAAGCGTCGTAGATGCGCTCCATGTGATAGGGCATCTCGCCGAACCAGACGACATCCGGGCGCATCGAGCCTTTGAGATGACAACTGGGGCAGGGCGTTGCGGTGGACAGATCGCCCTCCCAGTCATGCCGCTGGCCGCAATGGCTGCAAAGAGCGCGCTTCAGCTCTCCATGCATGTGGACGACATTGCGGCTGCCGCCGCGCTCGTGCAGATCATCGATATTCTGCGTGACCAGCACAAGCCGCTTGCCATAGGCTTCTTCAAGGCGGGCGAGCGCCTTGTGCGCAGCATTCGGCTTCACTTTCGCAAGGCCTGCGCGCCGCGCATTGTAGAAATCGTGCACAAGCTCGGGGTCGGCGTCAAAACCTTCAGGCGTGGCGACATCGCGGTAGTCGTATTTCGACCAGATGCCGTCCTTGTCGCGAAAGGTGTCCACGCCCGATTCGGCCGATATCCCGGCACCGGTCAGTATGACGATCCGCTCGGGACGCATCAGGCCTGCGTGCCACCAACGGTCATACGGTCCATGCGCAGATGCGGCTGGCCGACGCCCACCGGCACGCCCTGTCCGGCCTTGCCGCACATGCCGATACCGGTGTCGAGCTTGGGATCATTGCCAACCATGGAGACGCGGTGCATTGCATCCGGCCCATTACCGATCAACATGGCCCCCTTGATCGGGTAAGAGACCTTGCCGTCTTCGATCATGTAGGCTTCCGTGCAGCCAAAGACGAACTTGCCCGAGGTGATATCCACCTGACCACCACCGAAGGAAACGGCATAGATACCGTTCTTCACCGAAGCGATGATCTCTTCAGGGGTCTTGTCGCCGCCCGTCATATAGGTGTTGGTCATGCGCGGCATGGGTTCATGGGCGTAGGACTCGCGCCGACCATTTCCCGTCGGCTTCATGCCCATCAGGCGCGCATTTTGCCGGTCCTGCATGTAGCCGACCAGCTTTCCGTCCTCTATCAGCACATTATAGGCCGACGGCGTACCCTCATCATCGATGGTCAGCGAACCGCGGCGCTCGGCAATCGTGCCGTCATCGACGACCGTCACGCCCTTTGCGGCCACCTGCTGTCCCATCAGACCTGCAAAGGCGGAAGTCTTCTTGCGGTTGAAGTCCCCTTCAAGTCCGTGGCCAACAGCCTCGTGAAGCATGACACCTGGCCAGCCATTGGCCAGAACGATGTCGAAAGTGCCTGCGGGCGCGGGTTTCGCATCCAGATTGACCAGCGCCTGGCGCAACGCCTCGCTGGCAGCGAATTGCCAATTGTCCTGCGCGATGAACTCGCCGAAGCTCGTGCGTCCCCCCGCACCATAGGAGCCGGTCTCTTGCCTGTCGCCGTCGCCGACCACGACCGAGACGTTGAAGCGCACGAGAGGTCGGATGTCCTGCACCATCTCGCCATCGGCGCGCATGATTTCCACATGCTGCCAGGAGGCGGCAAGCGAGGCCGTGACCTGCCGCACGCGCGGGTCCCTGGCGCGCACCCAGGCGTCGATTTCTTCAAGAAGCCGCGCCTTCTGTTCAAAGCCCGGTGCCTCGATCGGATTCACGTCGCTGTAAAGCTTGGTGTTGGTGCGTTGCGGCGCGTCTGCCAGCGTGCCGGAATAGCCGCGCTTGACTGCGGACACCGCCTCGGAAGCGCGTATGAGCGCCGCTTCGGACATGTCGCTTGAATGGGCATAGCCGGAAGTCTCGCCGGCAACCGCGCGCAGGCCAAAACCCTGATCCGTGTTGAAGCTCGCCGTCTTCAGGCGGCCATTGTCGAACATCAGCGCCTCGCCCTCGCGATATTCGAGGAAGAGCTCGCCATCATCCGCGCCTGAAATCGTGTCGGACACGATGCTTTTCAGCTTCTCGGGCGAACAGTCGAAGGCTTCGATCAATCTACGGGGCATGAAAACTCCGGCGCTGCTTTGATTTCTTCGCCCACATTTAAGGTGGAAGCCCGGCCGCTTCCAGTGGGCAGCGGGTGCAGGAAAGCAGGAACGGGATGCAGAAGCGCTAGTTCAGCGCGTCGAAGCCTTCGCCAAAGCCCTTGAGATCAACGGGGATGCCGATGCCTTCCTCAGGCGTCTGGAAGACGATGAAGGTCGCCGCGGTGCCGTTGCGCAGCGTTTCGATCAACGGCTCTTCCAGAATCACTTCCGCATAACAGCCGTCCTGGAAGCAGCGCACGAAATAGGCGCGGCCCATATCCTCTCCATCCACATGCAGGCCGAGCCCGTTGGGAAGCAGAACGCCGAGCGGTGCGAGAACGCGAAGGATTTCGGCCTTGTCGTCGGCAGTGCGCAACACCACAACGGAAAGTCCAACCTCGGGACGGTCTTCCGCCACGACATTCTGCATCATCGCGCATTGCTCGCTGGACGCGCCGGCTGGCGTGTCGCAGATGATGGACCATGCCCCATGGGTGGAACGTACGGTCCCATTGCCCGCATTCTGTGCCGTTGCGGCTGGAATGGCCAGCGCCAGCGTGGCGAGAGCCGCAGCGGCTCGTGCAGCAAACTTCATGAACCTTGACCTCTTCCCTCGGCGAATCACGGTAATTTATAGTGCAGCCCTCAATGCTGAAAGGGCCGTATATGAGCTAACAGCGCTTCGCCATGATTCACCGCGAATACGACAACAATGGGAAGGAGCGTCATTGGCGATAACAGTTCGGCGAATGTGTTGCCCTCAAGGCGCGAAAATGGCGGATTTTGTGAAATAGGGCAAAAATGCCGCATGCCAGCGGGCACGCCTTCCTTGCGGTTCAAATAAGAGTATGATTTGAACGCGCCTATCATAATGCCAGAAGTCTCGATGTGGCTTCTGCTGCCATTCCGGCAATGCCGGGGAGGCGGCCAAGAGCCGGCGCATCGATCAGGAGATGACGAGGGTGATGAGGAAATTTGTTGCAAGCCTTTGGCTTTCCGCGCTGACATTGGGCGCGACGGGAACCGCTCTGGCTGCCCAGCCGGAAGACTGGCAGTACCGCTTCCAGCCGGCCGCGACTGCGATCATGGAACAGATCCAGTGGTTTGAGGCCTATACGCTTTGGTTCATCGTTCCGATCACCATTCTGGTCATGGCTCTCCTGGCCTGGGTGATCGTGCGCTACCGCGCGAGCGCCAATCCGGAACCTTCGCGCACGAGCCACAACACGCTGATCGAGGTCATCTGGACATTGGGACCGGTTCTGGTTCTTCTGTTCCTGGCCATCCCGTCCTTCCAGCTTCTCACGGCGCAGTACACGCCGGAAGAAGAGCCGGAGATCACCATCAAGGCGACCGGCGTTCAGTGGTACTGGGACTATGAATATCAGGGTGAAGACGAGGATTCTTCCGTATCCTTCACCTCTCTGATGCTGCAGGAAGGTGACCGCGAATCCACCGGCAAGGAGGACACGTCTTCCTATCCGCGTCTTCTCGCCGTGGACAATGAAGTGGTCGTGCCGGTCGACACGACCGTGCGCCTGCTGATTACCGCCAGCGACGTAATTCACGCTTTTGCCATGCCGGCATTCGGCGTGAAGGTTGACGCCGTACCGGGCCGTATCAACGAGACCTGGTTCAAGGCGGAGCGCGAAGGCCTCTATTATGGTCAGTGCTCGGAGCTGTGCGGCAAGGACCATGCCTATATGCCAATCGCGATCCGCGTGGTTTCGCGCGACCAGTACAGCCAGTGGCTTGATGCTGCTGCTGACGATCTGCAGGGCGCGAACCGTGCGCTGATGGCAGCGGTTGAAAGTGACAAGGACGAGGAGAAGGTCGCCGCCGCTGAATAAGCAGGCGATAGCGGACCTTTTAGAATTGGAGCGATAAGGTAATGGCAGGCGCTGCGACAACGCACGACACCCACCACGACCACAAGCCGAAAGGCTGGGTGCGCTGGGTCTATTCCACCAACCACAAGGATATCGGCACGCTTTATCTCATCTTCGCCATTATGGCGGGGGTGATCGGTGGTGCTCTTTCCGTATTCATGCGCTGGGAACTGGCCGAGCCGGGCATCCAGATCTTCCACGGTCTGGCGTCCATGGTTTACGGCTATGAAGGCGCTTCTGCCGTCGATGCCGGCAAGCACATGTACAATGTGTTCACCACCGCCCACGCGCTCATCATGATCTTCTTCATGGTCATGCCTGCGCTGATCGGTGGGTTTGCCAACTGGATGATCCCGATCATGATCGGTGCGCCTGACATGGCGTTCCCGCGCATGAACAACATCTCCTTCTGGCTCCTGCCGCCGGCATTCATCCTCGTGATGATGTCCATGTTCGTCCCCGGCCCTTCGGGCGGCTTCGGCGCAGGTGGTGGCTGGACGATCTATCCTCCGCTCTCGACCTCCGGTCAGCCCGGTCCGGCGATGGATTTCGTGATTCTCGGCCTTCACATCGCCGGTGCATCCTCGATCCTCGGTGCGATCAACTTCATCACCACGATCTTCAACATGCGCGCTCCGGGCATGACGCTGCACAAGATGCCGCTCTTTGCCTGGTCGGTGCTGATCACGGCCTTCCTGCTTCTTCTGTCGCTGCCCGTTCTGGCTGGTGCCATCACCATGCTTCTGACGGACCGCAATTTCGGCACGGCCTTCTTCGCACCTGAAGCCGGTGGTGACCCGATCCTGTTCCAGCACCTGTTCTGGTTCTTCGGCCACCCGGAAGTCTACATCCTGATCCTGCCGGGCTTCGGCATCATCAGCCACATCGTGTCGACCTTCTCGCGCAAGCCGATCTTCGGTTACCTCGGCATGGCTTACGCCATGGTCGCCATCGGTGCCGTCGGCTTCGTCGTGTGGGCGCACCACATGTACACCACCGGTCTGTCACTCGACACGCAGCGCTACTTCGTCTTCGCGACGATGGTGATTGCGGTGCCCACCGGCGTGAAGATCTTCTCCTGGATCGCCACCATGTGGGGCGGCTCCATCACCTTCCGTGTTCCGATGCTGTGGGCAATCGCCTTCATTTTCCTCTTCACGGTCGGTGGCGTGACGGGTGTTCAGCTTGCAAATGCCGGTCTCGACCGTGCAATGCATGACACCTACTACGTTGTGGCCCACTTCCACTATGTGCTGTCCATGGGTGCGGTCTTCGCCATCTTCGCGGCCTGGTACTACTGGTTCCCGAAGATGTCCGGCTACATGTACAACTCGTTCCTCGCCCGGGTGCATTTCTGGATCACCTTCATCGGCGTGAACATCATCTTCTTCCCGCAGCACTTCCTGGGTCTGGCCGGCATGCCGCGCCGTTATATCGACTACCCGGACGCATTCGCTGGCTGGAACAAGATTTCGTCATACGGCTCCTATATCGCCGCCATCGGTGTGCTGGTCTTCCTCTACAGCGTCTTCGAGGCCTTCTCGAAGAAGCGCGTGGCGGGTGACAACCCGTGGGGTGAGGGCGCTACGACGCTCGAGTGGCAGCTTTCGTCGCCGCCGCCGTTCCACCAGTGGGAACAGCTGCCGAAGGTCAAGTAGGCAGCAACAAGCTTCGCACCGCCCGGCTTTGAAAGTCGGGCGGTGCTGAATATCGCAAGAGGATCACATGGCTTTGGTTGAACATGAGCTGATGGAGGACACGTCCAGCCGCCTTTCAGAGGCGATGCCTGGCGATTTCCTCGAGCTTCTGAAGCCGCGCGTCATGTCGCTCGTGGTCTTCACTGCATTTGTGGGCATGGCCGTCGCTCCGGTCACGCCCCATCCCCTTCTCGCCGTCATTGCCGTCCTGGCCATTGCCGTTGGTGCAGGTGCCTCGGGCGCGCTGAACATGTGGTATGACGCCGATATCGACGCCGTCATGTCGCGCACGGCCAAGCGCCCGGTGCCATCGGGCCGCGTCACACCGCGTGAAGCGCTTGCCTTCGGCCTCGTTCTTTCCGTGATGTCGGTCCTGACGCTGGCGCTTCTGGCAAACCTGCTTTCCGCCGCGCTTCTTGCCTTCACGATCTTCTTCTACGCCGTCATCTACACGATGTGGCTGAAGCGCTCGACGCCGCAGAACATCGTGATCGGCGGTGCCGCAGGTGCGCTGCCGCCTGTCGTGGGTTGGGCCGCCGTGACGAACACTGTCACGATCGAGCCGATCGTGCTGTTCGCGATCATCTTCCTCTGGACGCCCCCGCATTTCTGGGCGCTGGCACTCTTCAAGCGCGGCGACTACGAGCGCGCCGGCGTGCCCATGCTTCCCAATGTGGCCGGTGACGCGAATACGCGTCTGCAGATCTTCATCTATTCGCTGCTCGTGGCCGTCAGCGGCGTGCTGCCGACGGTTCTGGGTTTTGCAAGCCTGTTCTACGGTGCTGTTTCCGCCGCCCTTGGCATCTGCTTCGTCTGGTATGCCTGGAAGGTCTGGCAGGATGCAGGGCGGGACGAGAAGCTGACTGCGGAAAAGCAGCTCTTCGGTTTCTCTCTGCTTTATCTGTTTGCCGTGTTCGCCGTGCTTCTCGTTGACAGTTTTGTCCTGAAGATCTGGGGCTGAGATCATGTCTGAGGAAGATCGCGTGACACCGACCGAAAAGCAGTTGCGGGCGCGCCGCAGGCGCAGTATCGCAATCGCACTTGCGCTGGTTGCTTTCGTGTTGCTCGTTTACTTCGGCAGCCTGGCCAAACTCGGGCCCGCGCTGTTTGACAGGCCATTGTGAGGACGCGATGAGTGCTGTGAAAAACGATCAGGATCAGGCGCGCTTCCGCCGAAACCGCAATGTTGCGATTGCCTGTGCTGGCATGTTTGCAGGCATGGTTGCCCTGTCCTATGCGGCCGTACCGCTCTACCAGCTGTTCTGCCAGGTGACAGGCTATGGCGGCACGACCCAGCGTGCCGAGCAATATTCCGACACGATCCTCGACAAGACCATTACCGTGCGTTTCGACGCCAACACCAATGGCGGTCTGCCATGGGACTTCAAGCCCATGCAGCGCTCGGTGGAGATGAAGATCGGCGAGACCATGCAGGTCGCCTACATGGCGAAGAATCTTGCTGGCACCGAAACCACCGGCACCGCGACGTTCAATGTATCGCCCGCGCTGGCCGGAGCCTATTTCAACAAGGTGGAGTGTTTCTGCTTCACCGAACAGACCTTGCAGCCCGGGCAGTCCTACGAGATGCCTGTGCTGTTCTTTGTGGACCCGGAAATCGTGAATGTCCCGGAACTGAAAGATCTGAAGACGATCACGCTTTCCTATACCTTTTATCCGCTGAATCAGAGCACGGCCGAGGCGCCGCTGTCTGAAAAAGCAACGAACCAGAAGATCGGGGGATAATATGGCTGGCGCCGAAGCTAAACACCACGACTATCACATCATTGACCCAAGCCCATGGCCGTTCCTGGCTTCGATGGGCGCACTGGTCATGGCTTTTGGTGGCATCGCATGGATGCGTGCCAATGCGGGTCAGACTTTCGAACTTTTTGGCGTCAATTTCGCCGGTGCGAATTTCTGGATCTTCGCAGCAGGTCTCCTGATCGTGCTCTACACCATGTTCGCATGGTGGGCGGACACGGTTAAGGAAGCTCATGAGGGCCATCACACGCGCGTCGTTTCGCTGCATCTGCGCTATGGCATGATCATGTTCATCGCTTCCGAGCTGATGTTCTTCGTTGCCTGGTTCTGGGCATTCTTCGATGCCAGCTTCTATCCCGGCGAGGATGTGCAGGTCGCACGCACCCAGTTTACCGGTGGCGAATGGCCGCCCGCAGGCATTGAGGTCATCGATCCGTTCCACCTGCCGCTCTACAACACGATCATCCTGCTGCTTTCGGGCACCACGGTCACCTGGGCGCATCACGCGCTTCTCGAGAATGACCGCAAGGGCCTCAAGATGGGGCTGGCTATCACCGTGGCTCTGGGCGTTCTGTTCTCCTATGTGCAGTTCTACGAATATGTCCACGCACCGTTTGCCTTCAAGGATTCCATCTACGGCGCAACCTTCTTCATGGCGACGGGCTTCCACGGCTTCCACGTCATTGTCGGCACGATCTTCCTGCTTGTCTGCCTGCTGCGCGCCATGGCTGGTCATTTCACGCCACAGCAGCATTTCGGCTTCGAGGCTGCCGCCTGGTACTGGCACTTCGTCGACGTGGTCTGGCTCTTCCTCTTCGCCTTTGTCTATGTCTGGACATCGGCAGGTGCGACCATCGCCGCTCACTAAGAGGCGACACAGTCCACAAGGTTCGGGGCGGCTTTGCAAAAAGCCGCCCCATTTTTGTTTCACCTCACGGGAGGCGGCAGAATAAAAAGGGGGGTAACAGGTGACAGACGAGAATGATGCAGCACGGATCTCGCCGGCAGCCACCGGCTTTAGGGGCAAATGCCCGCGCTGCGGGAAGGGCCGCATGTTCGACGGTCTTCTGAAGTTGCGCGCGGAATGCGAAAATTGCGGCCTCAGCTATGACTTTGCCGATTCCGGCGACGGGCCGGCGGCATTCGTCATTCTCATCACCGGCTTCATCGTCGTCGGCCTTGCGCTGTGGATGGAGGTCACCACCGATGCGCCGCTGTGGCTTCATCTGGTATTGTGGGTGCCGCTCACAATCGTCCTCGCGCTCACCGCGCTGCGCCTCATCAAGGGGCTTCTGATCACCTATCAATATGCGAACAGGGCTGCCGAAGGGCGGCTGGAGAAAAACGGATAAATGAGAGCATCAAGGCGCGCCAATCTGATCCTGCTGTCGCTGGCTTTGCCGGCACTGGTGGTTCTTTTGATGCTTGGCACATGGCAGGTGAAACGCCTGCAGTGGAAGGAGACGCTCGTCGCGCGCATTGAGGAGCGGATCAATGCAGAGCCTCAACCGCTGGAGCGGCTGGATGATCTTTACCGCAATGGCGGGGATATCGATTACCGTCCCGTGACATTGTCCGGACGCTTCGACCATTCGCGCGAGCGTCATTACCTTGCAACGTTGCGAGGCGAATCGGGTTTCCAGGTCCACACCCCCATGGCGCTGGACGCTGGTGACTACATCTTCGTCAATCGGGGCTTCGTGCCCTATGATCGCAAGGACCCGGCCACGCGCGAATCCGGTCAGATGGCAGGGGATGTGACGATCGAAGGCCTCGCGCGCACGGCGTCCACGCACAAGCCCTCCTTTATCGTGCCCGATAACGACCCGCAGAAGAATATCTTCTACTGGAAGGATATTGACGCCATGGCGAGCTCCGCCGGGCTGTCGACCGATCAGGTTCGCGACTACTATGTCGATGCAGGTCCCCAGGAAAATGCGGGCGGTCTTCCCATAGGCGGCGTCACCCGCATCAATCTGCCCAACAACCACCTGCAATACGCCATCACCTGGTATGGCCTGGCGCTAGCCCTTGTCGGCGTCCTTCTTGTGTGGTTCTTGAGGCGCGACGAGGAAACTGGCGCTTGAGCCCGTGGTGGCTTACATGGCACCTGACTTGAGCTTTGCAGGAGCGGCACTATTGGCCGAATTCGAGAAGAAACCTCTGACCATCCGCCTGTGCGGCCCGCGCGGCTTCTGCGCAGGTGTTGATCGGGCAATTCAGATCGTCGTCCTGGCGCTGAAGAAATATGGCGCGCCGGTCTATGTCCGCCACGAGATAGTGCACAATCGCTATGTGGTCGAAGGGCTGCAGGAGCGCGGCGCGGTCTTCATCGAGGAGCTCCACGAGATCCCCGACGAGCACAAGGACGCACCGGTGGTCTTCTCCGCTCATGGTGTGCCGAAATCGGTGCCTGCGGATGCGCGTGAGCGAAACCTGTTCTATCTCGACGCCACCTGTCCGCTTGTCTCCAAGGTTCACAAGCAGGCCATGCGCCACCAGCGCCTCGGCCGCCATGTGCTTCTGATCGGCCACGCGGGCCACCCGGAAGTCATCGGCACTATGGGGCAGCTTGCCGAAGGTGATGTGAGCCTGATCGAAACCGTTGAAGAGGCGCAGAACTTCACGCCGCCTGCCGATGCCGAATTGGGGTACGTCACCCAGACCACACTTTCGGTGGAAGACACGGCCGGCATCATCCGTGCGCTCGAAGACCGGTTCGGTGAGAAGCTGCACGCACCCGCAGCCGAATCGATCTGCTACGCAACGACGAACAGACAGGACGCGGTGAAGGCCGCGGCACCAGGGGCGGACCTGTTCCTTGTTGTGGGCGCACCCAACTCCTCCAACTCCCGCCGCCTGGTGGAAGTGGCCGAGCGGGCAGGGGCCGCGCGTGCGCTTCTGGTCCAGCGCGCCAGCGAAATACCGTGGGACGAGGTCGGTGACATATCGGTGCTTGGCCTGTCCGCAGGCGCATCGGCACCGGAAATCATCGTCGACGAGATCATTGCCTCCTTCAAGGAGCGCTTCGACGTGAAGGTCGAATTGGCCATCACCGCAGAAGAGAACGAAACCTTCCCCGTCATGCGCGCGATCCGCGACGTCGAACTCACCCGCGCCGACATGGCCTTCGTCAATGGCAGCCGCTGACGATGGCTGTCTATACCGACATTGCGGAAGAAGAGCTTTCCGAGTTCATCGCCGGCTATGATGTGGGAGAGCTTCTCTCCTACAAGGGCATCGCAGAGGGCACGGAGAACACCAATTACCTGCTGCACACCTCGCAAGCCTCCTTCATCCTGACGCTATACGAGCGGCGGGTGGAAGAAAGCGATCTGCCTTTCTTCCTGGGCCTCATGCAGCATCTGGCGAAAAAGGGCGTGACCTGCCCATTGCCGGTCCAGCGCCGCGACGGCTCCATGATCGGGCGCGTTGCAGGACGTCCTGCAGCGCTCATCACATTCCTTGAAGGCATGTGGCTGCGCCGCCCGTCACCGCGCCATTGCCGCGCCGTGGGGGAGGCGCTCGCCAGGCTGCATCTCGCCGCGCTCGACTTCCCGCAAAGCCGCGCCAATGCGCTTGCACCCGCAGACTGGCGGCCGCTATGGGAGAAGGCCAAGCCGCAGGCCGACACGGTCGAGCCCGGCCTTGCAGCGGAAGTGGAAAAGGATCTCGGCGAGTTGCTGGAGAACTGGCCGCGCGACCTGCCTGAAGGTATCGTTCACGCCGACCTCTTCCCCGACAATGTCTTCTTTCTTGAGGACGAGGTATCGGGCCTGATCGACTTCTATTTCGCCTGCCACGACCAGCTCGCCTATGACGTGGCGACCTGCCTCAACGCCTGGTGCTTCGAGAAGGACCTGTCCTACAATCTCACCAAGGGCACGGCTTTCCTGGCGGGCTACCAGTCGGTGCGTCCGCTGGAGCGCGCTGAAATCGACGCGCTGCCCGTTCTGGCACGTGGCTCTGCCATGCGCTTCATGCTCACCCGCCTGCATGATTGGCTGGTGCTGCCGGACGGGCCGCTCATCAAGAAGCGCGATCCGATGGAATATATCCGTCGCCTGCGCTTCCACCGCCAGATTGCCTCTCCCAGCGAATACGGACTTGAAACCGCGTGAAGAAGATCGAAGTATTCACCGACGGCGCCTGTTCGGGTAATCCTGGGCCCGGTGGCTGGGGCGCTCTCCTGCGCTACAAGGGCAAGGAGAAGGAGCTTTCCGGCGGCGAGGCGGAGACCACCAACAACCGCATGGAGCTCACCGCCGCTTTGGAAGCGCTCAATGCGCTGAAGGAGCCCTGCGAAGTCGATCTCTATACCGACAGCGTCTATGTGCGCGACGGCATTTCTGGCTGGATCGAGGGCTGGAAGCGCAATGGCTGGAAGACGGCCGCCAAGAAACCCGTGAAGAATGCAGAACTCTGGCAGGCACTGGATGAAGCCCGCCGCCGCCACAAGGTGCATTGGCACTGGGTGAAAGGTCATGCCGGCCATCCCGAAAACGAACGTGCCGACGAGCTGGCACGCGCCGGAATGGCACCTTTCAAGAACGGGCATAGCTGATTTAACCACAGCTTGTGGTTGCTGTTTTCCTTTGGCTGAAATTCTCTATTCTCCCACTCATCCAGGTGGGGGAGGGTAAAGTGAATGCGTGGGCTGTGGCGCACTCCAATCCAGTTGACCGAAAATCTGCTTTCGTCTTACGGCGCCCTTGCCGGCGCATTGCTGCTCTGCCTTTTCACGCTTGTAGCAACGGCTGTCGCATGGTTCGTGCCACTCGCCAACTGGGACATGTTTGCCTATGTCGCAACCGCGCTTGAGGACCGGTTTTCCGATATCCAGATGCTGCATCAGGCCGCCTATCAGGCCGTAGCCGAGCGGGTGGAAGATGGCGATTTTCTTGTTCTTACGCAAGACCGCGACTACCGCATCCGCCAATATGCCGATCCTGCAGCCTTCGCCACGATGCTTGGCTTCTACCGTGTGAAGCTTCTCTATGTGGAACTGGCAACGCTGCTGTCGGGTCTGATGCACCCGGTCGACGCGCTGCGCCTGATCTCAACAGCCTCTGCGGCGCTGTACGGATTGCTCGTCATCTTCTGGGCGTGGCAGCGCCAGAGCCTCAAACTGGCACCGCTCATCCTGGCCCTTCTGGTCCTTGCAGCCATCGCACCGACCGCGCGTTTCGCCGTGCCCGACCTTATGGCTTCGGTTTTCGTCCTTGCGGCCTGTCTGGCTTTCCTGCGCCGGGCCGATCTGCTCGCCGCCCTATGCCTGCTCCTTGCGTTCTTTACCCGTCCGGACCATCTGGCATTTCTGGCGGTTCTGGCGACATTGGCACTGTTCATGAAGCGGGAAGGCCTGTGGCTTGCGGCCGCCGCTCTTATCGCCTTTGCCAGCTATTTCCTGCTGACCGGCGCGGCCGACCATCCCGGCTGGTGGGTGCAGATCTGGTTCACGCATATCGAATATGTGGAAACGCTTGAAGGCTTCTCGCCTGCCTTCTCCGTAATTGCCTATATGCGCGTGATCATCCAGGTGCTCGTACGGTGGCTTGTAGAGGAGACCTGGGCTGCGATCCTTCTTGTCGAGCTGTTCGCGCTCTGGGTTCTGCGCCTGCATGGCAGTCTGTTCATGGGCCGCGAGCGCTTGCTGCTGGCCGCACTGGTTTCCACCATCGCGGCGAAGTTCTTCGTGATGCCCATGCACGAAACGCGCTTTCATCTTGCCTATATCGTGCCGATCGGCCTGATACTGATCGATGTGGCGGCGCGCAGCTTCAGGCCCGCAATTGCGCATATGCAAAAGCCGCGCTCCTGAGAACGCGGCTTCTGACAATCGAATTCGAGAGCTCAGATCTGTTCGAGGATCTTTGCAGCGCCGCTCTTTTCGGCCTTGCCGGGGCTGTCCTCGACATTCAGCTCCTTCACCACACCGTCCTCAACGAGCATGGAGAAGCGGCTGGAGCGCACGCCCAGCCCGGCAACTGAAAGGTCTGCCTCAAGGCCCAGCGCCTTCGTGAACGCGCCATTGCCATCGGCCAGGAAGGTGATCTTCTCCTCGGCACCGGTGAAGCGCGCCCAGGCGCCCATGACATGGTGGTCGTTGACCGAAAGAACGGCGATCTCATCGACACCGCGCTCAAGGATATTGTCGTAGTTTTCGACAAAACCGGGCAGGTGATTGGTGCTGCAGGTCGGTGTGAACGCGCCCGGCACGCCAAACAGAACGACTTTGCGGCCAGCGAAGAAATCTTTCACCTGCACGTCTTCGGCACCTTCCGGTGATGCCTTTTTCAGGCTGCCTTCCGGCAGACGTTCGCCTACTGCAATCGTCATTCGTAATCTCCTGATCCTGTCTACGGTTGGGACTTCACTTGCGACACATGGACTTGCGGGCGCTACTCTTCAAGAGCCAGGTACCCGCTAACCGCGCGGCCATCGCCGGTAATCGTGTAATAGATGGATGAGGGGCGGGGTTCCGGCACGCGCGACAATCGTGCGATATATTCAACGCGACCAGCGCGCTGCTCGTGCAGCTCGGGCAGATTTGCCGGCACACCCTCCACGGCGACGAAAAGCTGAGGCGCTTCGAGGCCGGAAGGGACGTCTACAGCAATACGCAGCTCGCGTCCCTCAAGCCGAGCGGAAACCGCTTGAAACCCTTCGGACGGTTCCGGCGCCAATTTGGCGAACGCGCCTTCCACCTTCACGCGATGCTCGAAATTCTCCGGCTCTGCAGCCGGATCGAAGGCGAACTGCCCTTCAAAGGGAATGCAGACGCTCTCGCAGATGCCAAGGAAGAAGCTCCCCTCGACGCTTCTGCTTGAAGGATCCGAGAACTTTATCTCTACCGGAAGCGCCACGCTTTGCTGGTAGCCGGCCCAGCTTCCATACTCGTCATCGACCCTGACAGGTGGGGGAAAATGCACCTGATAACCTTCTACATCCGCACCGGACGCAAATTCGAGCTGAGGTGGAATACCGCTGCCGCCAGGCTCTTTCCAATATGTTTTCCAGCCCGGCTGGAGTCGAATCTCCAGCGCACCCCGCAATACGCCATCTTCATCGGGCAGACCGCTGGTGACGAGGCGGACAGCTCCGCCCGTGCTTTCCGTCCAGGTGCTCGATGAGGCACCGGCGAGCGAGGGGAGGAGGGCAGCGATGCCGACAATCAGGAAGCTCTTGTTCATGGCGGTGAATGTGGCTGTGTGAATGCTTCCACGCAACTGAAGCATGCTGTCGCATGTTCATTTTCATGTGATCCGGCTGGAGCATCATGGGAACATGCGGATGCGTAAGAAGGTTTCGTTACAGTGACTTATGATGTAATCTTGGAACCATGAAACTCGATGTCGGAACTCCCACCGCCACGCTTGGCGGATCGTTGCAGAACCATTTCCTGGTCGCCATGCCGGGCATGCAGGACGAGCGCTTCGAGCGCACTGTCATCTATGTCTGCGCCCACGGAAGCGACGGAGCCATGGGCATCGTGATCAACCGCTCAAAGGAAGTCGGATTCCAGGACGTACTTCTCGAACTCGGCATACTTGATGACGAGGAGTCCATTCGCCTTCCGGTCGCCGCACGCAACATGGCTGTTCGCAATGGCGGCCCGGTCGACAAGGGGCGGGGTTTCGTCCTGCACAGCGGCGATTACCGCGTGGAATCCTCGATGCCTGTCTCTGACAGGATATGCCTGACGGCAACCATCGACATTCTGAAAGCGATCTCGACAGGACAGGGGCCGCGTCAGGCCCTCATGGCACTGGGGTATTCGGGTTGGGCCGGTGGGCAGTTGGAAGCCGAAATCGCGGAGAATGGCTGGCTTGCATGTCCCGCCACACCGGATCTCCTCTTCGACGGCGATCTGGACAGCACCTATGACCGCGTCCTTGCCTCCATCGGTGTTGACCCGCTGCGCCTCAGCCAGTCCGCCGGTCATGCCTGAACGGGGCTTGCCTGGTCCTGAAGCTGCTTGAAGGCCGTCTCCCCGTCCACCGGAGCACCGAAGTGGAAGCTTTGCGCATAGTCGCAGGCTGCCTCACGCAGCGCTTCGATATCACTGTCGCGGCTGACACCTTCCGCAACCACGCTGAGCCCCAGACCTTGTGCCATCGTGACCATCGAACGCATCAGGACGTCGCGCTTGTCTGAGGGGTCGTCAAGAAAGCTCTTGTCGATCTTGATCGTGTCGAAGGGGAAGCGGGTGAGGTAGGACAGGGACGAATAACCGGTCCCGAAATCGTCGAGCGAAAGCCCGATCCCGATATCCTTCAGCTTGTCGAGCACATGAGTGGACTGTTCGGGATTGTCCATGACCAGCGATTCCGTCAGCTCCAGACGGAAATTCTCAGGCTTGATGCCGGAGCGGGCGAGGACCGAGCGCACATCCCCTACCAGATCGCGGCGAATGAGCTGGCGGGAGGACAGGTTCACCGACATGAAAAGCGGCATCCCGTTGAGCTGTTTTTGCCAGGCTACGAGATCTTCCGCAGCCTTTTGCATCGCAAACAGGCCAAGCTGAACGATCAGCCCCGAGCTTTCGGCAATGGGAATGAAATCTGATGGCGGGATGGAGCCGCGACGCGGATGCTCCCAGCGCAGCAGCGCCTCGAAGCCGGCGATGGTTTGGTCTTTCAACTGCACGATCGGCTGATAGGCCAGCGTCAGTTCCTTGCGCTCGATGGCGCGGCGCAGATCCGATTCGATCTGCAGCCGGTCGGTACCGATGGTGCGGAAGGCCGGGCGGAAAGGCTCGATGCGGTCGCCGCCATATCGCTTGGCCTGATACATGGCCAGTTCCGCATCCTTCAGCATCTCCTCGGCCGCGTTCTGCGCAGAGGTCCAGGAGACAAGCCCTATGGAAGGGGTGAGCACGATTTCGCGTTTGGCGAAGGTGACCGGTGCGCGAATGGCCTGACGAATGGCGTCGGCCACTGAGGCCACCCTGGCTGGATCCTGTTCGGAAAGCAGCATCAGGGCAAACTGGTCGCCGGCAATGCGCGAAAGGGAATCGCCGGCCTTCAAAATGCGATGCAGGCGGCGCGCGATGGTCAGAAGGATCGTGTCGCCCGCGGAAATGCCCAGCTCGTCATTGACCTGCTTGAAGCGGTCGATGTCGATGACGAAGACGGTGGGGCGAATGCTGCGCTCGGCGGTCGCCATGGCAATGGTCGCATCGAGGCGATTGAGGAAAAGTTCGCGATTGGGAAGACCCGTCAGATTGTCATGCACCGCATCATGAAGCAGGCGTTCTTCGGCCTTTTTCTGCTCCGTCACATCCACCATCGTGCCCACGCAGCGGATGACCTCACCGTCCGACCCGATCACCGGACGGGCCCGCAACGCGAACCAGTGATAATGCCCATCAGCGCCCCGCAGGCGGAAATTCTGGGCGATGCGTCCACGACGATGTTCCAGCACAACATCGAGCGTGGTGCGGAATGTGTCGCGATCATCGGCATGAAGCATAGGAAGCCAGCTTCGCGCAGGACCATGCAGAGAATTTGCCGGCAGGCCCAGTTGCCTGGCCACATCCGGTTTCGTGACCACCTTCTCGCGCATCACGTCCCAGTCCCAAACCGTGTCGCCTGAGCCGGTGACCGCCAGCGCCTGCCGCTCCATGTCGGAGAACAGACCCTGGAACAGCGCGCTGCCGGAGAAGGCATGCTGTATGACCGTGAACCCGATCAGAAGGATGATCAGGATCAGCCCGCCGCCAATGGCCGGCTGCACGATGTCATTGTCCAGAATGCCGCTGACGGCCATCCATGCGCCTGCAAGCCATACCAGAAGCATGAGCCAGCTTGGCACCAGCATGATCGCGCGGTCATAGCCCTGGAAACCGAGATAGAGGATCAGACCGAGGCCAACCACCGCCGTGGCCGCAAAGGAAAGGCGTGCGATACCCGCGGCAATGGAGGGGTCGATCATTGCCACGCCGCCAAGCAGGCCAAGGCCAAGGATCCAGGCCAGCATCCCGTAGCTGAAATGGTCGTGCCAGCGGTTGAGGTTGAGATAGGCGAACAGGAAGACGACAAGTGTTGCAGCCAGCGAAATCTCAGTGCCGGCGCGCCAGAGTTGCTCGGTGCCCGGAGAGATGTCCATGATCCGGTTCAGGAAGCCGAAATCGATGGAAATATAGGCGAGTATGGCCCATGCAAGCGCTGCGGTCGCCGGGAACATGGAAGTACCCTTGACCACGAAGAGAATGGTCAGGAACAGGGCCAGAAGGCCCGCAATGCCGATCACGATACCGCGAAACAGCGTGTAGGAGTTCACCATCTCCTTGTAGGCAGCCGGATCCCAAAGATAGACCTGAGGCAGATTGGGCGACGCAAGCTCGACCACGAAGGTGACAACGCTGCCGGGATTGAGCGTGACGAGAAACTCGTCCGCATCGGCACTGTCCTGCCGGTCGAGTGCGAAGCCCTCCGACGGGGTGATGGAGACTATGCGTCGTGAGCCGAGATCCGGCCATACAAGACCTGAACCCACAAGACGGAAATGGGGTGCCACGATCAGCCGGTCGATCTGCTGATCGGTCGTGTTTGCAAGTGCGAACAGAGCCCAGTCGCCGGACGATCCCTTGTCCTGCGCCTCGACCTCGATGCGGCGCACGATGCCGTCTGCCCCGGGAGCTGTGGACACCTGAAAACTCTGGCCTTGATTGCGGTAGATCTCGACGGCTTCGGAAAGATCAAGCGCGATATCATCCTGCGAAATCTTGATGGGCTCGATGGCGACGGAACGGCCAAGCCCGAGGCCCAGAAACAAGGCTGTCAGAAACAGTAATGCGCAATATCTGACTGGAAAAATTCGCAACAAGAATCAGCCTCGTCCTGTTTCCATCTGATGCTCCCCAGCAACAAGCGCATAGAGAACGTGGTCCTGCCATGCCCCATTGATCTTGAGATAGGAGCGAGCAAGCCCTTCGCGTCTGAATCCGGCTTTTTCAAGTAAGCGGACGGAACGCTGGTTCTCGGGAATACAGGCGGCCTCCAGACGGTGCAAGCTCAGGCGGCCGAATGCGAAGGGGATAACGAGTTTCAAGGCATCGAGCATGAGGCCCTGGCCGGCATGTGGAGCGCCCATCCAATAGCCGATGGTCGCTGTCTGTGCGACGCCGCGGCGGATATTGGACAGTGATAATCCGCCGGCAAGCGCTTCGGTTTCCTGAAGGAAAACGAAGAAGGTCAGGCCGGTGCCGCGGTCATATTCGTCACGGTAGCGACGAAGCCTCTGGCGGAAGGCCTGGCGGGAAAGCTCATCCGCCGACCAGGCCGGTTCCCACGGCACGAGGAAATCGCGGCTTTCCTCGCGCAAAGCGGCCCATTGCCGATAGTCGGAATGGGCCGGCATGCGAAGACTTACTCTCCCTCCTTTCAGCGTCGGCAGGTCGCGACGAAGAAAGGGCGGCTGAAACATCGGGGCCTGAAACTCAGACGGCCAGCTTGCGCGGCGTGCTGCCAGCACTCGCCAACTGGCTGCGGATGGTCTCGAAAGGTGCAAGCTCGCCCACCGGACCGACTGCGGCAACAGTTGGCTTGGAGGTGAACATGCGCTGCGAGAGATCGGCAAGACGCTCCACAGTAAGACCGGACAGGCGATCCATCAGCTCGTCCGTCTCGATGGGGCGCCCGTAGAGCAGAAGCTGTCGCGCGATCTGCGATGCGCGGCTCGCCGGGCTTTCCCGCGACATCATCAGGCCTGCGCGATATTGCGCACGTGCGCGCTCAAGCTCGGCCTGATCGATGTTCTCACCAGCCCGCTGAAGCTCCTTCATGATGACCGGAATGAGTTCCTGGATATCGGACTGGCCCGTGGCAGCGTGAACCCCAAAGATGCCGGTGTCTGAAAAACCCCAGTGGAAGGCATAAACCGAATAGCAAAGGCCGCGGCGCTCACGCACTTCCTGGAAAAGGCGCGAGGACATGCCGCCGCCCAGGATCATCGACAGGACCTGCGAGAGATAGAAATCACGCACATGATAAGCGCGTCCCTCGAAGCCGAGAATGATCTGCGCGTCCATAAGGTCGCGATGTTCGCGATAGTCGCCACCCACATAATGGGCATAACGCTGCGGCTCGACGGCGGCCTTGGCGCGGAACGTGCCAAGACGCTGCTCGACTTCCCGCACGAAATCCTCGTGCTTCACGCCACCGGCAGCAACAACGACCATGCGGTCGGCGCCATATTGGCGCTCGAGGAACTTGTGAAGCTGTTCGGAGGTGAAGCTTTCAACGGTCTCCGGCGTACCGAGAATGGAGCGCCCTAGCGCCTGGTGGCGGAAAGCGGTCTCGGTGAAACGGTCGAACACGACGTCATCCGGCGTGTCGTGGGCTGCACCGATCTCCTGCAGGATCACATGCTGTTCACGCTCAAGCTCCGCCGGATCGAACTTCGAATCCTGGAGAATGTCTGCAAGAATGTCGATGGCGAGCGGCAGGTCGTCGTTCAGGACCCTTGCAAAGAAAGCCGTGGTCTCGACGCTGGTAGCCGCGTTGATCTCCCCGCCGACATCCTCGATGTCGGTCGCGATCTGCAGCGCGCTGCGTTTGGAGGTGCCCTTGAAGGCCATGTGCTCGAGCAAATGAGCCATTCCATGCTCATCCTCGCGCTCGTCACGGGAACCGGATTTTACCCAGATACCCAGCGCGACCGACTCCAGATGCGGCATCGTTTCGGTCGCGACGGTCAAGCCGTTTGAAAGACGGCTTACTTCTACACCCATATGGTACTAACTCCTCAGCCGGTCGCTCGTGAATGGCGATCGATATGATCTTCCATCATTTTCAGGTCGGATGGAAGGACGGTATAGGCTTCCTCTTTCTCCATCAGGCCGTCAAGCCAGACAGGAAGGGAAGGTGTGATGCCGCTGGCCTGCTCGACGGCATCGGGGAACTTTGCCGGATGGGCAGTGGACAGCACTACCATCAACTCACCGGGTTCGGCCAGGTTTCGCGCCACATGCAAGGCATTCGCCGTATGCGGATCTGCCAGATAGTCGGCGGATTTCAGCACTTCGGCAATGGTTCTGGCCGTTTCGTCGATGCCCGCGCGCCCCGCGGCGAATTCCGCGCGTATCGCGTTCAGCGTTGCCTCGGCAATCGTAAATGACCCCGATTGCTTGAGGCTTTCCATCGCGTTGCGCACTTCGCCCGCGTCCCGACCGGACGCCTCGAACAACAGACGCTCGAAATTTGACGAAACTTGGATGTCCATGCTCGGAGAAGTGGTCGCCACGACGCCTTGCGTGGAATATTCGCCAGTCGCCAGCGCGCGCGCCAGAATGTCGTTTTCATTGGTGGCGATGACGAGACGGCCGATGGGAAGGCCCATCCTCTTGGCGGCATAGGCTGCGAAAATATCGCCGAAATTGCCCGTTGGAACGGTGAAGGAGATTTTTCGCTCTGGCGCGCCAAGTGCCACGGCGGAGGTGAAATAATAGACGATCTGGGCCATGATCCGCGCCCAGTTGATCGAATTCACGCCCGACAAACCCACACGGTCGCGGAAGGCATGGTCGTTGAACATGCCTTTCACGAGGCCCTGGCAGTCGTCGAAATTTCCTTCGATGGCGATGGCCTGGACATTGGCCGCGCCCGAGGTCGTCATCTGGCGCTGCTGCACCGGCGAGACCTTGCCATGCGGGAAGAGGATGAAGAGATCGGCCCGGCTCGTGCCTGCAAAGGCGTGGATGGCCGCACCGCCCGTGTCGCCTGATGTCGCCCCTGCGATCGTCACCCGCTCACCGCGCTCGGCCAGCACATGGTCCATGAGGCGCGCCAGAAGCTGCATGGCGACATCCTTGAAGGCAAGTGTCGGCCCGTGAAACAGCTCCAGAATGAACTCGCTAGGCCCGCTCTGCACCAACGGGCAGCGTGCGGGATGGCGGAACGTGGCATAGGCATCCTGGATGATCTGGCGCAGCACATCATCGCCAATGGCATCCCCGATAAACGGCTTCAGAACGCGGAATGCGGTCTCCTCATAGCTGAGGCCGCGGAGGCTGCGAATATCTTCGGCTGAAAATTGCGGCCATTCGCGCGGGACATAGAGCCCGCCATCGCGTGCCAGCCCCTGCAGCATGACGTCTGCAAACCCAAGTGCCGGCGCTTCGCCGCGTGTACTGATGAAGTCGGTTGCCATTGGTCTGGTCGGTGGTCCTTGCACAAGCGCCGATTTGACGGCAGAGAAGAAGGTGACAGAAGCGGTCGAAGTTTTGCCGCGCGGCTGGTATAGACCAGCCAAGCCGTTTTAGGAAAGTAGCGTTGAAGGGGGCACTCATTGTCTAGCTGGTCTAAAAATGCCGTGGTCGCGTCGGCTCTTCTTCTATCTGCCTTCGCACTGACCGCCTGCCAGCAGGGCGGCGGCGCATCCGGCGTCAATCTCGGCCTCGGCGGCAACAAGGCTGCACAGACGGCTGAAGCGCCGGAAGGTGCGGTGCTTGAAAGCGAGCTTCGCGCATTCTGCCCACCTGTCACCCTGCGTGAAGGCACGGCCTATTTCCGCACTTATGAAAAAGGTGCAGATGGCGATGATGACGCCGTCATCTATCAGGCTTCCATCGCCGATGTGACGCGCAGCTGCCGCTATGAAGGCGACAACATCCTCATGACGGTCGCCGTGGCCGGCAAGATCGTGCCCGGGCCGAAGGGCCGTGCAGGCACCATCAACATGCCCATCCGCGTCGCCTCGCTTCAGGGTCAGTCCGTGCTGGATTCGAACCTCTACCGCCACCAGGTTGCGATCAGCGACACGGCAGGCGCAACCCAGTTCGTCTTCACCGACACCAATGTCGTGGTGCCGAAAAGCACAGGCCAGGCCGCACGCGTGCTGGTAGGCTATGACGAGGGCCCCTACGACACACCTTGATCACGTGGCAGAACCGCGTCAGGGGGGGGCGCTGCTCACTCTTGCGATCCAACCAGACTGGTCTTGGCGCGTTGGGCGACGTTCTCGGCTTCGCGTAACAGCGTATCGAAGCTGTCGGGGGGATTGCCGTTCTCTAGCATTGCCTTGAAAATCAGATAGGCGTCGGTTCGACTGCTATAAGCCCGCCGAGTCTTTTCATCATTCACCCAGGCAAGAACGATGATTTTCGCCTCGCTGTTGAAGCGATAGAACAGACGATATTGCTGAAAGAACTTGGCTCTGAACCAGTGTTTTCGGTTGCTTCCCAGAGAATTGCCTTGCCGAAAATCAGGCGCCCCGGGATCTGACGGTATTCGGTCACGAACCAATTGGAGGATGGCGGCCAATCGTTTTGTGCAGTTCTTCTTGCGCCAACCGTCTGGGTCACGCGCCTTGCGCGCTTCTACTTCCTCTATCAGCGCTTCGAGCTGATCTAGAAAGACGGGGTGGGCATAGATGGACCAGCCGTTGACGACCAGAGGTGGATTCCGGCCACCCACAGTCATTCGTCATCCGGTGACAGTGGTTCATCCAATTCGACCTGAACATCACCAACGACGTTTTCAAGACGCTGAAGCAGTGCGCCGTCGAAAACACTTATGCGTTCGGGATGGGCTTTCAAGTCGGCTTCGAGGAAGTCGAGAAATGCTCCCAGTGCAGCATCCGCATCGTCAGCATTCACCGGTTCGATATAAACTCGCCCGTTAGGCTCGATATGATAGCGAATTTGGTCGCCCTTCGAGAGCTTTAACTGCTTGCGTACGCCGCTGGGCACGGTCGTCTGGTACCGGTCCGTGAGCTTGGACGTCTCATAAGCAAGGTCGGCCATGGCGATATCCTTCAGAATGGCTGGCTCTGAAGGTAATGCAGATGCATTACATTTTCAATGCGCTCAGATATCCGCCGTAAAACTGCTCAGCGCTTCTATGGTCTTGTTGAGGTCTGCCATCCGGCTGATTGTCGTCTCCGCGCCCGCTTCCATGAGCATGTCAGCGTGAAGCGGGTGAGTGTGGGATGCACCGGTGAAGCCGATAACGCGCATACCGGCGGCGCGCGCGCCTGTGATGCCGTGCACCGAATCCTCGATCACAAAGGTGGTCTTCGGCTCAGCGCCCTTTTCTTCCGCGGCATGCAGGAAGACATCTGGAGCCGGTTTCGGCAATTTGGTAGGTGTCTCGAGCGAGGAATAGATCACGCCTTCGAACAGTGGCAGGAGACGCGTGCGCGTCAGCATCGCCTCGATGCGCTGCGTGGACGAGTTGGAGCAGATGCAATGGGGTATGCCGAGACTCTGCACTGCTTCGGCCGTGCCGGGAATGGCCTTCACTTCGGCGCGCAGGCGCTTGTCCACCAGCGCCTCGCATTCCTCGATCATGGTTGCCTTGAAGAGGATCTGCGCGTCCTTCTCGATCTTGATGAGGATGTCGCGGAAAGTCAGGCCCGCATATTGCTGCGCCAGTTCCTCCGGTGTGATCTCGTGCCCCGCCTCGCGCAGCAACTCCGACCCCACCCGCGCTGCGACGATTTCGGAATCGACGAGCACACCGTCGCAGTCGAAGATAATGAGATCAGGCTTTGGCATGGACAAACTCTCTTTGCCTAGACGGGGTGGCTGAAGTCGCGAAACAGATGCGATGGCTGGTGCTTGTGAGCAGCAGGGTCGCTGCATTCGAAGCCGGGCGAACAGGGCAGGCCCCTCATTTAGACCTTGGTGCGTTCATTATCAATCCGGTGCGCCTTTCGCTGCTGCAATCCGGCAAATTCTCAGCCCGCCCTTACGCTTTCTTTACCATCCTCGGTAACCATAACAGCACGTTAACAGTATGAGTTGAGGTGTGCGTATGTCAGCGGTTCGCCGTCTAGAGGATCTGTCCTCCCGTCCCCATCGCGCCGAATGGCTGGATACGATCCTGAAAGGCGACTGCATCGCCGTGCTCGACCGCCTTCCGGAAAAATCGGTCGACGTCATCTTCGCCGATCCGCCCTACAATCTGCAGCTTGGGGGAGACCTGCATCGCCCCGACCAGTCCAAGGTGGATGCGGTCGACGATGCCTGGGACCAGTTCGAGAGTTTTCAGGCCTATGACGCCTTCACGCGTGCCTGGCTGCTTGCGGCGAAGCGGGTGCTCAAGCCCAATGGCACGATCTGGGTGATCGGCTCCTATCACAACATTTTCCGCGTTGGCGCGACCATGCAGGATCTGGGCTACTGGCTCCTGAACGATGTCGTCTGGCGCAAGACCAATCCGATGCCCAATTTCCGCGGCCGCCGGTTCCAGAACGCGCATGAGACCATGATCTGGGCCTCGCGCGACAAGGATGCGAAGAACTACACGTTCAACTATGAATCCATGAAGGCCGCCAATGAGGATGTGCAGATGCGCTCCGATTGGCTTTTCCCGATCTGCACGGGCGCCGAACGCCTCAAGGACGAGAACGGCAAGAAGGTGCATCCCACCCAGAAGCCCGAAGCGCTGCTGGCCCGCGTGATGCTGGCTTCGACCAAGCCGGGCGACGTGGTGCTCGACCCCTTCTTCGGTTCCGGCACCACCGGTGCGGTTGCCAAGCGCCTTGGCCGTCATTTCGTCGGCGTCGAGCGTGACCAGACCTATATCGACGCCGCCCATGAGCGCATCGCGGGCATCGAGCCGCTGGAACAGGCAGCCCTCAAGCTGATGACCGCTAAGCGGGCCGAACCGCGCGTCGCCTTTGTCAGCCTGATCGAATCCGGCCTCATCGCGCCGGGTACGCGCCTGACAGATTCAAAGAAGCGCTGGACCGCGAGCGTACGAGCTGACGGCACGATCACCATCGGTCAGGAGGCTGGTTCCATCCATCGCATGGGCGCCCGCGTTCAGGGACTGGATGCCTGCAACGGCTGGACCTTCTGGCATTTTGAGGATGAGGGTGCGCTGAAGCCGATCGACGAATTGCGCAAGACGGCACGTCAGGCAATTGCAGCAGCAGGCGCCTGAGCGCGCCTGCCTCGATAGGAACACCTCCGAGGGGGAGGGGGCTGCCGGAATCAGATATCGATGCCGGCGGCCCGCAAATCCTGCCTCAGCTTTTCCGCACCGGTGAACTGCACCGCCTGCCAGCCGGCAGCCTTTGCCCCTTCGACATTGGCCGCACTGTCGTCGATGAAGAGCGTTGAAGCAGGATCGAGCCCAAAGCTCTTTGCATGATGATCGTAGATGGCAATGTCCGGCTTGATCAGCTTGACCTCGCCTGAAACCGTCACCCCGCGCGATTTCGTCAGGAACGGATACATCTGCTGCGCGTGAGAGAAAGTGTCCGCCGCAAAATTGGTGAGCATGGTTACGTCATAACCCTTGGCGATTACGTCCTCCAATATGGCGACGCTGTCGTCATAGGAGTGGCTCACCATCTCGTGCCAATGCTTGCGGAAATTCCGGATGTTTTCCTCATGCTCGGGATGGTCCGCGATCAGCAGAGCTTCGGCTTCAGCCCAGTCGCGCCCGCGATCCTGCTCCAGATTCCATTCATGGGTGCACACATTCTCGAAGAACCAGCGACGCTCCTCCTCGTTCGGGATGAGGCGCGAATAGGGGATGTTCGGATCGTAGTGGATTAGAACCTTGCCGATATCGAAGACGATGTGGCGTACTTCGCTCATGATGTGGCTTTCCCTCTTGCCTTGGTGGCGCCGGGTATAGCCTTTTCAACGACCTTTTTCATGACAGAGGGAAGCGCTTCCCCAGCAATCTGATCGCGCGGCGACCACCAATGATCTTCAGGGGCGGGATGGGCAGCAAGGTCGGCCCGGTAGACTGTGAGTGTCAGTGCGAAATGTGTGAAGACATGGCGTATCTCGCCGCAGCGTTTCCAGTCGGCGGCGAAGGGGGCTGCTTCCACTTCCGTTTGCCCGTCCTGCCGGGCGGTCCAGGCCGTACCCGGCACCTCGCTCATGCCACCCAGAAGCCCGCTCTCGATACGCTTGCGCAGGAGGACCGCGCCATCGCCGCGCACCGCGACGAATGCGGCTCCCACACGCTCCGGTTTCTGCGCCTTCGGCGCCTTGAGGGGAAAGCGCGTCTGCGTGCCCTCGCTGCGCGCCCGGCAGCCATCCGACAGGGGGCACAAAATGCAGGCGGGTGATTTCGGCGTGCAGACCGTGGCGCCCAGATCCATCATTGCCTGCGCAAAGTCACCCGGACGATCCTTCGGCAGCACGGTTGAGAGAAAGGCTCGGATTTCCGGCTTGGCCTGCGGCAGCGGGGTTTCGCAGACAAGAAAGCGGGTGACGACCCGTTCGATATTGCCATCCACGACCACTGCCGGCCTGTCGAACGCAATGGCCGCGATGGCGGCTGCTGTGTAGTCGCCAATGCCCGGCAGCGCTTTAAGCCCTGCCTCGGTGTCCGGAAAGCGCCCGCCATGCTCGAACGCAACAATCTCGGCACATTTCTTCAGGTTTCGGGCGCGCGAATAGTAGCCAAGCCCCGCCCAAGCCTTCATCACGTCGTCGCTTTCGGCCCTGGCAAGCGCCACGACATCCGGCCAGAGCCGCACGAACTTCTCGAAATAGGCTTTGACCGCTGCAACGGTCGTCTGCTGCAGCATGATTTCAGACAGCCAGACGCGGTAGGGATCAGGCACCACCCCCTGCTGCCGCTCATCCGGGTTCACGCGCCATGGCAGACTGCGGTGGTGGCGGTCATACCAGCCGATGAGGGCGGGTGCGAAATCTCTTGAAGTGTCGAAAACCTGTTCGGCGGCGCGTGTCATGAGGCGTGAGATAGGATACTGTGGCGCCAATCAAAAGCAGGAACTTGAAACCGATGGCTGGTAAATGGAACGGCGGCAATCCCGTGCCGGTGAGCGATCTGGCGACGGATCTGCTGGACCCGGTGTTGCGCAAACGCGCAGGGCTTTCCATCGATCTGGTGCAAAGCTGGGCGGAAATCGTGGGCGACAGGCTCGCAAGCCAGACACGTCCCGAACGGATCGCCTGGCCGCGGCGTGCGCATGAGGATGACCCCTTCGAGCCAGCCACCCTTATCATCGCCTGCGATGGCATGGCGGCAATCCGCGTGCAGCACGAGGCGCAGGAAATCATTGCCCGCGCCAATGCCTTTCTGGGTTTCAACGCCATTGGGCGCGTGAAGCTTGTTCAAAAGCCCATGACCGGTCCAGTGAGCCGCAAGCCCAAGGCGCCGCGTCCGCTTCGCGAGGCCGAGCGCAGCCGCCTGGAGCAGGTCACGGCAGGCATCGAGGATGACGCGCTGCGCGAGAGCCTGAAGCGCCTTGGCGAAAGCATAATGGGCAGCAAAAAATAGCTGCTCGCGCTATTGTGAGCGCTTCTTGCAATATTACAGTTTGGCAAGGCAGCGTTATGTGCCTTATTTCACGCCACATTCTTCGGTTTCTATCGCACCGCTAAATCACACACGAACGGGAACGACACAGATCATGGTTCAGCCGCTTTCTCGCCGCCGTCTACTTGGAACGCTTGCCGGGCTGCCCGCCATCGGCCTTCTCGCCGCTTGCAGCGATAGCGCCGATGCGGAAACCAAGGCCGAAGCGCTGCCCGAGAACGTTTCGGGCGAGACAACCGCCGCGGTTGATGCGCCGCCCGCGCAGGGCGAGGTCGATGTCAGCGAACTCATGAAGCCGGGCCCGCTGCCAGAAATGGCGAAGGGTTCGGAAGATGCGCCCGTGACCATCGTGGAATATGCTTCCATGACCTGCAGCCACTGCGCGACCTTCCACAACAACACGCTGCCCAAGCTTCAGGAAAAGTATATCGACACCGGCAAGGTGCGTCTGATTTTCCGCGAGTTCCCGTTCGATCCGCGCGCGGAAGCCGGCTTCATGCTCGCACGCTGCGCAGACGGCAAGTATTTCCCCATGGTTGACGCGCTCTTCAAGCAGCAGAGCAACTGGGCTCCGGTGCAGGATGCACGCACTGCACTGCTCAATATTGCCAAACTGGCCGGTTTTACACAGCAATCCTTCGAGGCTTGCTTGACGAACCAGGAACTTCTCAATGATGTGAGAGCAGTACGTCAGCGCGCGGCCAATGACTTCGACGTAACGGCCACGCCCACCTTCTTCATCAATGGGAAGAAGTACGCGGGAGCACTGTCGATTGAGGAAATGTCGGCAATCATCGACCCGATGCTCTGACCTGAACGGCAGGGCACAACTTGCCGTTAGCGCGCGCGGGAGACCGCGCGCATGAAGTTCACCAAGCTCAGGCTGCTCGGTTTCAAGTCCTTCGTCGAACCCGGCGAGTTCATGATCGAGCGCGGCCTGACTGGTGTCGTCGGCCCCAATGGCTGCGGAAAATCCAATCTGGTCGAGGCGCTGCGCTGGGTAATGGGCGAAAGCTCATACAAGAACATGCGCGCCTCGGGCATGGATGATGTCATCTTCTCCGGTTCGGGCAACCGCCCCGCGCGCAACACGGCGGAAGTCACGCTTTTCCTCGACAATTCCGACCGCACCGCGCCGCCGAGCTTCAACGATTCCGACGAACTGCAGGTGTCCCGCCGGATCGAGCGTGAGGCCGGGTCCGTCTATCGCATCAATGGCAAGGAAGCACGTGCGCGCGATGTGCAGCTGCTTTTTGCTGACCAGTCGACTGGCGCGCGTTCGCCTTCCATGGTCGGGCAGGGGCGCATTGGCGAACTGATCCAGGCCAAGCCACAGGCGCGCCGTCAGCTTCTGGAAGAGGCTGCCGGCATTTCCGGCCTGCATACACGCCGCCACGAAGCCGAGCTTCGCCTGCGCGCCGCCGAGCAGAATCTTGAACGCCTCGACGATGTGGTGGGCGAGCTTGAAAGCCAGATCGAAAGCCTGAAACGACAGGCCCGTCAGGCAGCCCGCTTCAAGAACCTGTCAGCTGAAATCCGCAAGGCCGACGCAACGCTTCTGCATCTGCGCTGGGCGAGCGCCAAACAGGCGGAGGCGGATGCGAAGTCCGCTCACGCAAAGGCCACCGCCGCCGTGGCGGAAGCTGCCGCAGCACAGATGGAAGCTGCCAAGGCGCAAGCTATCTCCGCCAAGCGCCTGCCGGAATTGCGCGAGGCGGAGGCTTCCGCCGCAGCCGCGCTCCAGCGCCTCACCATCGCCCGTACCCAGGTCGAGGAAGAGGCGAGGCGCATTCGCAATCGCGCCGCCGAGCTCGAAAAGCGCGTTCAGCAGATGGATGCGGATATCGAGCGCGAAGAGCAGATGGTCCGTGACAATGCCGACATCCTGAAGCGATTGGCCGACGAGGCTGAGGCCTTGAACGCGCAGGAGGCTGACAGCGGTACGCGTGAGGCTGAGACGCTGGCTGCCATGGAAGCTGCCGCCGCGACCCTCAGCGAGCGGGAAAATGCATTGGCTGCCGTGACCGCAAAAAAGGCGGAAGCGAGCGCCAGCCGCAACCAGGCGGAACGCGCGGTGCGCGACACTGCCGAGCGTACCGAGCGCCTTTCGCGCCAGCTTGCCGAGCTTGATCACCAGGTCGAGGCACTCTCCGCCAGGATCGCGGAACTGCCGGACCCGGACCAGAAAAAGGCCGAGCTTGAGGCTGTTCTCGGTGAACAGGAAGCTGCCGAAAAGGGCGCGCTGGAAGCCGAACGGGCCGTGTCCGCCGCACGTGCCGCCGAGAGTGCTGCTCGTCAGCCGGTTTCCGAAGCGCGCGCGCGGTTGCAGGGAATCGAGACCGAGGCGCGAACGCTGGAGCGCATTCTTTCAGCCGGTTCTGACGATGCCTTTCCCGCAGTGCTTGAGAGCCTGTCCGTCTCACCCGGTTTCGAGACGGCCCTTGGTGCCGCACTTGGCGAAGATCTTGACGTGCCGCTTGATCCGGCTGCGCCCGTCCATTGGGGCGGTATGGTGTCAAGCAGGGATGATCCCGCTCTGCCCGCTGACGTGATGCCGCTTGCCGATGTGGTGAAGGCGCCTGTGCAGCTTTCCCGCAAGCTTGCCCAGATCGGCGTGGTCGAAGCGGCCGATGGTCCGCGCCTGCAGCAGGAATTGAAGACCGGCCAGCGTCTTGTCACCCGCGATGGTGCTCTGTTGCGCTGGGACGGTTATTGCGCCAGTGCCGATGCGCCAACGGCTGCGGCCCAGAAACTGGCGCAGAAGAACCGGCTTGCCGAACTAGAGCGCGAGGCCGAAGGCGCGCGCCAGGCCGTCGAGGCCGCCCAGGCCGCACTTGTTGCAGCCGAAGCCGCGTTGAAGGAGAAGGTCGAAGCCGAGCGCGGCTGGCGTGACCGCTTGCGCGAGGCGCAGCGCAAGGCGAGTTCGGCGCGCGATGCTGTCGCGCAGGCCGAGCGCCAGTCCGGTGAACTCGCCACCCGCCGCTCCGCGCTTCAGGAGCAGCGCGAACGTATGGCGGGTGACGTGGAAGAGGCTCGGAAGGCGCAAGCCGAGGCGAAGGCCGCTTTCGAGGCCGCTCCCGATCTTTCCGCCTTGCAGGCGGAATTGGATCAGGCGCAGTCGGCGCTGGCAGAAGCCCGCGCGCGTGCGGCCGAAACACGCGCCGCCCATGAAGGGTTGAAGCGTGAGGCCGGTACCCGCCGTCAGCGGCTGGAGAACATCGCACGCGAACGCGAAAGCTGGACCGCGCGTGCGGCCAATGCCGACAGGCAGATTGCAGCACTTGTCGAACGCCGAAAGGAAGCGGCGGGCGAGTTGCAGTCGCTGGCCGATGCGCCCGATGAGATCGAGGAAAAGGGCAGGGCGCTTCTGTCCGAAATCTCTCAGGCTGAAAAACTGCGCAAGGAAGCTGCCGACAAGCTCCAGCAGGCGGAAAACGAGCAGGCCCGTTTCGACAAGGGCGCAACCGACGCCATTCAGGCGCTGGCCACGTCCCGCGAACAGCGCGCCCGCGCCGAAGAGCGCGAGGCTGCAGCCGAGGAGATGCGCCGTCAGGCCGAAGCGCGCATTCAGGAAACGCTCGGCGTGCTGCCGCATCTGGTAGCCCGTCAGGCCGAGCTTGATCCCGATGGTCCCATGCCTGAAGCGGCCGAGGTGGAGCGCAAGCTTGAGCGGCTGAAGATGGAGCGCGAGCGCCTGGGTGCCGTCAATCTGCGCGCCGAGGAAGAGCAGCGCGAACTGTCCGAGCGGCTGGAGACGATCATTTCCGAGCGCGAGGACATCATCGAGGCCATTCGCAAGCTTCGTTCGGCGATCCAGAGCCTCAACCGGGAAGGTCGCGAGCGGCTGCTTGCCGCATTTGACGTTGTAAACGAGCAGTTCAAGCGGCTCTTCACCCATCTCTTCGGTGGAGGCACGGCAGAGCTTCAGCTTGTCGAAAGCGACGATCCGCTGGAAGCGGGTCTGGAAATCCTCGCCCGCCCGCCCGGCAAACGCCCGCAGACAATGACGCTTCTGTCAGGCGGCGAGCAGGCACTGACCGCCATGGCGCTGATCTTCGCCGTCTTCCTCACCAATCCCGCACCCATCTGCGTGCTGGACGAGGTCGACGCGCCGCTCGACGACCACAATGTCGAGCGCTTCTGCAATCTTATGGATGAGATGGCGAAATCGACCGAAACCCGCTTCGTCATCATCACCCACAACCCCATCACCATGGCCCGCATGGACCGCCTGTTCGGCGTGACCATGGCAGAACAAGGTGTAAGCCAGCTCGTCAGTGTGGACTTGCAGACGGCAGAGCAGCTGCGCGAGGCTGGGTAGCCTCAGTCTTCGCTCCACACCGCCAGCTCGTTTCCCGCCGGATCGGTGAAGTGGAAGCGGCGCCCGCCGGGAAAGGAGAAGATCGGCTTCACGATCCTGCCACCGGCGGTCTCGACGACGCGCTGTGTTTCCTCCAGATCATCAGAATAGAGGACGGGAAGAGGCTTCGGATTTTCCGGATTGCCGTCAAAGCCACCGTCCAGCCCTTCATCAAAGGCGCAATAGCCAGGGCCGTAGTCGGTGAAGCTCCAGGAAAAGGCCTTCTCGTAGAAATGCTTCACCTCCGGCAGAGAACCGTTGCCCGCAGGCATTTCGAGATAGTCCAGCTTGCCCGTTTTGCGCATTTCTGCCTCCCGATGTTCGTCGAATGTTCGCTTGATACTGTAAAAGGAGAGCGCGATGCGCAAGCCGCATGCTGAACACTCCTGACAGAGGGGCAATCCGGCGTACCGACACTTTTAGCGCATGCCTCCCATGCTCTGCCTGCAAGCATCGGCTCCTTATATTGCAGGCGCTGGAACACCATATTGGTCCAGAGCGATCGGCACCCCGCCCATCGCATCTCCCAAAAATGAAAGGGCAGAGAAATGAGCAATGAACTGACCATGCGCGCCAGAACGCTTTCCGGTGCACTTCAGGCATTTCACAAGGCACTCATCTCTGCCGAAGCGGGTGATGATCAGCGCCTGGCCAACCCCTACACGCTGCTGTTCGCCACCATCAACGACCCGCGCTTTGCGTGGCTGCGTCCGCTTGGGCAGCTGATTGTCGACCTGGACGAGATGGCTGCCGATGAAGCATTCACGGAAACCCATATGGAAGCCTTCAAGGAAAGAGCGGCGTCCTTCATAGGCCTTGGCGAGAATGAAGACCCGCATTTCCGCCTGAACTACCTCATGGCAGTACAGAAACTGCCCGATGTCGGTCTTTCCGCCGGTCGCTTGCGCAAGCTGCTGCCTGCAAAGGTCGAGCCCGTCGCCGCCTGACGGGAACATCGGCGTCTGACGCTTCGTGCAAGGGGCATCACCTTCAATCGATTCACCAACGAATGAAGGTGATTGGCCCCTTGCCACTGGTGGTAGAGCCGCCTAACTCTGCGCCTTGTCCGGCATGTGCCGGTGCTTCGGTAGTGGAGGGTGTCGATGGCCAAGTGGGTCTATGCCTTTGGCGATGGCAAGGCGGAGGGGAGTGCTGACCAGCGCGATCTTCTGGGTGGCAAGGGCGCGAACCTTGCCGAAATGTGCAATCTGGGACTGCCGGTCCCGCCCGGTTTCACCGTCACCACCGAAGTCTGCACCTATTATTACGCCAATCAGCGCTCCTATCCGCCCGAGCTGACGAGCCAGGTCGAACATGCGCTGGAAGAGGTGGGACGCCTGACCGGTCGGCGCTTTGGCGATCCCGAGCGCTCGCTCCTCGTTTCAGTTCGCTCCGGCGCGCGTGCGTCGATGCCGGGCATGATGGACACGGTTCTCAATCTCGGCCTCAACGACCGCACCGTTGAAGCGCTGGCGGCCGAATCCGGTGATCCGCGCTTTGCCTGGGACAGCTATCGCCGCTTCATCCAGATGTATTGCAACGTTGTGCTTCATCTCGACCACGAGGTCTTCGAGGAGATCCTCGCCGACGAGAAGGGCAGGCTTGGCTACGAACTCGACACGGAGTTCACCGCCGAGGAATGGCAGCACATTGTCGGCCTCTACAAGAAGCGCATTGAGGAGGAACTGGGCGAGCCTTTCCCGCAGGACCCGCATCTCCAGCTTTGGGGTGCGATCGGCGCGGTCTTCGCAAGCTGGATGAATGCCCGCGCCATCACCTATCGCACGCTGCACGACATACCGGCAAGCTGGGGCACGGCAGTCAATGTTCAGGCCATGGTCTTCGGCAATATGGGCGAGGATTCGGCCACAGGCGTCGCCTTCACGCGCAATCCGTCGACCGGCGAGAAGAAGCTTTACGGCGAGTTTCTCGTCAATGCACAGGGCGAGGACGTCGTGGCTGGCATTCGCACGCCACAGAACATCACCGAGGCTGCGCGCCTGGATGCCGGTTCTGACCAGCCGTCGCTTGAAAAGCTGATGCCGGACGCTTTTTCCGCCTTTGTTGAAATCGCAGGGCGCCTGGAAAGCCACTATCGCGACATGCAGGATCTCGAATTTACCATCGAGCGCGGCAAGTTGTGGATGCTGCAGACCCGCTCGGGCAAGCGCACCACGAAGGCTGCATTGAGGATCGCGGTCGAGATGGCGGATGAAGGGCTCATCAGCCGGGAAGAAGCCGTCTGCCGCATTGACCCCGCCTCGCTCGACCAACTCCTGCATCCGACCATCGACCCCTCCGCCGCGCGTGACATTATCGGCATGGGGTTGCCGGCTTCCCCCGGTGCGGCCACGGGAGAAATCGTGTTTTCCTCTGAAGATGCAGAGGAAGCAAAGGCAGCCGGTCGTGCAGTCATCCTCGTGCGCGTGGAGACAAGCCCTGAGGACATTCACGGCATGCATGCCGCCGAAGGTATCCTGACCACGCGCGGCGGCATGACCAGTCATGCGGCGGTGGTGGCGCGCGGTATGGGAAAACCTTGTGTTTCGGGTGCAGGCACGCTGCGCGTGGACTATCGCAATGGCACGATGATCAGCATGGGCCGCATTTTTCGCAAGGGCGACATCATCACCATTGACGGCTCGTCCGGTCAGGTGCTGGCGGGAACGGTTGCCATGCAGCAGCCTGCTCTGTCCGGCTCCTTCTCCACGCTCATGGAATGGGCGGACAAAGCACGCCGCATGACGGTGCGCGCCAATGCCGAGACACCTGCTGACGCTAGAACCGCACGCTCCTTCGGGGCCGAAGGCATCGGTCTCTGCCGCACCGAGCACATGTTCTTCGACGACGAGCGCATTTTGGCGATGCGCGAAATGATCCTGGCCGAAAGCGCGGATGGGCGACGCAAGGCACTGGCGAAGCTTCTGCCCATGCAGCGGGCCGACTTTGCCGAAATCTTCGAGATCATGGCAGGCCTGCCCGTAACCATCCGCCTGCTCGACCCGCCGCTTCACGAATTCCTCCCGAAGACGGAGGAGGAAATCGCGGAAGTCGCGAATGCCATGGGTGTGGAGGTCGCGCTGCTGCGAGAGCGGACCGAGGCGCTTCATGAGTTCAACCCCATGCTGGGTCATCGTGGCTGTCGCCTTGCCGTCTCCTATCCCGAAATCGCCGAGATGCAGGCCCGCGCCATCTTCGAGGCTGCAGCACAGGCTGCCGAGAAGACGGGTGCTCCCATCGTGCCGGAAATCATGGTGCCGCTGGTCGGCATTGCCAATGAACTGGCCTTCGTGAAGGAACGTGTGGAAGCGGTCGCCGAGGAGGTGCTTTCGGAAAGCGGTCAGAAGATCGACTACCTGATCGGCACCATGATCGAGCTTCCTCGCGCGGCACTCAATGCCGGGGAGATTGCCAACGCTGCGGATTTCTTCTCGTTCGGAACGAATGACCTGACGCAGACCACATTCGGCATTTCACGCGACGATGCGGCCGGGTTCCTCGATACCTACCGGCAGAAGGGCATCATCGAGAAGGATCCCTTCGTGACGCTTGACCGGGATGGTGTGGGCCAGCTCGTGCGCATGGCAAGTGAAGCCGGGCGCAGAACGCGTGGTGATCTCAAGCTCGGCATTTGCGGTGAGCATGGCGGCGACCCGGCATCAATCACCTTTTGCGAGGAGGTCGGCCTCGACTACGTGTCTTGTTCGCCCTTCCGCGTGCCGATCGCGCGGCTGGCGGCGGCGCAGGCTGCGTGCCGTTCAGGCGTCTGACGAAACAGGCGCTGGCTCGACGGGTCGCAGATTTTCGGGAACCGGCGGGAAAAAGCGCTCGAGGCTGGCAAAGCCGGTTGCGATGGCTGCCACCGGCAGATCGCTGCTGCGCGCATCTTCAACCTTGAGAGGCCCGCCTTCCGTGGATTGGGAGATGATGGCCAAGGTATCGTTGCTGTCGCTTTGCAGTTCCACCGCCGCGACCCAGTCGCAATCCGCATGACCGCAAAGGCGCATCTTGAACAGGATGCGTCCGCCCACATGTTCCAGCGCTTCCTGCACGGCTCCTTCGAAGCCCTTGGCAACAAGATCCTGATGGCGCAATGCGAGGTCCATCTCCACGATTTCCAGCGGCACATCGTGCGGGGCTGGCGCGTCGGCTAGTGTGATTTCCATGTGGTCGGTCTTCCCTGCTGCGACTCCCCCTAACGCCAATGATCCCCATAAGTTCCAGATAATAATGATTAAAAGAAATGATTATGTCCGGTCTGAGGCACTGGACATTCGCATGACCGCTTCACAAGATGTCAGACCTTGAGGAGGAGGTTTCATATGCAGGGTTTGATGCAGGACTGGCCGCTTCTGTGCCACAAGATCTTGGATCACGCGGCACGGCAGCATGGTGAGCGCGAAGTGGTAACGCGCACGGTCGAAGGTGCGATTGCACGCACGACCTATGGAGCGCTTGCCAGCCGGTCACGCAAGGTTGCTTCGAAGCTGGTGCAGGAGGGTTTCGGCAAGGGAGACCGCGTGGCAACGCTTGGCTGGAACACTGCCCGTCATCTTGAGGTCTGGTACGGCGCGATGGGCATGGGCGGCGTCTATCACACGCTCAATCCGCGCCTTTTCCCCGACCAGATCGCCTGGATCATGAACCACGCGGAAGATGCCTGCCTGTTTGTCGATCTGACCTTCGTGCAGCTTGCCGAGAAGATCTGCCCGCAGGTCAAGACGCTCAGGCGCATCGTCATCATGACCGACAGCGCGAACATGCCGGAGACCACACTCGATGCAGTCGCCTATGAGGATTGGATTGCAGACGGCGATGAGGCCTTTGCCTGGGAAAGCTTCGAGGAAACGACGGCGGCGGGCATGTGCTACACCTCCGGCACCACCGGGGACCCCAAGGGCGTCGTCTACAGCCACCGTTCCAATGTGCTTCATGCCATGATGGCGGTTCAGCCCGATGCGATGGGGCTTTCGGCGCGCGATGTGGTTCTTCCTGTCGTGCCCATGTTCCACGCCAATGCCTGGGGCCTTGCCCAAAGCGCGCCCATGGTCGGCGCCAAGCTGGTCATGCCGGGGCCAAGGCTGGATGGCGAGGGGCTCTACGAGATGCTCGACAGCGAGCGCGTGACCTTTACCGCAGCCGTGCCGACGGTCTGGCTCATGCTGCTGCAATATCTGGAAAAGACCGGCAAGAAACTGCCCCATCTCAGGCGCGTCGTGATTGGCGGCTCGGCCTGCCCGCGCTCCATGACGCAGAAATTCCAGGACATCTATGATGTCGAAGTCATACATGCCTGGGGCATGACGGAAATGTCGCCGCTGGGCTCCCTTTGCTCGCTGAAGCCCGAATACGAGGATCTGGAAGGCGAGGCGCGGCTGGACATTCAGGACAAGCAGGGCCATGCGCCATTTGGCGTGGAAATGCGTATCGTCAACGACAATGGCGAGGAACTGCCCTGGGACGGCAAGACCTTCGGGCGCCTGCAGGTGCGCGGGCCTGCCGTTTCCAGCAGCTACTATGGTGGCGCCGGTGCAGAGCAGTTCGATGAAGAAGGCTGGTTCGACACAGGTGACGTCGCGCATATTGACCGGTATGGCTATCTCAAGATCACGGACCGCGCGAAGGATGTCATCAAGTCGGGCGGTGAATGGATTTCGACGATCGAGCTGGAAAACCTCGCTGTTGGCCATCCGGAAGTCGCGGAAGCCGCCGTCATCGGCGTGCATCACCCGAAATGGGACGAGCGACCACTATTGGTGGTGGTGAAGAAGGAAGGCTGTGATCCCACCAGAGAAGACCTCATCACCTTCCTGTCCGACAAGGTCGCCAAATGGTGGTTGCCCGACGACGTCGTGTTCGTCGACGAGCTGCCGCATACCGCCACCGGCAAGATCCAGAAGACGACATTGCGACGTCAGATGGAAGGTTACACGCTGCCACAAGCGGTCTGAGGAATATCGGATGCCGGGCTGCCATGCGGCCCGGTGGACCGTTCCTCAAGTGCCTTTGACCTGCCGCAGCCGGGCGTTTATAGCTCGCCGACTTCCCACGCAAACAAGCCGTGCAGGACATTCATGGTCGCCATCATAGAGCAGCGTTATGCGCCTGCAGCCTACCGGGCGAGAGGTGTCGCCTCCTTCGCGCTGGTGCTGGCTGTCTCCTCGGCGCTCGCGCATCGCTATGATCTTGTCGAAACGCTGCCATTTCTGTGGCTGATCGCGATCTGCGGTCTGCTTGGGCTGACCGGTCTCGTGCTTGCCATCAGCGGCTTCGTGCAGATGTGGCAGCATGGATGGCGGGGGCTTGGTGCCGCCACGCTGGGCCTGTTTCTTTCAGTCCTCGTGCTCGTGCCCTACGGCGTTTCGCTTTTCAACATCGTGACGAACCCGCAGCTGGTCGACATCTCGACCGATCTGCAGGACCCGCCGGAATTTCAGGCCGCCGAGCGATTGAGGGATGCTGACGCCAACCCCGTTACGGCGCTTGATGCGGCGCGCGCGGAACGCATCGCAAAATCCTACCCGGACATCACGGGCCGCCGCTACGAATTCGCTCGCGAAAGCGTGGAGGATGTTCTGGATGAACTGATTGCCGATCGCGGCTGGAAGGTCACGGCGCGTGGCGGTGACCCGGCAGTCACGACGATTGAAGCAGTCGCGAAATCCTATTTGCTCGGATTTGATTCCGATGTGGTCATCCGCATCGAGGATCAGGATAACGCGACCTTCGTCGATATGCGTTCAGCATCACGCTATGGCAGCCATGACATGGGCGAAAACGCCGAGCGGATCCGTCGCTTTCTGACCGAGCTCGACAAGCGGCTTCAGGAACTGACGGAAATCTGACGCTCAGGCCGGCAAATAGGTGGTATCGATCGCCGGTTCACCTTCGCAGGACACCAGGTTCTTGCCGACCAGATCTTCAAGATGCGCCAGCACGGACAGTGCTGCCGCGCCATGCAGGCGCGGATCGGTATCCCGGTAGATTGCCGCCACAATCTCGGGAATGTTGCGGTCACCGTCCATGATGCGCTGCAGGATGGCTCGCTCGCGCATGCGGCGATGCGTGCGCAAACCCCGCATGAAGGCGCGAGGCTTTGTCACTGCACCGCCATGCCCGGGCAGAAGCACGCGATCATCGCGCTCCAGAAGCCGGTCGAGACTTGCCATGAAGTCGCTCATGGAGCCGTCGGGAGGTGCGACAATGGAGGTTGCCCAGGCCATGACGTGATCGGCGGAGAAGAGAATGCCGGTGCCTTCGAGTGCGAACACCGAATGATTGGCCGCATGGCCGGGCGTGTGGAGCGTGCGGATCGACCAACCATCACCCGTTATGACCTCGCCGTCACCAAGCGCGTGGTCGGGCGTGAAGTCCACATCGGCACTTTCCTGCAGCGGATTGACCTCGCCCACATGCAAGGGCCGGGCAGGGCGGTGGGGACCTTCCGCGCATATGACCGCGCCTGTCTCCTCGGCAAGCTTGCGCGCCAGCGGGGAATGGTCCTTGTGGGTGTGACTGACAAAGATGTGGCTGACCGGCCGGCCATCGACCGCTTCAAGAAGCGTTGCCAGATGCATCTCGTCTTCCGGTCCCGGATCGATGATGGCCAGCGTCTCGCGACCGACAATATAGCTATTGGTGCCGTGAAAGGTGAAGGCGGATGGATTCTGCACGGTCAGCCGCAGCACGTTTTCGGCAACGGGCACGGCCTCGCCGTATCGGGGCTCGAAACGCGTGTCGAAATCCATGAAATAAAACTCCTGCGCAAAGCGGCTGAACAGGGGAGAGCGTTCGCTGATCTGTTGCCGCTTAACATGGAAGCAATTATAGAGGAACGCGAATGCGCTCATTCTTTTCAGGAGGCACCATGTCTGAGGCGATTGCATCACGCCCGCTCGTTTCCCTCGCTCTGCCCGAATCCGGGGCTGCACGTCTGGCCGCTCAGGCCGGTCTCGCGCTCACCGGTTCGCTGCTTCTGGCACTGTCGGCAAAGACCAAGGTCGTGCTCGGCCCTGTCGACATGTCGATGCAGAGCCTTGTCATCATGCTGATCGCGGCAGGTTTCGGCTTCCGTCTCGGCGTTGCAACGCTGCTTCTCTACATCGCCGAAGGCGCAATGGGCCTCCCGGTCTTCCAGGGCACGCCTGAAAAGGGCATCGGCCTTGCATACATGGTTGGCCCGACGGGCGGATACCTGCTTGGCTTTGTCGCCATGGCCGCCATTGTCGGTGCTGCCGCTGACCGCGGCTTCGACCGCAACCCGCTCAAGATGGGTGCCGCTACTGTTGCCGCAAGCGCGGTTGTTCTGGCGCTGGGCTTTGCCTGGCTTGCTGTCCTTATCGGTGCCGACAAGGCCTGGCAGTTCGGCGTTGCACCCTTCATCCTGCCGGATCTCGTCAAGGCTGCACTCGCCGCCTGCGTGACCTCTGCCGGCTGGGCAGCACTGCGTGGCTTCGGTCTCGGCGGTCGCTGATCGGCGAATTCGCCTGACGCTAACGATTTGCGAAGAGGCCGCGGGTTAGATTGCCCGCGGCCTTTTCTTTTGGCCCTTCGGCCCACGCGGCATGAAAATGAGGGGAATACCTTTGGCGGTCTTGGTAACGGGCGGTGCCGGCTATATCGGCAGCCATATGGCATGGGAACTGATCGACAGGGACGAGGAAGTCGTCGTTGTCGACCGTCTTTCCACCGGCTTCGACTGGGCCGTGCCGGAGGCCGCTCGTCTTGTCGTTCAGGACATCGGCGACCGCAAGGTGATGGAAGAGATCATCCGCCGTCACCGCGTCGAGGCGATCATCCATTTCGCCGGCTCGGTGATCGTTCCCGAATCGCTTGGCGATCCCCTGGGCTACTACCACAACAACACCATGAAGACGCACAGCCTGCTTCAGGCTGCCGTCAATTGCGGTGTTCGCCACTTCGTCTTTTCCTCCACCGCAGCCGTCTATGGCATTCCCGACCGCGCGCCGGTGCGCGAGGAAGCGGCCCTTCGCCCCGAAACGCCCTATGGCGCTTCGAAAATGATGATCGAGCGCATGCTGCAGGATACCGCTGCAGCGCATGATCTCAGTTTTACGGCCCTGCGCTATTTCAACGTGTCGGGTGCCGATCCGCGCCTTCGCACCGGGCAATCGACCAAGGGCGCGACCCATCTCATAAAGGTCGCCTGCGAGGCGGCCACCGGCAAGAGACCTCTGATCGAAGTCTTCGGCACGGACTATCCCTCCCGTGACGGAACCTGCATCCGTGACTTCATCCATGTAAGCGATCTGGTCAGCGCCCACTATCTCGCGCTGCAACGATTGCGCGCCGGTGGCGAGAGTCTGATCGCCAATGCCGGCTATGGACGGGGGCACACGGTCTTCGAGGTGATCGAGACCGTCAAGCGGCTGTCTGGACGCGACTTCCAGGTCAAGCACGCTCCGCGTCGTACAGGCGATGTCATGGCCGTGGTGGCAAGCTCAGACAAGTGCCGCCAGGAGTTGGGCTGGGAGCCGCGTTATGACGATCTCGACACGATCATCACCCATGCGCTGCAATGGGAAGAGGTACTGGCCCGCCGCAACCGGCTATGAGCCGCCCATCACCGTTTGAACCAACAGCCTGAGATCAAGCAGGGCCGACATGCTGCGCATATAGCGCAGGTCGGCCTCGGCCAGGATTTGCGGTCGGGACATGTCGATCCCCTGCACCTGCGCAAGCCCCGTAATGCCGGGGCGAATCTCCAGCACCCGGCGGCTTTGGCGCGCCGCGATCAGTTCGTGCTGACTTGGCAGGCAGGGGCGCGGACCGACGAGGCTCATGTCGCCGAGCAGGACATTCCAAAGCTGCGGCAGCTCGTCGATCTTGGTGCGGCGCAGGAACCGCCCGACAGGCGTGATCGTGGCCTGTGCCGCCTCATGCGTCGGCACGGAAGGTGCGTCCACATACATGCTGCGCAGCTTGTAACAGCGAAAGACGCGGCCATTCAGTCCCACGCGCTCCTGCGCGAAGATCGCCGGGCCGTGTGAATTCCTTCGGATGGCGATTGCTGCAATCCCGATTACGGGCAGCGCCACCAGACCGCAGGGAATAGTCAGGCAAAGGTCTAGAAGCCGCTTGCCAAGCCGTGGGTAGAACCCTCTGGTGGCCTGAGGGTCCACGCTGCTGCGCGTGTTGTCGTTCATTTAGGGGTGGGCCTCAGGAATGACGTGGCAGATTGGCCGTTTCCGGTTGCAACTTTGCTTCGATGGTCAGCGGCTGCTGGTCACGCCGCTTTTGCAATTCGCCGAACAGCACATCGCGAACCACCTGCTCGTCGCCTGTTTCCAGCGCTTGGCGCAGTGCCTCCAGCATGGCCGGTACCTGGTTCGACATGCGGTTCTGCGGCTTGGCGCGCAGGATCTTCGGATGTTGTGTCGGCGTCACGCCGACGGGATCGTAGAAGAGTTCCTCATGCAGTTTCTCGCCATCACGCATGCCAATCGTGACGATCTCGATGTCCCCTGCCGGGTTTTGCTCGTCGCGCACGGTAAGTCCGGCGAGCATGACCATGTCACGCGCGAGATCGCGGATACGCACCGGCTCGCCCATGTCCAGAAGCAGAATGTCGCCGCAGGATGAAAGGGTGGAGGCCTGGATGATGAGTTCTGCCGCCTCGCGCACCGACATGAAGTAGCGCGTCATCTCATCATCGGTGAGCGTCACCGGGCCGCCAGCCGCAATCTGCTCCTTGAAGAGCGGGACGACCGAGCCGCTGGAACCGATCACATTGCCGAAGCGTACGGAGGAATAGACGCCACCTGCAGCCTTTTCTTCAAGCTGCCGCCCGTAGTGGCGCAAGATGAGCTCCGCCCAGCGCTTGGTCGCGCCCATCACGCTGGACGGACGAACGGCCTTGTCGGATGAGATCAGAACGAATTTCTCGACATTGGCGGCATGAGCCTCCTGCACCAGTGCCAATGTGCCGAAGACATTGTTGTGCACGCCCTGCAGGACATTCTTCTCAACCAGCGAGACATGCTTGAAGGCCGCACAGTGATAGACTGTCTGGATGCGATGCTGCCGGAATATGCGTGCCAGCATGGCAGCATCGGTGATCGTGCCCAGAACCGGAACCACGGGAAAGCCGTGGCGGCGCATCTCGCGCTCGATCTGGTAGAGGCCAAGCTCGTTGACCTCCAGAAGCACGAGCTTGCGCGGATTGGCCTGTGCGATGGCGCGGCACACGGCAGAGCCGATCGAGCCGGCAGCACCCGTGACGAGGATCGTGCGCCCCTCGACGGCCTCGCGCACCAGTTCCGGATCGGCAGGCACGGGGGAGCGGCCAAGCAGGTCGTCAATGTCGATGTCGCGGATATGGCTAACAAGATAGCGGCCTGCCGCGAGATCGGCGAGCGGAGGAAGCAGCCTTATCTTCAGCCCGTGGTGACCAAGCTTGGCAACCAGTTCGCGCCTGCGCCGCGGCCCGGCAGATGTGGAGGCGATGATGACTTCCTTTATGCCGACATTGGCAACCAGATCGTCGATATTGCCTTCCGGATAGATGCGCAGGCCCATAATATCCATGCCCGCCATGCCCTTGTCGTCGCTGATGAAGCCGACGACCTGCCGGTCGGGCGAATTGTGCAGCGCATCCGCAAGCTGCACGGCTGCGTCACCGACGCCGTAGATCAGCACGGGCGTCTTGTCCGCACCACGACCCGAGCGTCCGCGCAGAAGCGCTTTCACGGCAAACCGGCTTCCCGCAACCGCGCAGAAGCCGCCGACCCAGTAGAGCACCGCGATGGTACGCGGAATGCCGCTGGCACCATAGGAAAGGGTGAGAAAGACCATGCTCACCCAGATGAGCGACGAAATGGAGACCGCAATGAAGATCGTCCACAGCGCCCGCTCGCGCAAATAGCGCAGCACGGCGCGGTAAAGGCCCATTTTCACGAAAACGGGGATCGCGATGACCGGACCCGCGACCATGAAAAGCATCTGCTCGAAATTGGGAATGAAGAGCTGGTTGAAGCGGTAGCAGAAAGCAGCCCAGATGATGAATACTAGGCTGAAGAAGTCGACCGTGACCAGCATGAGCCGCTTGGTGCGCCGGGGGCGCGAGATGATCCACTCACGCATCTGGTTCATCGTCATCTTCAAAACCAACTCTCAAAACATCTCTCAAGCCGCCGAAGCACCGGCTTGACGGGAACGCAAATACCCAAAGCTGACCGGTTCTTCTACCAGTATTTGCCCGTAAGGTCGAATGCGTAAGCATTCCTTAACATCTTCGTTCCCCGCAGCTTCGGGGGCATCAACACCAGAATGACCTTTTTGATGTCAAACTCATGTCAGAGAGATTGCACTTGGCGCGGCGAATCCTTATAGGGAGCACTGTTTCGCGTCCGAGGCGTTTTCCTCGGAAAGTTGGGGCGTAGCCAAGTGGTAAGGCAGCGGTTTTTGGTACCGCCATGCGCAGGTTCGAATCCTGCCGCCCCAGCCAGAAACTGCCAATTTTATCCCCGCATCCGTCCACGCCCTTACCCTTTCCGCAGCTTGATCTGCAGGAAGGATGCCACCCATGGACGATACCGCTCTTCTGAAACTGCCTTTCATCATGCCGTCACAGGCCCAGAAACATGTGACGCATAACGAGGCGTTGTTGCGGCTTGATGCGCTGGTGCAGCTTTCGGTGAAAAGCCGGGCGCTGAGCGAACCGCCAAGTGCAGTGGCGGAAGGCGCGCGGTATATTGTTGCTGCGGGCGCAAGCGGGCTTTGGGAAGGGCGCGCGGGGCAGGTGGCCGCATTCCAGGACGGCATCTGGGTTTTCTACGAGCCGCAGCCGGGCTGGCAGGCGGTCATCGAGGATGAAGCCTCCGTTGCCATCTGGCTTGATGGCATGTGGCAGATAACTTCCGGCGGCAATGGAGAACAGGTGGCCCGGCTTGGCATCGGCACGGCTCCCGATGACACCAACCGCTTCTCCGCCAAGCTGAACAATGCACTTTTCGCGGCGGCAGAAAGCGGGGAGGGGGAAAGCGGCGATTTGCGCCTCGTCATGAACAAGGAGGGTGCGGGGAATGTTTTGTCGCTGATCTTCCAATCCGGCTGGTCCGCGCGTGCCGAATTTGGTTTGGCCGGCAGTGACGACCTGATCTTCAAGACCAGCGCGGATGGTGTGAGCTTTCGCGATGCGCTCGTATTGCGCGCTGCGGATGCGGTGGTCGATCAGCCCAATCTTCCCCGCTTCAAGGCCTTCACCAATTACGACAATTACGCCGCCCTCGACAGCTGGACGACCATCGGCATCAACAATGCCGACTACAATGATCAATCGGTTTTCGATGCCGGTACAGGCCTGTTCACCGCGCCTGCCGATGGCACCTATTTTCTGGGCGCCAATCTGCTTTTCAAGGTGAATGCGTCGCTGGATGCACGCATGCGCGCGCGCTTTCTCCTCAATGATGTCGCACCGGTCCGGGGATCGACGCAGAGCCTGACCGGTGCCCATGTCTCGGAACAGACCACACTCCGGATCGAGGCATTCGCCTCACTGTCGACCGGAGACACGGTGGCGCTGCAGGGCGGCTTCACGGGTGCCGACGGCTATTTCGCCGCGGATGAAACCTGTTTCTGGGGCATGAAGATCGGCTGACACGAAAAAGGGCGGCTCGATGGGCCGCCCTTTTTCATCCGTCTCGTCAGGCGTCTCAGGCCTGAATCAGGCCGCGCAACTCTTCGACCTTCTTTTCTAGAAGCGCCTTGTCGCCGCGCGTCTCGACATTCAGGCGCAGGAGAGGTTCGGTGTTGGAGGCACGCAGATTGAAGCGCCAGTCGTCGAAGACCATGCCGAGACCGTCAATGCTCTCCACTTCCGGATTGGCGGACTGGAAATGCTCCGCGACACGTTCCTGCACGGCCTTGGCGTCGTCCACGGTAAAGTTCAGCTCGCCCGAGCAGGGATAGGCGGCAATGCGCTCTTCCAGAACATCGGCCAGCCGCGCGCCGGAAGCTGAAAGCTCCGAGACGACGTCCAGCCAGGCCAGCATGCCCGAATCGCAATAGCTGAAATCGCGGAAATAGTGATGCGCGCTCATCTCGCCGCCATAGATGGCGTTTTCCTCGCGCATCATCTGCTTGAAATAGGCGTGGCCCGTGCGGCAGGGCTTGGCCACGCCGCCATTGCTTTCCACGATGTCGATCGTGTTCCAGGTCAGGCGCGGATCGTAAAGTATCGTGCTGCCCGGCTCCTTCTCAAGCATGTGCTTGGCGATCATGCCCACCAGATAATAGCCTTCGACGAAGCGGCCCTTGTGGTCATAGAGGAAGCAGCGGTCGAAATCGCCGTCCCAGGCAATGCCGAGATCCGCGCCGTGGTCGAGAACGGCCTGGCTCGCCTTCTGGCGCTTCTCAGGCAACAGCGGATTTGGCACGCCATTCGGCAGCTTCGGGTCCGGCTCATGGTCCACCTTGATGAAGGTGAAGGGCAGGTGACGCTCCAAAAGATCGATGATCGGCCCCGCGCAACCATTGCCGGCATGGGTGACGATCTTGAGTGGCTTGAGCTGCCTGGATGTCACTTCCTGAAGAAGCCGCGCAATATAGTCCTCGCGGTTGCAGTGGTCGTGGAAGGCTCCGCGGTCCGCGTGGTCGGTAACCTGCGGGAGCGCATCATCTGAACGCACCAGTTTCTCGATCGCGTTGAAGGCGTTTTCCGGTGTGGCAGCCGCGGCACCCTTAAGCACCATCTTGATGCCGTTGTAATCCGGCGGGTTGTGGCTGGCCGTCACCATCAGACCGGCATCGGCTCCGGAATGCGCGGTGTGGAAATAGACTTCTTCAGTGCCGCAGCGACCCACCGGCAACACGTCGACGCCGCTATCCATCAATCCCTGCATCAATGCTTGTGCCAGTGCAGGGCTGTCGACGCGCATGTCGTGGCCAACAACCACGCGCTGTGGATCAAGGGAGGCCTTGACCGCCTGCGCAAAGCGATAGGCGAATGGCACATTGATCTGGGAGGGGATCTGTCCGCGAACGTCATACGCTTTGAACGGAGCACTCATTCCTGGCTGTTCTCCTGATTGCCGCCACTAATCAGCGCGAATGCGCCATGCGGTTGTAGTTAGATGGGATGATGGCTGAACGCAAATCTTCGCAGGCAGCAGCAGCATCACCGCGTGTAACAATGCTCTCAACATGTTGAACGTTCCGCAATGTTGCGCAACCCACGCACAACCCCTATCACGTGACAAATTGATCCGGGGTTCCGGCGGCGGCAGGTTAGACAATGCAATTCATAGATTTGGGCGCCCAGCGCGCACGCATAGAGACACGTCTCAACGAACGGGTGGCAAAGGTCATCGCGGAAGGGCGCTATATTCTCGGCCCGGAAGTGGGCGAGCTTGAACAGGCGCTCGCCGAATATGTCGGCGTGAAGCATGTTGTCGCCTGCGCCAACGGCACCGATGCGCTGCTGATTCCGCTGATGGCAAAGGGCATCGGCCCCGGCGACGCTGTTTTCGTGCCAAGCTTCACCTTTGCCGCGACGGCGGAAGTGGTGGCGCTGGCCGGTGCCTCACCCGTCTTCGTCGACATTGAAGCGGACAGCTACAATATCGACATCGAAAGTCTCGAAGCAGCCATTGCGATGGTGCGCGAGAAAGGGGAGCTTGAGCCAAAGGCGGTCATCCCCGTCGACCTTTTCGGTCTTGCCGCGAATTATCAGAAGATCGCGGGTATTGCGGAACGCGAAGGCCTGTTCGTGATTGAGGACGCGGCGCAGTCCATGGGTGGTGCCAGCGGTAACACCATGTGTGGTGCCTTTGGTGATGTTGCCGGCACAAGTTTTTATCCTGCAAAGCCGCTTGGCTGCTACGGCGACGGCGGAGCCATGTTTACCGATGACGGTGATCTTGCCGATGCGCTGCGCTCAGTTGCCTTTCACGGAAAGGGTGCAAGCCAGTATGACAATGTGCGGGTAGGGCTGAACTCACGCCTCGACACGATCCAGGCGGCAATCCTGCTGGAAAAGCTTTCCATTCTTCCTGAGGAGATGGAGCTTCGCCAGAAGGTGGCGGATCGCTACAGGGATGGCCTCGGCGATGTCGTCACAGTGCCCGTGCTGCCGGAAGGTGAGCGCTCCGCATGGGCGCAATACGCCATCGAGACGCCGAAGCGCGATGCGGTGCGCGCGCATCTCAAGGATGAAGGCATACCGTCGGTTATCTATTACGAGCGCCCGCTCCACGTGCAGGACGCCTACAAGGCGTATCCGCGTACGCCCACGGGCCTGGAAGTTTCGGAAACCCTGCCTAACCGCATCCTGTGCCTGCCCATGCATCCCTATCTGAGAGCGGATGATCAGGATCGGGTGATTGCAGAAATTCGAAAGGCTGTTGGCGCCGCCTGAGGCGGATTTCGGTGACGGCGGAAGAACATTCCGCCTATTCCCGACGCCGCGCAAAACGCACTCGCATTCTGCCGATACTATAGGGGCTACTTCCTGTAGCCCCTAAGCTGCCGGTGGTACTCCCTAAAGCAGGCTCAGCCACGCCACCTGTGGCCGCACTGCTCGAAGGGTACCGGCATGAATGCACCAATCTCCCATCTCAGGCTCTCCCATCTCCAGCGTCTGGAGGCGGAATCGATCCATATCATGCGTGAGGTGGCGGCAAGCTTCTCCAAGCCCGTGATGCTCTACTCGGTGGGCAAGGATTCTTCCGTCCTGCTGCATCTGGCGATGAAGGCGTTCTATCCCGCCAAGCCGCCATTTCCCTTCCTGCATGTCGACACGACCTGGAAGTTCCGCGAGATGATCGAGTTTCGCGACCGCATGGCGCGCGAGAAGGGTTTTGATCTGCTGGTGCATATTAACGAGGAAGGCGTGCGCGAGGGGATCGGCCCCTTCTCGCACGGCTCCAATGTGCATACCCATGTGATGAAGACGGTGGCGCTGCGCCAGGCGCTCGACAAATACGGCTTCGATGCAGCCTTCGGCGGCGCGCGCCGTGATGAAGAGAAAAGCCGCGCCAAGGAGCGCATCTTCTCCTTCCGCACCAAGACCCATGGCTGGGACCCGAAGGACCAGCGTCCGGAAATGTGGAAGACCTACAATACACGCGTGGCACCGGGTGAATCGATCCGCGTCTTCCCGCTGTCCAACTGGACCGAGCTCGATATCTGGCAATATATCCTGCAGGAAGAGATCCCCATCGTGCCGCTCTATTACGCCGCCAAACGCCCCGTGGTGGAGCGCGACGGCATGCTCATCATGAAGGATGATGACCGCATGGAGCTGCAGCCGGGCGAGAGCCTGCAGGAGCGCATGGTGCGCTTCCGCACCCTTGGCTGCTACCCGCTGACGGGTGCGATCGAATCATCCGCCGACACGCTTGAAGCCATCGTGGCCGAAATGCTGACCGCCCGCACCTCCGAGCGCCAGGGTCGCGCCATCGACAAGGATGAGGCAGGCTCCATGGAGAAGAAGAAGCGCGAGGGATATTTCTGATGCTGGACGCAAACCTGAACCCCGCCACTGAAGCTGCCGTTGAAGGCATCCGCGATTATCTCGCCGCCCAGGAAAACAAGACGCTTCTGCGCTTCCTGACCTGCGGCTCGGTCGATGACGGAAAGTCGACCCTGATCGGTCGACTTCTCTATGACACCAAGCTGATATTCGAGGATCAGCTGGCAGCGCTGGAAAAGGATTCGAAGAAGCACGGCACGACGGGCGAGGATATCGATCTGGCCCTTCTGGTCGACGGTCTTGAGGCCGAGCGCGAGCAGGGCATCACCATCGATGTCGCCTATCGCTTCTTCTCCACCCCGAAGCGCAAATTCATCGTCGCCGACACGCCGGGCCACGAGCAATATACCCGCAACATGGCAACAGGTGCTTCCACCGCCGATCTGGCCGTGGTGCTGGTCGATGCGCGCCAGGGTGTGCTGCCGCAGACGCGCCGTCACTCGATCATTGCCTCGCTTCTTGGCATCCGCAACATCGTGCTGGCGGTCAACAAGATCGATCTCGTCGGCTTCTCGAAGGAACGTTTTGGCGAGATCGTCGAGGAATACCGCGCCTTTGCAAAGGATCTGGGTTTTGCCAGCGTCATGCCGATCCCCATGTCGGCGCGCTTCGGCGACAATGTCTCGCGACCGTCGGAGAATATGAGCTGGTATGATGGCCCGACCCTGATCGGCCATCTGGAAACGGTGGATATCGAGCGGGGCTTGAGCGCCAAGCCGTTCCGCTTTCCCGTTCAATATGTGAACCGCCCCAATCTCGACTTCCGCGGTTTCGCAGGCACGGTTGCATCCGGCTCTGTTGCGGTGGGTGATCAGGTGGTGGTCGCCAAATCCGGCAAGCCCTCCCGCGTCAGGCGCATCGTGACCTATGATGGCGACCTGAGCCGTGCGGCGGAGGGTGAAGCTGTCACGCTGGTGCTGGAAGACGAGATCGAGGTCTCGCGCGGCAACATGCTGGTCACCCCCGATGCGCGCCCGCATGTGGCCGATCAGCTGGCGGCAACCCTGGTCTGGTTCGACGAGCAGGCCATGATGCCCGGTCGTCCTTACGTGCTGCGCACCGAAACCGACGAGGTGAGTGCCACGGTCTCGGCGCTGAAGCACCGCACCAATATCAACAATTTCGCCCATGAGGCCGCCAAGCATCTGGAGATGAACGAGGTTGGCGAATGCAATCTGTCGCTTCAGGCCCCGATTGCCTTCGACAGCTTTGCCGACAACCGCACCACGGGCTCCTTCATCCTGATCGACCGCATCACCAACCGCACGGTTGGCGCAGGCATGATCCTTCATCCGTTGCGCCGTGCGGCCAACATCCATTGGCAGGCGCTGGATGTGACGAAGCAGTCGCGTGCCGAGCAGAAGCACCAGAAGCCCGCGGTCCTGTGGTTCACCGGGCTTTCGGGTTCGGGCAAGTCGACCATCGCCAATCTTCTGGAGAAGAAGCTTCATGCCGATGGCCGCCATACCTATATCCTGGATGGCGACAATGTGCGCCACGGGCTGAACCGCGATCTGGGCTTCACCGAGGAAGACCGCGTGGAGAACATCCGCCGCGTGGCCGAGGTCGCCAAGCTGATGGCGGATGCGGGCCTCATCGTGCTTGTCTCCTTCATCTCGCCCTTCCGTGCGGAACGCCGCATGGCGCGCGAACTGATGGAGGAGGGCGAGTTTGTCGAGGTCTTCGTCGACACGCCTTTCGAGGAATGCGCAAAGCGTGACCCCAAGGGCCTCTATGCCCGCGCGCTGAAGGGTGAGATAAAGAACTTCACGGGCGTGGATTCCCCTTACGAGGAGCCCGAGCGTGCCGATATCCACCTGAAGACGGCAGGGCGCGCGCCGGAAGATCTGGCCGATGAACTGGAAGCATGGCTGAAGGACAAGGGCATTTGCTGACCGAAACACTGAAGCCCGCGCACGCGCCCCATGACGATGGGGCGCTGGTCGCGCTTTTCGAGGCCATCGCCATCGAAGCAGGCACGGCCATCATGGATGTGCGCGAGAAGGGCTGTGCGGTGGAGGAGAAGGCCGATGCCTCTCCCGTCACCATTGCCGATCGTGCGGCCGAGGCCATCATCCTGAAGCAACTGGCAAAGGAACTCGGTGCCACCCCTTGCGTCTCGGAAGAGGCGGCTTCGGGTGGTGTCATCCCGGCTTGCGGCGAGGATGGTTTCCTGCTGGTCGATCCGCTCGATGGAACACGCGAATTCATCAACCAGCGCCCCGACTTCACGGTCAATATCGCGCTGGTGCGCAAGGGCGTCCCGGAAGTGGGCGTCGTCTATGCGCCAGCCCGTCAGACGCTGTGGAGCGGACGACCGGGTTCGGCGGAAAAGGCGAAGATCGAAGATGGCCGGATCATAAGCCGCGAAGCCATTCAGGTGCGCGAGGCTCCCAATCCCCCCGTCATCGTCGCCTCACGCTCGCATCTGACACCCGAGACGGAATCCTTCATCGCCCGGTATCCCGGCGCGACCACCGTGTCAGTCGGCTCCTCACTCAAATTCTGCCTGATCGCGGAAGGCGAGGCCGATCTCTACCCCCGCTTTGGCCCCACCATGCAATGGGACACGGCAGCAGGGGACGCGGTCCTGCGCGCCGCAGGCGGCCGCACCACCCACGAAGACGGCAGCCTCCTCGCCTATGGGCCGAAAAAGGGCGAGGGTCTGGAGCAGTTCAGGAACCCGAACTTCGTTGCAACAGGCAAGGCGGCGAAGGCCTGATCACGCCGCCTCAAGCTCGTTCGCCCAAGGCGGATTGGCGCCCGCACGCGAAACGGTGATCGCTGCAACGCGTGCTGCAAAGCTGAGCGCTTCGCTGAGGTCGGCACCCTTGAGCGATGCGATCTCGGCCTTGCCAAGCTTGCCGCCTTCGTGGAGGGCTGCGAGCAGCCCGGCATTGAACGTGTCGCCCGCACCAACCGTGTCCACCACCTCGACCTTGTGGGCGGGCACATGCAGCTCCTCATCGCGCAGGAAGACACGCGCCCCGTCGCCACCGCTGGTCACCACCACGATATGACATCCCGCTTCGAGCAGTTGCGATGCTGCTTCGGCGGTCCCGGTATTCGGCTTCAGCCATTCCAGATCCTCGACCGAAATCTTCACGATATCGGCCTGCTTGACGAGCCTTGCGAGGCGCCTGCGATGTTCATCTGCATCGGTAATGAAGGCGGGCCGGATATTGGGATCAAGCATCACCACCCGATCCTTCGCCGCCCGCGCCATGAGTGCCTCATAGGCGCTGGCCGCAGGTTCGTTCACAAGACTGATCCCACCGAACAGCAGTCCTGAAATCCCCTCCAGGGCGGGAAGCGAGGCAGCATCAAGCATCCTTCCGGCCGAGTTCTCGTCGTAGAAGCGATAGCTCGCATGGCCGTCATCGAGATGCACGAAGGCAAGCGTGGTTGGCAGGTCGGAGAACCGAACGCGCGACAGATCCACACGGCTCTCTTCCAGGGCCTCCCTGAGCATGGTGCCGAACAGGTCGGTCGAAAGGCCCGAATAGAAGCCCACAGGCACTCCGAGCCGCCCCAGCGCAATGGCAGAGTTGAACACGGAGCCACCGATATGCGGGGCAAAGGCGTGGCCACCCTCACGCGTCTCCCGGGGCAGCATGTCGATAAGGGCTTCGCCGCAGCAAAGGATCATGATGATGTCTTTCGTGATGTTCAGGAGTGGATGTTGAACGGTGCGCCGATCAGGAAACGCTCGGCCAGCGGCAGACTGGCGCCACCAAGCGCCCGGGCATGACGACCGACGCTTCCCTCGCGTACCGCCGGAAGCACAAGACCTTCGGAATCCTTTTCGTCAAGCGCCCTTTGAACCTCTTCAACCAGGCGCGCTCGAAGGCTGCGGGGCAGCCATCCCTCGATTATCGCGGCTTCGAAATCGACCACCGATGAAGCCGCCACGATGGCATGTGCCAGGCCTTCTGCGGCCTCAGTGAGCCAGTTCTCGAAGTGGTCGTCGATATCGCCCCAGTCTTCCGGCGACGTCCACAGGAACTGCGCGTCAAAGCCGGCCTTGCGCAGCGTGCTTTCAAGCACATGGATCGAGGCTACATCGATGAGCTGGCGGTAGGAGTTCCCCGGACCGGGCACGGGCATGGAACCAAGCGCGCCAGCATTCCCGCTCCGGCCCGCGTAAACGCGCCCGCCCATGGCAATGCCGCCACCGATGAATGCGCCGACATAAAAATAGAGGAAGTCGCCGGTAATGCCGGTGTCGCCAAATACCAGCTCCGCGCCACAGGCGCAGGTCCCGTCATTCTGCAGATAGACCGGGAAGGGGCAAAGGGAGCTGAGTTCCGCGCGGATATCCCGCTCGCGCCAACCGTCCATGGCACCATGCGGTGCACCGGCAGTATCGGCCCAGTTCCAAAGCTGGAAGGGCATGGCGATCCCAAGACCGCCGATGCGGTTCCACTCCACCGAAAGACCGTTCTCCTTCATGGCCGCAATTTCGTCCACCACCCAGGAAATTGTCTCCGCCGGTGTTGGATATTGATGCGCGCGCTGGGTCATTCGGCGTAGCTTGCCCGTGAAGTCGATCAGCGCCAGTTCGCAGCTTCTGCGCCCGATCTTCAGGCCGAGAAAATAGGCCCCGTCCGGGTTTAGATGCATGGGGATTGAAGGCTGGCCCACACGGCCACGCTTCGGCGTGCCTCGCGCAAGCAGATGCTCTTCTTCCAGTTCACGCATGATAACGGAGACGGTCTGGGCCGAAAGACCGGTCAGACGCGCAATGTCGCTCTTGGCCAGGCTGCCATGCTGCCTCAGAAGCGATAGCACCAACCGCTCATTATGGTCGCGCATGCCGCTCTGATTTGTGCCGCGTCCTTGCGCCGTATCTCTTTTCCGGCCCGGCGAATTACTCGCATCCATCGGCCACATCCTCCATCAACTCGCGCCGATTGTTTCGCCACAAACTGCAAGTGTCAATTATTAAATAAGAATGATTTATATATTGACACTCGTCCCTCACGGTAGTTTCCTATGGTTGTCACGACCGCGGTGGTGGCGCTGGATTGAGTGCAAACCCACCGCTCAGTTCACGGGAGGATCATGTGATGAAAAGAACAGTTCTCAAGGCGAGCGCGCTCGCGATCGCCGGTGCCTCGATGCTTGCCCTTTCAGGCCCGGCATCTGCACAGGAAGTCGGTGCCTGCCTGATCACCAAGACGGATATCAACCCGTTCTTCGTGAAGATGAAGGAGGGCGCAACTGCCAAGGCCGGAGAGCTTGGCGTTGAACTTTCCACCTATGCCGGCAAGATCGATGGTGACCACGAGACACAGGTGCAGGCCATCGAATCCTGCATTGCTTCCGGCGCGAAAGGCATTCTTCTGACGGCATCCGACACCAAGGCCATCGTGCCGGCGGTGAAAAAGGCGCGCGACGCCGGTATACTCGTCATCGCGCTCGATACGCCGCTCGAGCCCATTGATTCTGCCGACGCAACCTTCGCGACCGACAATTTCAAGGCAGGCGAACTGATCGGTCAATGGGCCGCCAAAACCCTGGGTGACGAGGCGCAGAATGCCAAGATCGCCTTGCTGGATCTGGCGCCAAGCCAGCCTTCGGTGGATGTGCTGCGCAACCAGGGCTTCCTGCAGGGCTTCGGCATCGATCTGAAGGACGAGAACATGATCGGCGACGAGGATGATGCGCGGATCGTCGGCAATGATGTGACCAGCGGCAACGAAGAGGGTGGGCGCAAGGCCATGGAAAACCTTCTGCAGAAGGATCCGGACATCAATGTCGTCTACACGATCAACGAGCCGGCAGCCGCAGGTGCCTATGAGGCGCTCAAGTCGTTTGGCAAGGAAGCGGATGTATTGATCGTATCCGTCGATGGCGGCTGCCCGGGCGTGCAGAATGTCAAGGAAGGCATTATCGGCGCAACCTCCCAGCAATATCCGCTGCTGATGGCATCCATGGGCATCGAAGCCATCAAGAAATACGCCGAAAGCGGCGAGCTTCCCGAAACAAGCCCGGGTCTCGACTTCTTCAACACCGGCGTGACGCTGGTGACCGACAAGCCTGTCGAAGGGGTCGAGTCCATCGATTCCGAAGAGGGGCTTGATCGCTGCTGGGGCTGACGCGACCACGTGAATGCGGAAGCGTGTATCGCTTCCGCGTTCCCGTTTTCAAGGCAGCCAACGCCGTCTCAGTTCACGGGAGGATAGAATGAGTGACGCAGGCGCGGCCCCGCGCAAGCAGGAATTCGAGGAGGTGCTCGATCGCAGCGACCAGTCGGTAGCCGCCTTCGAAGGCCACGAGAAGAATTTCGTGGACCGCCTTCAACATTTTCTCCATGGCAATCCCACGATGGTGCCGGTGATCGTGCTGGCCATCAGCATCATTGCCTTCGGGTTCATCGCAGGCGATCGCTTCTTCAGCGCGTTCAACCTGTCGCTGATCATGCAGCAGGTTTCGATCATTGGCATTCTCGCAGCGGCGCAAAGCCTGGTCATCCTGACGGCCGGCATCGATTTGTCCGTTGGGGCGAATATGGTGTTGGCTTCGGTGATCATGGGCAATCTGGGTGTCCAGATGGGGCTGCCCACACCTGTCGCGATCGGAATAGGCTTCATCTGTGGCGCCCTGGCGGGGATGCTCAACGGATTCCTCGTCACGAAGGTCAGATTGCCTCCCTTCATCGTGACGCTTGGCACCTGGAACATCTTCTTCGCCTTGAACCTCTGGCTCTCGGGCGCTCAGTCCATTCGCAGCCAGGACATTGACGCGCAGGCTCCGCTTCTCAAGTTCTTTGGCGAAAGCATCAACATAGGTGGCGCCCAATTCACCTTCGGCTCCATGTTGATGGTGCTGATCTTCGCCGTCCTCTGGTATGTCTTGAACCGCACCGCCTGGGGCCGACATGTATATGCCGTGGGTGATGACAAGGATGCCGCGGAACTGGCCGGCATCAGAACCAGCCGCACGCTCGTCCAGGTCTACGCGCTTGCCGGTCTCGTCTGCGGCATTGCAGCCTGGGCTGCCATTGGTCGCGTGGGCTCGGTTTCTCCCCAGAGTTTTCAGGAAGCAAACCTTCAGTCGATCACCGCTGTCGTGATCGGAGGTATTTCGCTTTTTGGCGGCCGTGGCTCGATCATCGGCCCACTGGTCGGAGCCCTGATCGTCGGCGTCTTCAATTCCGGACTGCGCCTGGCTGGGGTGGATGTGCTGTGGCAGGTCTTCGCCATTGGCTGGTTGACCATCATAGCCGTGGCAATGGACCAGTGGATAAGAAAGGTATCGGCATGACGGCTCAACCCATTCTTACAGCCCGCGGATTGGTGAAGCGCTATGGGCGGGTCGTTGCCCTCAATCATGCGGATTTCGATCTCTATCCCGGCGAAGTGCTCGCTGTCATCGGTGATAATGGCGCCGGCAAGACCACCCTCATCAAGGCGATCTCCGGAGCCATACGTCCGGATGAAGGTGAGATACGCCTTGACGGGCAGAAGGTGGATTTCCGCTCGCCGCTGGAAGCGCGTGATGCGGGCATCGAAACGGTGCACCAGACCCTCGCCCTGTCGCCCGCGCTGTCCATAGCCGACAACATGTTCCTGGGCAGAGAGCTTCGCAAACCGGGCTTCCGGGGGCGCTGGTTGCGTGCCCTGGACCGCGACAGGATGGAGGAGGTTGCGCGCCAGAAGCTCAACGAACTTGGCTTGCTGACGATCCAGAACATCCGCCAGGCGGTTGAGACGCTTTCTGGCGGACAGCGCCAGGGCGTGGCGGTGGTGCGCGCCGCGACATTCGGTTCGAAGGTCATCATCATGGACGAGCCGACCGCCGCACTTGGCGTGAAGGAATCACGCAAGGTGCTTGATCTCATCCAGGATGTGAAATCCCGTGGATTGCCCATAGTGCTCATATCGCACAACATGCCTCACGTCTTCGAGGTGGCGGACCGCGTGCATGTGCATCGGCTCGGTCAGCGTCTTTGTGTCATCGATCCGAAACAGCACACAATGTCTGACGCCGTTGCCTATATGACAGGCGCAATGGAGCCTCCGAGCGAAGCCGCTGTCGCCTGATTTTGGCCATCTGGACTGAAAGCCCGGCATCATTGCCGGGCTTTCCGCATCTCAGCGAACCGAAAATGCCTTGGAAGAACTGGACCGATCGCAACTCCGCGCTTATCAAGTGCGCGCAAGCCGCAAGCCTGCCGTCTGAATGAAAAGGCGCAGACATTTTCTCATTGGGTGGAGTTGATCCGGTGAACGCGAAGTCCGACCTGTTCTGTGCTGCTGTCGACTGGGGCACGACCAATATGCGCGTCTGGCTGCTCGATCGTTCAGGCGATGTGCGGGAGAGCCGGTCGAGTGATGAGGGAATGCGCGCAGCCATGCCGGATCGTTTCGAAGCGATCATGGAAAAGCATCTGGGGCAGATGGGCGCTCCAGTTGGCCTGCCGGTGATCATCTGCGGCATGGCCGGTGCGCGCGGTGGCTGGGTCGAGGCGGAATATATGAAGACGCCGGCCGATCTCGCTGCTGCTCATGAAAGTGCGGTCAAAGTGGCTCATGCCACGCGCGACATTCGCATCCTGCCTGGCGCCTGCCAGATGGATGACGGTCGCGAGGATGTCATGCGCGGTGAGGAGACGCAGCTTGCAGGCGCTGTCGCCGGTTCACGGACCAGCGGCATTTTCTGCATGCCGGGAACACACTCGAAATGGGCTCAGGTGGATGAGGGCAGGCTTGTCCACTTCACCACCTTCATGACCGGCGAGATGCACGGCCTGGTCTCAAAGCACTCGATCCTGCGCGACACGCTGGGCGAAGCGAAGGCCGATGCGGAAAATCCTGCATTTGCTTCGGCCCTCGATGAGATGCTTGAAGGGCGAGGCTTCACCGAAGCGCTTTTCTCCATCCGTGCCTCTGCTCTTCTCAAGGGCGTGGAGGCAGGGGATCTGGCCTCGCGGCTTTCCGGTCTGGTCATAGGGTCTGAGATCGCGTCGGCGAAGCGCGCGTTCGAGCCTGAAGAAGTCGGCCTTGTTGCCGCGGGACCGCTTTCCGATCTTTATCGCGCGGCACTGGCTCGCGCTGACATTCATGCGCAGGCGCTTGATGGCGAGGCGCTGGCACGGCGCGGCCTTTTCGCCGCAGCACAATCTTTCTGGGGGAATACCTGATGAGCAGTCAAACCGTCACCTGGCCGAAGCTGAAGCGCGATCTCGTCGGCATCTTGCGCGGCGTGAAGCCCGATGAAGTGGGTGGGATCGTGGACGAGCTTCTGGAGGCCGGTTTCGAGGCCATCGAAGTGCCGCTCAACTCGCCCGATCCGCTCAAATCCATCGAGATCGCCGCCAGGCGTGCACCGAAGGGTGTGCTGATCGGTGCAGGTACGGTTCTCACCGTGGAAGATGTGAACGCCGTGCATGATGCGGGCGGCTCCATCGTTGTCAGCCCGAACACCGAGCCCGATGTCATCCGGCAGACCGTGGCGAAGGGCATGGTCTCCATGCCCGGTGTGTTCTCGCCGACAGATGCGCTGGCGGCGGCTCGCGCTGGAGCGACATGCCTGAAATTCTTCCCCGCGGGCATTCTCGGCGCATCGGGCATCAAGGCCATGTCGGCCGTGCTGCCCAAGGACCTGCCCATCGGTGCTGTCGGCGGCGTGTCGGAGAAGAACTTCGCCGAATATGCAAAGGTCGGTATCCGCACCTTCGGCCTCGGTTCCAGCCTCTACAGTGAAGGTGCGAGTGCCGCGGAAGTGCGCCAGCGCGCCGATGCCGCGGTGAAGGTTTATGACGAGGTGTTCGGCGTCTGACGCCGAACCACCTTATTGCGTGAGAGCGGACGAGGGCCGCAGCGCGCCGACCTTGATGCCGCGCCAGTTCTTCAGTTCCGGTCGTGCCTGAACCTCAAGCTCTGCGCGCAGATCGTCACCTTCGGGCAGCAGGCGGGCGAGCGTCTGCGCGATCATCACTTCCGCACCGCGCGTTGCGCCATCATCGCATTTGAGAGCGATGCCTAGACCCAGTTCCGGGATCGCGGCGCAGAAGACGCCTTCGGCACCCGTCTTGGTGAAGATGCGGCCCTTTCCGGCCTGCATCATCTTCGTGTCGGCGCGGTCGGTGCCGGCAACGTAAAACGGCTCGCTCGTGCAGGCATCGAAAATGCGCCGCGCCGCCTCGAAGCGCTTTTCAGAAAGGCCGGAGCCGGTGGCAAGCCGCGCAAAGCCCTGCGCGAGATTGCGGATAGGCACGGCGTAGGTGGGGATGGAGCAGCCATCAATGCCGCATTGATCGGCCTGAAGCCGCGCGCCGGTAACCTCTTCGAGTGCTGTGGCCGCCATGCGCTGGATCTCGTGACCGGCCGTCACATAGCCCTTCGTGCTGATGCCCTTATGCGCGCAGGTGCACAGAAATCCGGCATGCTTGCCCGAGCAATTGTTATGAAACTGATTGGGCCTCGCGCCGGTCGCCGCCAGCGCGAGTGCCGGCTTCTGCTCCATCGGCCAATGCGCGCCGCACTCATAGGCGCTTTCATCAAGTCCGGCCTTGGCGACCATGGTGCGCGCTAGCTCTGCATGCTCCGGCTCGCCCGAATGGGAAGCGCAGGCGAGCGCGATTTCCTTTCTGCCAAAACCGAAGGCATCCGCCGCACCGCTTTCCATGAAGGGCAGCGCCTGGATTGCCTTTACCGCCGACCGCGGAAATATGGCGCGCTTCGTGTCTCCACGTTCGAACACGCAATCGCCTTCGGCATCCACCACGGCAATCACCCCGCGATGAACACTCTCCACCACATCGCCGCGCAAAACCTCAACGAGAACCGGACTTTCCATCAGAAACCTGCCCATAAAGCCGAGCAAAAAGCTCGTGATTGAATTCGACCACGCTTGTGCAGAGGGCAGGGGAGGACGTCAAGCATCTCCACCTCATGTGACAAGGGCGGATGGCGCGGCTTCGCCGCCTGCCTGACGAAGAAAATCCTCCGCCCGTCTCAGATCGTCGGCAAGTTCCCGTCGCCGGAGGGGCTGTTCTTCGCGGGGTATACGCAGGATGAAGCTGGGGTGCCAGGTGATGAGGACGGGGGTGCCGTCTCGAGCCGTTTCGATCTTGCCGCGGCGCGGGGTCATGGCGCTGGCATTGCCCGTCAGGGCGAAAGCCGCGGAGGCACCCAGTGCGAGTGTGAGGCCGGGCTTTAAAAATTTGCGCTCCAGATCGAGCCACCAGCGGCAATGTTCGATCTCGTGGCGGTTGGGGCTCTGGTGCAGGCGCTTCTTGCCCTGCGTCTTGAACTTGAAGTGCTTCACCGCATTGGTCATCCAGGCGGGCTTTGTGCCCACTTCATCCATGACCTCCCGCAGAAGCGTGCCCGCCGGTCCGACAAAGGGGCGACCTGCAAGATCCTCCATGTCTCCGGGCTGTTCGCCGACGATCATCAGCCGCGCATCTTCCGGCCCTTCACCGAAAACGGTCTGCGTTGCCGCTTCGCAAAGGCCGCAGCGCCTGCAGGCGGCGGCAGCTTCGCGGGCGGCTTCAAGCGTCTCCGGCATGGCGGGAGGTTCGGGCGTGCGCAGCCGGTCGAGAATGCGTTCGGCCCGCTTGGGGCCTTCGGCTGGCATTGCCTTCCGCATGTTTTCCACGCGCGTTTCCGCATGCGCGAGCATTTCGGGGATGAGCTGCGTTTCAGGCATGTTCTTCCAATATTTCTTCGGCATCTCCGAGCGCATGGCCTGAAGATGGATGCGCGCGGGATTGAAGATATTGGCGAAATAGGTGCCCCAAAGCTCTTCGGAAGCGTCATGAGGCAGGTCGGGCCGCGTGGTCGGCGGATGATAGGTCAGCGCACCCTCTTCGAACCGCGCGACACCCTCCGGCGTGGCGATCATCCAGTCCATGTCACCGAAGCGCTTGGCAAAAAAGGGTGTTCCGGCTTCCAGGATGAGGTGGTCCGGCTCGAACCAGGCGCCAAAGCGTCGCCGCGCGCTGTCGCTCGGCAATTCGCGAAAACGTACGAAAGCATGCATCTTGTGAATGTCGCGACGGATTGTCTTGGCGAAGGCCTGAAGCTTGCGGGTGAGTAGATCGGCCGGATTTAAAAGCGCGCCCCTGTCTTGCTGATGGCGAACAAGGGCTGCGTAAAGTGCTGCAGGCGCCTCGCCATCGCGGTGGCACAGAACCGTTTCTGCAAGTTGCAGGAAGGAGGCAGGCGCGGAGACCTTGTGCGGGCCCTCCTTATCGGGTGGCGGTGCGGCTTCGAACAGGTCGGCCCCGGCACCGCGACACCACTGCACCATCTCAGGCGCGACAGCGTGACTGGCGAGCCGCCGGGCGGCCGACCGCCACGCTTCGAAAAATCCGGTCGCGGGCAGATCCACGCGATACATCAAAGCAGCACCAGCTGCTCCGGCTGCGGCGTGAACCGCGCGCGCAGATTGGCGCTGTCGGTCAGCCCGCCCGGCGACCAGTCGGGAAACTGCACGAAAGGCTTGGCCTTGCTCATGACTGCGCCGATGCGCACCAGATCGCCATAACGCAAAATGCCCGAACGCCGGGCGGCGATGATGCGATCCACCGTGCGCGTGCCGAAGCCTGGGATACGCAGCAAGAGCTCTCGGCTGGCCTGGTTCACATCCACAGGAAAGAGCGCGCGGTTGGCCAGCGCCCAGGCAAGCTTGGGGTCGATGGCAAGGTCGAGATTGCCCGAAGGCGCGACACTTGCCAGCTCATCCACCTCGAAGCCGTAGAAGCGCAACAGCCAGTCGGCCTGGTAAAGCCGGTGCTCGCGCATCAGGGGCGGTTTGATGAGCGGCAGGGCCTTGGAGGCATCGGGAATGGGCGAGAAGGCGGAGTAATAGACGCGGCGCAGCTTGTAGCCCGCATAAAGCCGCGAGGAGGTGGTGAGAATGTCGCGGTCATTGGCACCATCCGCCCCCACAATCATCTGCGTCGACTGGCCGGCGGGCGCAAAGCGCTTGGCCTTGCGGCCCGAATGGCTGCGCTCCTTGGCGGCATCGAGCCGCTGGCGCACGCCCGCCATGGCGGAACGGATGGTTTCGGGCTTTTTCTGCGGGGCGAGAAGGCGCGTACTGTCATCGCGCGGCAGCTCCACATTGATTGACATGCGGTCGGCATAAAGCCCGGCTTCGGCAATCAGCTCCTCGCTCGCCTCGGGAATGGTCTTGAGGTGAATGTAGCCCTTGAACTGGTGGTCCTCGCGCAGCATGCGCGCAATCCGCACCATGTCGCTCATGGTGTCATCGGCGCTGCGGATGATGCCCGACGACAGGAACAGCCCTTCGATATAGTTGCGGCGATAAAATTCCAGCGTCAGCGTCACCACCTCTTCCGGCGTAAACCGCGCCCGCTCGACGCTGCTCGAAACCCGGTTGATGCAATAGGCGCAGTCGAAGATGCAAAAATTCGTCATCAGGATCTTCAACAGGCTGATGCAGCGCCCGTCCGGCGTATAGGCATGACAGATCCCGGTCCCGCCCGCACTGCCAATCCCGCCCTTCGAAGAATCGCGCCGCGAAGTCCCCGAAGACGCACAGGAAGCATCATATTTCGCCGCATCCGCAAGGATGGCGAGCTTGTCCTTGAGTGTTCTCTTCATGAGAACAAATATAGAACATTATGGATGGGAGGCAAGGGGGAATGGTGGTGCTAAGTTGAACAGATAGCTATGGTCCTCTATCTGACAGCTCCGTCAGGAAGGTCTACACGAAGTAAGCGCTGGTGGCTATGTACTTCCGAATTTGCTCGCCTGATCTGTGGCGCAGACAATGCGCGTTGATTAGCCCAACTTGATGGAAGATAACTCCTCACGATGCTCTCTGGGCCGTTGTATACTACCTCCCCCTTACAATCATCCAGTCGAAGCTCCAAAAATAGTAGATGCTGTGCTTCATTGTGTAATTCAGTGTAAGTAAAAGCCGGACCACGCCCTGTAGAGGTGGCTTTTATTTGAACTAGACGACCATCTGGGCTTATTCCGTCGACACCGCGGGTATTTCCATTTAGCAGTGTGATACCATATAGCTGCACCGCAAGGGCTTCACCAAGGTCTCCTACGAGTTTCCCGTCAAACGTGAAGGGAAGTATGTTATCGAAGGCATCCCGCAGAAGGTTCCGAGCACGGACCAACTCAGCTATCGAGGGGGGGAGGTCGAAAGTATCCAAAGTATTCGCGGGTATATTATCGAAATATCATGGTCGGAGTGGCAGGATTCGAACCTGCGACCCCCTCGTCCCGAACGAGGTGCGCTACCAGGCTGCGCTACACTCCGTGACCTGACGGCGGGCTTATAGCGATGATGGGTTCGCTTCGCAAGTCGAAAGCGCGTCTTCAATAGGCGCTTTCGACATCTCCCATTTCCACATAGACGGACTTCACCTGGGAGTAATGCGCGAGCGCCTCGCGGGCGTTTTCGCGGCCGATGCCAGACGCCTTCACGCCGCCGAAGGGAAGCTCGACGGGCGTGAGATTGTAGGTGTTGATCCAGCAGGTTCCCGCTTCAAGCTGGTCCACCACGCGATGCCCGCGCTTGATGTCTGCGGTGAAGACACCGGCGGCCAGACCGAACTGCGTGTCATTGGCGCGCGAAATGACCTCGTCCTCGTCCTTGAAGGTGAGAACGCTCATCACCGGCCCGAAGATTTCCTCGCGCGCAATGGTCATGTCGTCTTGCACATCGGCAAAGACGGTCGGCTCGATATAGAAACCGCTCTCAAAGCCCTGCAACTCGGGAATGCCGCCGCCGCACAGAAGGCTGGCGCCTTCGCTTTTTCCGCTCTCGATATAGGAGAGCACGCGCTCGCGCTGGGCCTTCGAGATGAGGGGACCCAGATGCGTTTCCGGATCGAGAGGATCGCCGAGTCGAATGGCGCGGGTGCGCTCGACGAGGCGGTCGAGGAAGCGGTCCCTGATGCCTTCCTGCAGGAAGACGCGCGTGCCGTTGGAGCAGATCTGGCCGGTGGAATAGAAATTGCCGAGAATGGCGCCGCTGATGGCGTTTTCCAGTTCCGCATCATCGAAGACGATGAGCGGAGACTTGCCGCCAAGCTCCATCGTGGCGTGCTTCATCTGCCCGCCCGCACGCGACATCACCTTGCGGCCGGTTTCGGCCGAACCGGTGAGCGAGACCTTTGCGACGCTGGGATGATCGATAAGGGCTTCGGCAACCGCGCGCGCGCCCTGCACCACATTGAAGAGGCCTTCGGGCAGGCCGGCTTCAACGAGGATTTCAGCAAGCATCAGTGCGGAAAGCGGCGTGTTTTCCGATGGCTTGAAGACCATGGCATTGCCCATGGCAAGCGCAGGAGCCGCCTTCCATGCTGCAATCTGTATCGGATAGTTCCACGCGCCAATGCCCACGCACACGCCAAGCGGCATGCGCTTCGTGTAGCCGAAGGGGCCGCCCAGATCGACAAAGCTGCCCTGTTCGCCCGCAATCACGCTGCCGCAATATTCAAGCGCCTCGGCGGCAGAAGCGGCGTCCGCCACCAGCGTTTCTTGAATGGCCTTGCCGGTGTCGAGCGTTTCGAGCTCGGAGAGTTCCTGATTGCGCTCGCGCAGGATGTCCGCGGCCCGGCGCAGGATACGCCCGCGCTCGGCAAGCGGCGTCTTCGCCCAGGTGGTCTGCGCGGAGCGCGCGGCTTCCACTGCCAGCTCCACGATATTGGGTGTAGCAAGGTTGAGCTTCGCGATCACCTCGCCGGTGGCCGGATAGATGCTTTCCAGAACCTCGCCCTGCGGGTCTTCCACATAGGAGCCATTGATATAGTGCGATGCTTGAGGCTGTGCGCGCATGGTTCTTCCTATCGGTCCGATTCCCGCCAGCGCGGGTTGATCCAGAGTTCCTGATCGAGAGGCGGCAGGGTGCGGCCCAGAATATGGTCCGCCGCCTTTTCGCCCACCATAATGGATGGGGCATTGAGATTGCCATTGGTGATGCGCGGAAAGATGGAACTGTCCGCAACCCGAAGCCCCTCGACACCGATGACGCGAAGCTGAGGGTCGACCACGCTTGATGGATCATCGGCATCACCCATCCGGCACGTGCCACAGGGATGATAGGCGCTTTCCACATGTTCGGCGATGAAGGCGTTGAGCGCCTCGTTTGATGTCACATCCGCGCCGGGTTGGATCTCCTCGCCGCAATAGGGCTTGAAGGCCGGCTGCGCAAAGAGTTCACGCGTCAGCCTGATACAGTGGCGGAAATCCTCCCAGTCCTCGTCATGGGACATGTAGTTGAAACGGATTTCCGGCGCCTTCCACGGATTGGGCGAGGCGAGGCGAATATTGCCGCGCGACTTGGAGCGCATCGGCCCGACATGGGCCTGAAATCCATGTGCTTCTGCCGCTGCCTTGCCGTCATAGCGGATGGCTGCCGGCAGGAAGTGATACTGGATATCGGGATAGTCCACGCCCGGCTTCGAGCGCACGAAAGCCGCCGCCTCGAAATGGTTGGTCGCGCCGAGCCCGTCCTTGAAAAGGAGCCAGCGCGCGCCGATCAGCGCTTTGGCGAAAAGGTTGAGGTGGGAATAGAGCGTGATGGGCTTGGAGCATTCCTGCTGGATGTAAAGCTCCAGATGGTCCTGCAGATTTTCGCCAACGCCGGGGCGGTCCGCCACCACGTCGATGCCCATCGCCTGCAGTTGTGCGGCTGGGCCGATGCCCGAATGCATCAGCAATGCGGGCGAGTTGATGGCCGAGGCTGCGACCACAACTTCACGTTTTGCTTTAACTGTGCGGATACGGTTTGCCCACTCGATATCGACACCGGTGGCCTTGTGATTCTCTATGACAATCTTTCGCGCGAAGCCTCTGACAAGACTCACATTTGCCCGCTTCAGGGCAGGGCGCAAATAGGCATTGGCCGCAGACCAGCGCCGCCCCTTGTGGATCGTCTGCTCCATGGGGCCGAAGCCCTCTTGCTTGGAGCCGTTATAGTCTGCCGTGACCTCAAATCCGGCCTCGCGGCCAGCCTCGGCAAAGGCCTGGTAGAGCGGGTTGGTGCGCTTGCCGCGCTGGACATGCAGCGGGCCGTCGGTCCCGCGCCAGCCTTCCTCCCCGCCATGGGAGGTTTCCAAGCGTTTGAAGTATGGCAGCACGTCGCGATAGGCCCAGCCCGCCGCACCGCATTCCGCCCAATGGTCGAAGTCGCGCGCATGGCCGCGCACATAGACCATGCCATTGATGGAGGAAGAACCGCCCAGCACCTTGCCGCGTGGTGTGGCAAGCACACGCCCGCCCAGATGCGGCTCGGGCTGGGTGGAGTATCCCCAGTCATAGCGGCGCATATTCATCGGGATGGAAAAGGCCGTGGGCATCTGGATCAGCGGACCGGCATCGCTGCCGCCATACTCGATCACGATCACCGAGTTCCTGCCGTCTTCCGAAAGACGATAGGCCAGCGCGCAACCGGCCGAGCCTGCGCCGACAATCACGTAATCGGCCTCAAGCGGAGCACTCACCGTGCACCCTCCTTCCGCGAAAGCTGAAGCGAGAGATAGTCTTCCACCAGCGCGATCGCCGTATCGGCGTCGCTGGGGCCTTCGGCCAGCGCATGGCGGATATAGAGCCCGTCGATCAGGGCGCCGATGCCGCGCGCGGTGCGCTCTGCCTGCAGGCGCGACATGAGCGGTTCCAGCGCCACCAGCAGATTGGTGTGCAGCCGGCGCGTATAGACCCGCAGCAGGCGGCGCAGGGCAGGCGCACGCTGCGCCTCGACATAGAAGGCAAGCCAGGCGGCAACCGTCTCCGGCTGGAACTGCTTGGGCGAGAAATTGACATGGATAAGCGCGGAAAGGCGCGCCATGCCCGACTTGCCCGATACAGCCATGCGTGCATCCGCTCCCAGCTCGGAGAGTATGTGGCGCATCGTGGCGGCCAGCAGATCCTCCTTCGAGCCGAAATAATGATGGGCAAGCGCGCTCGAGACATCGGCACGTTTGGCAATATCCGCCATGGTCACGGCAAGCGTTCCCTTTTCAGCAATGGCTGAAATGGCGGCGTTGATGAGCGCTTCACGGCGCAGGGGTTCCATTCCGATCTTGGGCATGAGGAGGGATCTAGGGTTGATTGACTGGTCAATCAATAAAAAATGTTAGTGCAAAGCGGTTTTGTGTGCGCTGCAACAATTATGAGCCATTTTTTCCGAGACGACCGGGTTTCGAGATGGCATTCTTCGACCCAACTTCAGGGAGGCTGAAATGAGCGCGAGCATTGTGGGCTGGGCCCATTCCAAATTCGGCAAGCTTGGCGACCAGACGCTTGAAGAGCTGATCGTGACCGTGGCGCGGGATGCGCTGGAACATGCGGGGCTGGAAGCCTCGGATGTCGACGAGATCGTGCTGGGCCACTTCAATGCCGGTTTCTCGGCTCAGGATTTCACCGCCAGTCTGGTGCTGCAGGCCGATGACGGCCTGCGTTTCAAGCCTGCAACGCGCGTGGAAAATGCCTGCGCCACGGGTTCTGCCGCCATCCGCCAGGGACTGCGCGCCATCGACGCAAAGGCCGCGCGCATTGTGCTGGTCGTGGGTGCCGAGCAGATGACGACGACGCCTGGACCGGAGATAGCCAGGAACCTGCTGAAGGCGTCCTATCTGCCAGAAGAGGGCGACATTCCCGGTGGCTTCGCAGGCGTTTTCGGCAAGATCGCCTCTGCCTATTTTCAGCGTTATGGCGACCAGTCCGATGCACTGGCCCGCATTGCCGCCAAGAACCACAAGAATGGTGCGAAAAATCCGCTGGCGCAGATGCAGAAGGATCTGGGCTACGAGTTCTGCCGCGAAGAAAGTGAGCGCAACCCCTATGTGGCAGGCCCGCTCAAGCGCACCGATTGCTCGCTGGTGTCAGACGGGGCGGCTGCCATCGTTCTGGCCGACACGCAGACCTCGCTTTCCATGAAGCGCGCTGTCGCCTTCCGCGCCAACGAGCATGTGCAGGACTTCCTGCCCATGTCCAAGCGCGACATTCTCGCCTTTGAAGGCTGTGCGGAAGCCTGGAAGCGCGCACTTGGCAATGCGGGTGTGAAGATCGACGACCTGTCATTTGTCGAAACCCATGACTGCTTCACCATTGCCGAACTGATCGAATATGAGGCGATGGGCCTGGCACGTCCGGGCGAGGGTGCCAGGGTCGCCGAGGAAGGCCAGACGGAAATGGGCGGGCGCCTGCCGGTCAACCCGTCCGGCGGCTTGAAGGCCAAGGGCCATCCCATTGGCGCAACGGGTGTTTCCATGCATGCTTTGAGTGCGGCTCAGCTGACCGGTGAGGCAGGCGGCATTCAGGTGCCGGATGCCAAGCTCGCCGGCATCTTCAATATGGGCGGTGCGGCCGTCGCCAATTATGTCTCCATCCTCGAAAGGATCAAATGAGCAAAGCCGCCATCGTCTCCGGAGCTGCAACCGGCATCGGCCTCGCCGTCGCCGAGCGGCTTCTTGACGACGGTTTTGCGGTTGCGCTGGTCGATGCCGACGCGGAAGCCCTGGCCGAAGCCGAAGAGATGCTGACGGGCGAGGAGGCGCTCTTCCTGCTCGCCGACGTGTCGGACGAGGAGGAAGTGGGCGAAGCCTTCGATCAGGCTGCCGATGCACTCGGCCCGCTCCACGCACTCGTCAATTGCGCCGGGCTTCGCCGCGAAGTGCTGTTCGAGCACACAAGCGCGGAGCTTTTCCGGCAATTGCTCGAGGTCAATCTTGTTGGCACGCTGATCGCCAGCCAGGCAGCACTCGACCGGATGGGCGACGAGCTTGCCATCGTCAATCTGAGTTCCGCCTCCGGCCTGCGCGCCAATGCAGGGCACGCCGCCTATGGCGCATCGAAAGCCGGCGTGAAGCTCCTGAGCGAGAGCATGGCAGTGGAACTGGCAAGCCGCGGCGTTCGCGTGAACTGCATCGCACCCGGTCCGGGCGATGGCGCAAGTCCGCAGCTTTCTGCCGCCTGGCGGGACACGTCCCCGCAGCGCCGCCTGATACAGCCGCGCGAAGTTGCCAATGCGGTCGCCTGGCTCTTGTCGGCAGAAGCGTCCGGCGTGACCGGTCACACGATCGCAATAGACGGCGGCTTCGCCATTGCGGGAATGGCCCGCACCGACTGATCCATCTGGCTCTGGAAAGGCGCTACGAAATGCCGTAGCTCTGCACCGAAAACAACCAGCGGAGCATCAACCGTGAAATCCATCTTCCATCTTGCCTATAATGTGAAAGACCTCGACGAGGCGCGCCGCTTCTATGGCGAAGTGCTCGACTGCCGCGAGGGCCGCAGCGCGCCGACATGGGTGGATTTCGACTTCTTCGGCCACCAGATCTCGCTGCATCTGGGCGAGCCCTTCAAGACGGCCGCCACCGGCAAGGTGGGCGAGCACATGGTGCCCATGCCGCATCTGGGCGTCATCCTGCAGCTTGACGACTGGAAGGCCCTGGCAGGGCGGCTGGAAGAAGCCGGTGTCGACTTCATCATCAAGCCGACCGTCCGCTTCGAGGGGGAGCCCGGCGAGCAGTGGACCATGTTCTTCAACGACCCCTTCGGCAACCCGATCGAGGTGAAGGGCTTCCGCGATCTGGAGAGTGTCTACGCCGCCTGACCTATCCGGCAGAATTGCCTGAGAGCACAAGATGCGGGGCGGGGGAGGGCTGGCCGATAAGGTCTCCCGTCACCGCCTCGGCCCAGCGATAGCCGCGAATGGCACCGTCCTGCATTTCCGAGATAACATTGTCGGCGATGACAGCCTTGCCGGCCCCTTCCACCATCGAGACGGCAATGCCCGTGCCGGAACGCCGGATCACATTACCTGTCGCGCTCACATTGCGCAGGAACGGGCCCCAGCCGAGCAACATGCCGAAACGCGGCGCATTCTCGATGACATTGCCGCTCACCGCACAGTCCGCTTCCACCGTGATGCCGAGACCGAAACCGGGATCGCCGGGCTGATAGGGACCGTCCAGCGAAAGATTGCGCACCAGATTGCCCGAACAGGTGGCAAGCCTGCCGCCCTCGTTGAAATTGACGATGGAAATGCCATTGGCTGCGCCATCGACAATATTGTCGGAAATCACTGCGCCCTCGAACGAAAACTCGCTGTAGATCGCGGTTTCGCCGGAGCGCAGGCAGTGATTTCCCGCAACGCGCAGATTGCTGCCGCCATTCGAACGGATGGCGGAAAAGGCGCAGTCGGAGACGTGATTGCCCTCAATGGCCACATCGCCTGCGCGATAGACATTGATGCCATTGCCGAAGGGGCCGGTGCCACCAAGATCCGCGCGGATATGAGAGACGCGGTTGCCGTTAACCCGGCTGCCATCCGAGCCAGGGCTGGAGCGATGGACAAGGATGCCGCCATTCCCACAATGGCTGACGCGATTGTTGTCGATATCAAGACCTTCGGCATCTCGGCTGAAAATGCCGACATCGCCCATCTGCTCGATATTGTTGGAGCTGACACGTCCCGCCGCCCGCTTCAGATAGAGCCCTCCGGAACTGCTGTCCCGGATGGTGCAATTCGTGACCGACAGCTGTTTCACGCCATCAAGGCTCAAAAGCGCACCGGACGGATCGCTGAGGGGCAATAGCGCACCGTTGAACGTTATTCCGTCCAATGTCAGACGCTGCATGTCCTTGCCGTCCGCGAGGTAGGAACCCCCGGTGAAAACAAGCTCGCTCATGCCTGCAATGCCCGTCAGATGCAGGTTGCGCGGCAGTGCGATCTGGCCGACATGGTAGCGGCCCGGCGGAAGATGCAGGGGGATGTTGTCGAAACTGGCCCGATGAAGCGCGGTGGCGAAGGCGCGGCTCTGGCTGTTTGCGGTTTCGGGGCTGACGCCAAATTCCGTGATGCTGCGTCCGCTCTGCGCCAATCCGGTAATCGGACAAAGCGCGCTGACCGCAAGACCCGCGGTGGCTTTCAATAGGCTGCGTCTGTTGAGCATGGCACGACCCCCAGCCTGAGTCATGCCACAGCTGCGCTGGCCTGCCTATGTCGCGTCAGGAAGCTTCTACGGGCATGGTAAAGTCGCGGAAGAACGCCGCAGCACCCTCTTCAGAGATGTTGCCGGAGCTTAACTCCATGGTGAATGTGTAAAGCGTGCCATTGTCACAGGTCAGCTCGAACCCGTTCACGGCCAGGAACGTCGCTGCAGATACGATCGCGGTGCGCTTGTTTCCGTCGGTGAAGGCGTGGTTGCGGGCAAGTCCGAAGGCATAGGCTGCTGCCAGTTCAAAAATGTCCGGCTGGGCGTAATGTGTCTTCTGCTCTGCGCGCGCGAGAGCCGATTCAAGCCCGTTCTCGTCACGGATGCCTCTTGCGCCACCATGACGAGCTAGCTGCTCGTCGTGGATCGCTTCCACCACGCGGCGCGTGAGGAACGTGACGGTCATTCCGCCAGCTTTTGCAGAGCCACGCTGTAGCGATCCATGATTTTGCGCGCCTCACGCATCTGGCGCTCGAAAGCATCTTCGGAAGGCTGAAGACTGACCTTGTCACCTTCATCGACAACGTTGACCACGTCACCAGCCTTCAGGTTGTAACGGCGGAGCAGTTCCTTGGGCAATATCACACCTTCAGAGTTGCCGATTTTGCGAATAGTGACATTCATGACCGCTCTCCGAGCAGCGCTTCTGTTATAACTTAAGGTATAACTTGGCGGCCACCACTTCAAGAGGCCAGTTGCTTGCGCTCTGCGAGGAGACGGTTGATGAGCTTCTGCGCGGCTTCGGCGATGACTGTTCCCGGCGGGAAGATTTCGGCTGCACCGGCTTCGCGTACAGCATCGAAGTCATCCGGCGGGATCACGCCGCCCGCCACGATCAGGATGTCACTGCGGCCGCGCTTGTCGAGGGCCTGGCGCAATTCGGGGATGAGGGTGAGGTGACCGGCGGCGAGAGACGAGACGCCGATGATGTCGACGTCTTTCTCGTCCGCCAGATCGGCCACTTCTTCCGGCGTCTGGAACATGGCACCGACAGTAACGTCGAAGCCGAGGTCGCCGAAGGCGGTGGCGATGACCTTCTGACCGCGATCATGACCGTCCTGACCGACCTTGGCGACCAGGATGGAAGGTGCGGCCCCCGTCTCGTTGCGGAAGTGCTCGACCATTTCCTGCGCGCGGTCGACGGCGGCATTCTGGCCGATGGCGTTGCGATAGACACCGGAAATGGTGCGGATTTCGGCGACATGGCGCCCAAAGGCCTTTTCCAGCGCCGTTGATATCTCGCCAACGGTGGCATTGGCGCGGGCTGCGCGCACGGCAAATTCGAGGAGGTTGCCGTTGCCCTGAGCCGCGTTGGTCAGTTCGGTGAGAGCGGTTTCGACTGCTGACACATCGCGCGTGCCTTTCAGCTGCTGCAGCTTGGCAAGCTGGCGCGCGCGTACCTCGGCATTGTCGACCTTCAGGACCTCGACCTCCTGGTCGGCTTCCGGCCGGTGCTGATTGACGCCGACAACCGGTTGCTCCCCGCTGTCGATGCGCGCCTGCGTGCGTGCCGCAGCTTCCTCGACACGCATCTTGGGGATGCCCTGTTCGATGGCCGCTGCCATGCCGCCAAGCGTCTCGACTTCCTCGATATGCGATAGCGCGCGCACGGCCAGATCATGCGTCAGGCGTTCCACATAGGCCGAACCGCCCCAGGGGTCGATCATGCGCGTGGTGCCGGATTCGTGCTGCAGGATGAGCTGCGTGTTGCGGGCAATCCGCGCGGAATGATCGGTGGGAAGCGCCAGTGCCTCGTCAAAGGCATTGGTGTGCAGCGACTGGGTGTGGCCCTGTGTCGCCGCCATGGCCTCGACCATGGTGCGGATGATGTTGTTGTAGGGATCCTGCGCCGTCAGCGACCAGCCGGAGGTCTGGCAATGGGTGCGCAGCGACAGCGATCGCGGGTCCTTCGGGTCGAAATTCTTCTTGATGAGCGTGGCCCAGAGCAGGCGTGCCGCACGCATCTTGGCGACTTCCATGAAGAAGTTCATGCCGATCGCCCAGAAGAAGGAGAGGCGCGGCGCAAAACGGTCTATGTCGAGACCGGCGGCAATGCCGGCACGCGCATATTCGATGCCGTCCGCGATCGTATAGGCAAGCTCCAGATCCGCCGTCGCCCCGGCTTCCTGCATGTGATAGCCAGAGATGGAAATGGAGTTGAAGCGCGGCATCTTCTCAGCGGTGTAGGAGAAGATGTCGGAAATGATCCGCATCGAGGGCTTGGGCGGATAGATATAGGTGTTGCGGACCATGAACTCCTTGAGGATGTCGTTCTGGATGGTCCCGGAAAGCTTTTCCTGCGAAACGCCCTGTTCTTCCGCAGCCACGATGTAAAGCGCCATGATGGGCAGTACCGCGCCATTCATGGTCATGGACACGCTCATCTTGTCGAGCGGAATACCGTCGAAAAGCTGGCGCATGTCGAGGATGGAATCGATGGCCACACCGGCCATGCCCACATCGCCCGCAACACGCGGATGGTCGCTGTCATAGCCGCGATGAGTGGCAAGGTCGAATGCGACCGACAAGCCCTTCTGACCAGCCGCCAGGTTGCGCCGGTAAAAGGCGTTGGACTCCTCGGCCGTTGAAAAACCCGCATACTGGCGGATCGTCCATGGCCGCTGCACATACATTGTCGGATAGGGGCCGCGGATGAAAGGCGGGAGGCCCGGCTGCGTGTCGAGAAAGCGCAAGCCTTTCAGGTCGTCAGCGCCATAGGCGGATTTGATGGCCAGGCCTTCCGGCGTCTCCCAACGGGCCCCACCATCTACAGGGACCGCTTCGTCCTGCGGAGCCGCCCATTCCACCTTGCTGAAGTCGGGGATCATGACGGCGCGCCTGCTCCCTCATCGAGCCGCAGTGGCGCAAGGCGATCACAGCTCACCGCACCATCGCTCGGCATGCCCTGTTGCGCGGCCTCGAGCACTGTCACGGGGCGTTCCTTGTCGGCGGCATAAAGCGTGGTGCCGATGATGGAGCGTTTGCCGGCAGCCAGATCCTCTTGCCGCGCGTCACGTGACGCCATCACGCGCTTCTGGATATGGCCGGCTGCAAGGCTGCGCAGGATGCCGCCTTCGCTCTCGATGCGGCGGAACTCTTCCCAGGCCTTTTCGCAAAGCCCGGCCGTCAGCGCTTCCATGCCGCCCGAACCCGAAGCGGGATCGGAGACGACATGCAGGTGGCTTTCGCCGGAGAGGATGAGCTGTGTGTTGCGCGCAAGCCTGCGGGCGAAACCGTCCGGCAGGCCATGCGTGATCGTATGCGGCAGGACTGTCAGCGAATCCGCACCGCCGACCGCTGCCGCGAAAGAGGCAATAGTGTTGCGGAGAATATTGGTTTCCGGATCGCGACGCGTCAGCATGCGCCATGAGGTTTCCGTATGGATGGAGACCGGCATGGGCTCGATCTCGCAGGATTCCAACATCCGAGCCCAAAGAAGACGCAGCGCCCTCAGCTTGGCGATGGACAGGAACTGGTCCTGGTCCACGCTGGCGACAAACCCGATATGGGGGGCGGCATAGACGAGCGGCTGGCGGGCGACTTCGAACATGCGCAGATGCGACACGGCAGAGGCCAGCATGATGCCAAGCTCCTGCGCCTCCGTAGCGCCGGCATTGTGGAAGACGCGGCCATCGGCTTCCAGCAGCACAGCAGGAACGCCCATGGCGAAGAAACCTGCCAGCGACTGCGGAAGTGATGCCTCCAGCGCCTCGATGGACATGCGAAGCCGCCCGGTGCCGGCAAAGAGTGCGGCCGGATCGAAGCCGAAGGAAAGCTGCAGGCGGCTAGGGGTGGTCTTGCGCTCCTGAATGAGTTGCACGACCCAGTCGATGGATGCGCGGCTTTGCGGATGCACGTCGATGCGCAGCGCCACATCGCGCAGCGCTACCTTGTCGAGCACGGCGCGCAGCGCCTCCGGGCTTGCGGGCAAGCCGTAGCCGAATGCGCTTGGCGCGCCTTCAAAGACCAGCTGAATGCCTGTTGCGCCCTGGGCCACATCCTCGCGGGCCTGGGCATTGGCGCGGCTCACATCCGGATCATCGATCCGCTGGAAAACCGTCCAGCTTGAACCTGCATTCTTGCGCGGCAGAAACTGTGGCTCATCGGCGCGCTGATACAAAGGCTCGATGGCAAGCCCGTCATCGCTCTTGTGCACAAGCGCGTCATATCCGCCCTTGTCGCCAAGGGAATCGGCAATCAGTTCAAGCCATTCCTTACGGCCGGCTTCCGGAAAAGCTGCCTTCTTCAGGACAGAGCGATCCATCCTTCCTCCACGAATGCAAACGCCGCTAATCAAGCGTGAAGTTTAGGGTGTGCCGCTTCATGTCGCAATGCACCAAAAGCGGAACTTTGGCCGCAGGCCTCGGTGCTGCTTCGCAAATGCGGTGTGCACAAGGCATTGTGGCACCGGTTCAGGATGCTATACCGACATCTGATGAGTGGGCGTGTGAAGAGAGACAGTGGGAATGACGGCCGAAAACAGCATTTTCCTTGGCGCCAGCCGCAAGAATGACGACAACTATCAGCGGCCGGAGATCCTCGATCTTCGCTACGCCAATCGCCACGGGCTGATTACAGGCGCAACCGGTACGGGCAAGACCGTGACGCTGCAGATCCTGGCGGAAGGCTTCTCCAATGCCGGCGTGCCGGTTTTCTGTGCCGATGTGAAGGGCGACCTTTCCGGCATTGCAGTCGCCGGCGAGGGCGAGGGCAAGGAGTTTCTCGCCAAGCGCGCCGAGACGATCAAGCTCGACCCTTACGAGTTCACGGATTTCCCCGCGATTTTCTGGGATCTCTTCGGCGAGAAGGGACACCCGATCCGCACGACGATCTCGGAAATGGGGCCGCTGCTCCTTTCACGCCTGATGGATCTTTCCGATGCGCAGGAAGGTGTTTTGAACATTGCCTTCCGCCTTGCGGATGAGGAGGGGCTTCTGCTTCTCGATCTGAAGGATCTGCAGTCGCTGCTGAACCATATGGGCGAACGCTCGGCCGAACTGTCATCGCGCTACGGAAATGTATCGAAAGCCTCCATCGGCGCCATCCAGCGCTCGCTGCTGGTTCTGGAAACGCAGGGTGCCAGCCACTTCTTCGGCGAACCGGCGCTGAAGATCGAGGATCTGATGCGCACCAGTCGTGATGGTCGCGGCGCGATCAATGTTCTGGCCGCCGACAAGCTGATGATGAATCCCCGGCTATACGCGACCTTCCTGCTCTGGCTTCTGTCGGAACTCTTCGAAGAGCTTCCCGAGGTCGGTGACCCGGACAAGCCGAAACTGGTTTTCTTCTTCGACGAGGCGCATCTGCTTTTCGACGAGGCACCGAAGATCCTCGTCGACCGCGTCGAGCAGGTCGTGCGCCTGATTCGCTCCAAGGGCGTGGGCGTGTTCTTCGTCACCCAGAATCCGCTGGACGTGCCTGACACGGTACTCTCGCAGCTCGGCAACCGCATCCAGCATGCACTGCGCGCCTATACACCGCGCGAGCAGCAGGCGGTGAAGGTGGCTGCGGATACCTTCCGCCCTAACCCGGAATTCGATGTCTATGAATGTATCACGCAGCTCGGTGTGGGCGAAGCGCTGGTGTCCACACTGGAATCGAAGGGTGTGCCGTCCATCGTCCAGCGCACTCTGATCCGTCCGCCGTCATCGCGTCTCGGGCCCCTGGAGGATGACGAGCGCAAGGAGGTCATCAAGCAAAGCCCGGTGGCCGGTCTTTATGACGAACTCAACGATCGCGAATCCGCCTACGAGATGCTCCAGGAGCGCGCCAAGAAAGCGGCCAAGGCTGCAGAAAAGGCCGAAGAGGAGGAGGAAGAAGACGAGGGTGGTTGGACAATCCCCGGTTTCGGCAATTCCGGAAGCAAGAAGAAAAAGAAGAAGAGCGGCTATCAGCGCCAGACCGTTGCCGAAGCGGCGATGAAATCGGTGGTGCGCTCCGTTGGCACCACACTTGGCCGCGAGCTGATCCGTGGCATCCTCGGCAGTTTGCGCCGCTAGGAAAAGCCATCAGACTAGAAAAAAAGGCCGCTCCGGAAAAATCCGGCGCGGCCTTTTCATTCGCAATGGCAGAAGGTGTCAGGCGACGCCGACACCATTCGTGACCAGGATTGGCGAACCGGTGGTCACCCGGCCGTAAAGGTCGATAACGTCCTGGTTGATCATGCGTACGCAACCCGAGGAAACGGACTTGCCGATGGTCCACCACTCCGGCGAACCGTGAACGCGGTAGAGCGTGTCCTTGCCGTCCTGGTAGATATAGTGGGCACGGGCGCCGAGCGGGTTGTTCAGGCCGCCATCCATGCCACCTTCCCATTCGCCGGTCTGCTTGTTGTAGGTCGTGCGGTACTTCTCAAGCTCCGGCTGGCGATCGATCATCTCTGCCGGCGGATGCCAGCGCGGCCACTCGGCCTTGCGCTCGATCACGCCCTTGCCGGACCACTCGAAGCCGGCACGCCCAAGGCCGACGCCATAGCGCATTGCGCGACCGCGCGGACGGACGAGATAGAGGAAGTGCTGCGAAACATCGACGACAATCGTGCCGGGACGCTCGCCGGTCGGGTCTGCCACTTCCTGACGGTGAAAGCGCGACGGGATCTTGTCGAAGGGGACAGCCGGGATGAGGTATGGGCCATCCTGCAGCGGGCCATACATGCTGGCCAGCGAGCTCAACTGCGGATCGGGTTCGGGCGGCGTGTCGATGACAACCAGTTTTTGCGTTGAAGGAACGGAGACACAGCCAGCCAGGCCGAGGGTGGCGGTTCCAGCAGCAGCCGCCGAGAGGAACTTGCGCCGCGAAAGCGCGGGGTTTGGAGATCTGTTGTCGGGCATGTGTCTCTTCTTGTTCAAATGCGGTTGCGTCTGAGGCAGACCGGACTTCGCCAAATATCGCGAAGACCATCTCCATAAAATGTGGCAATGCAAGACGAAGTGTCACAAAGTTGGGCGTAACCCGCCACAATCGCGTCGACGCTGCATTGTTTGTGGCGGATATTGCTTTTCTGCAACGCTTGGCGCAACGCGCCCCCGCTTCAACTCGTCGTGAGCAGGCCTTCCAGTGAAGGCAGGATCAGCCGCGGTGGAAGATGCGGATATTCGTCCGGCTCCTTCGTGCGGTTGATCCAGACCGTGTTGAAACCGAAATTGGTAGCGCCCGCAATGTCCCAGCGGTTGGAGGACTGAAAAGACACCGCTTCCGGATAGCAGCGCCATTGCGTGGTCACCAGCTCGTAGACGCGGTGGTCCGTCTTGAAACACTGCACGTCATCGGCCGAGAAAACAGCGTCGAACAGCGGTTCTATCGCAGCGGAGCGGATCGCCGCACCCAGCATGTCGTGAGACCCGTTGGACAGGATCGCGATCCGCGCACCGCTGTCCTTGAGGATTTTCAGCACCGTCGGCACTTCCGGATAGCAGTCGAGTTGCCAATAGGCCTCAAGCAGGGCCTGGCGAAGCGCTGTATCGGCCGAGGGCACCTTGGCGAAAGCATAGTCCAGCGCCTCCCGGGTCAGCTCCCAAAAGTCGCGATAGCTGCCGGAAAGGGACGCGATCCACGAATATTCGAGTTGTTTCGCCCGCCATATCTGCGAAAGCTGCTGACCTTCCGGACCCAGATCGCCGGCGTGCTTGCGCACGGCGGAGTGAACGTCAAAGAGCGTGCCATAGGCGTCGAAAACATATGCGGTCGGCTTCATGATCATGCCTTGAAACAAATTTGTCTCACTTGACCGCAGCGTGTCTGCTCGGTCAAGAACGCTGGACCGATATATCGCCGCGTGCTGCCGATTGACCTTGAAGGTCCATGTTCTAGGCTCGTCACGCGCAAAAGGAGTTGAAAAATGGCTGCTCTGCCGCAGGCACAATCCACCACCTGGACCTTCATCGACGGCGAATGGCATTCCGGCAACGTCCCCATCGCCGGACCGCGCAGCCACGCCATGTGGCTGGGTTCCACCGTGTTTGATGGCGCGCGCTGGTTTGAAGGTGTGGCACCCGACCTCGATTTCCACGCCGAACGCGTGAATGCGTCTGCCGAGGCGCTCGGTCTGGAGGCCACCGTGACAGCCGACGAGATCGTGGGCCTCACCTGGGACGGGCTCAAGAAGTTCGACGGCAACACCGCGGTTTATGTCCGCCCGATGTACTGGGCCGAGCATGGCGGCTATATGGGCGTGCCCGCCGATCCGTCCTCCACGCGCTTTTGCCTGTGCCTCTACGAATCACCCATGATCTCGCCTGAAGGCTTCACCGTGGGCGTGTCGTCCTTCCGCCGTCCGACCTACGAAACGATGCCGACCAATGCGAAGGCCGGCTGTCTTTATCCGAACAATGGCCGTGCGATCCTGGAAGCCAAGCGCCGCGGTTTCGACAATGCGCTTGTTCTCGACATGCTGGGGAACGTGGCCGAGACCGGCTCTTCCAACATCTTCATGGTCAAGGACGGGGTCATCTACACGCCCGTGCCCAACGGAACCTTCCTCGCCGGCATTACCCGTGCACGCATCATCACGCTCTTGCGCGATGCAGGCTACGAAATCGTCGAGAAGGCGTTGTCGGTTGCCGATTTTCTGGATGCCGATGAAATCTTTTCCACGGGCAACCATTCAAAGGTTGTGCCGGTTGTCGGCATCGAAGGCCGCAGCATTGCCGCTGGCCCGGTAGCCAAGAAGGCACGCAGCCTATATTGGGAATGGGCGCACGCAGCCCCCGCCAACGCTGCCTGACAGGCAGGAACGATTGCGCGGGCGGTAACGTTGTGCTCCCGACTGCGCATGCCTATGTGCTTTAAGTCGATTTCAACCGGTAACGAGGGAGACCACAATGGCCTTTGAACTGCCAGACCTGCCTTATGACTATGAGGCGCTTGCGCCCTACATGTCCAAGGAAACGCTTGAGTATCACCACGACAAGCACCACAAGGCCTATGTCGACAACGGCAACAAGCTTGCTGCCGAAGCCGGCATGGAAAACCTCTCCCTCGAGGAGATCGTGAAGCAGTCCCACGGCAAGAATCCGGGCCTCTTCAACAATGCCGGCCAGCACTACAACCACGTGCATTTCTGGCAGTGGATGAAGAAGGACGGCGGCGGCAACAAGCTGCCCGAGAAGCTTGCCAAGGCGATCGACAGCGATCTGGGCGGCTATGACAAGTTCCGCGCCGACTTCATCAATGCGGGCGCGACCCAGTTCGGCTCCGGCTGGGCATGGGTTGCCGTCAAGGACGGCAAGCTGGCCATCATGAAGACTCCGAACGGCGAAAACCCGCTTGTTCACGGTGCCTCACCGATCCTCGGCGTCGATGTGTGGGAGCACTCCTATTACATCGATTACCGCAATGCGCGCCCGAAATATCTCGAAGCCTTTGTGGACAATCTCATCAATTGGGACCACGTGCTCGAAATGTACGAAAAGGCTGTCGGCTGAAGCTGACGCTCACCATTGATGAAAAAGCCCGGCATCGTCCGGGCTTTTTTGGTTCGCGGGTAGTTGTTGGTGGCTACGTAGCAATAGGCAAGGTTGAACCCTTTTGGTTGCTGCGGCCCGGCGGCGATCGTCGGGGTGGATGAGCCAGGAGAGCACGAGCATCCTCGAGAAATCGTTTGGCTGCAGCCAGATCATTCGCTTGTTGGCTCGCCGGGGCAACTTTTCCAGTGAACTCGATATGGCTTCCAGACCGGTATCGGGTGTCCCCTGGAACGAGGTCGTCCACAATCAGCCGGGCAGAGATCTCGGGTGAACTTACACCCTCGACAAAATGGCGAAGGACCGGCATCAGCCGCTTCCAGACGAACTGGACGGAGGCGTTTTGTTCCCGGGCAAGCGAAGTACCCGGCATGAGCCCTGGATCAAAGCAATAGAAGCGGGCATCCGCGAAGCTTTTCTCAGTTGCCGCTGCCGTCGCGTGATAGATCGCGCAAAGCTTGGAAGTGGCATAGCGGTCCAGTGCCTGTTCGCGCTCGTCCCGATCCCGGCGGCTGCTTCGGCCTGCCGCCGCAGCCTTCGCATCAGTAAAGTCTGCACCCATGAATCCGGCCCTTGCCGCCAGCTTGTTGGAGGGATCATGCGTGCCGCTTCCGATGGTTATGACTGCGGCATTCGGAGCCAGTCGATCAAGCAGACCATCGACCAGCGCGATATGACCAAGGACATTGGTGGCAAACACCTCGTCAAAGCCGTCAGCCGTAGTGCGTCGCGGCCCTAGAGGTTGAAGACCTGCCACGCAGATTACCGAAGCGATGCGGTCCGATCCGATATTTGCCCGGACCTGCGACACGAAGTTTCGAACAGATGCCAGCGACGATGTATCAAGAGCCAGGACCTCGATTCTGTCGGCCTTTGCAGTTCGCTTCAGCTCCGTCGCGCTTTCCGGGCGCCTTGCGCCTGCGATCATGCGTCCGCCCGGTTTGGATGCAAGCCGTCGCGCTATGGCAAGGCCAAGGCCCGAAGTCGCTCCGGTTATTACGTGTATGGACGTCATGCGTTTTCTCCCTCCAAGGCCGCGTAGGGAGAGAATAGTACGAAATTCGAAAAATTCAATAATCGTAGTATGAGATTTTCGCGAAGATACGGATGAACTGGTCCCGTTCCTCTGGCGAGAGTTTTTCAAGCATGGATTGGCAGTGATCCGTCTGAACCCGCACAAGCGCTGATACATATGCCTGACCTGCATCTGTCAGCGATAGGGAAACCGCCCGGCGGTTGTCATCCGGCCGTTCTCGCGAAAGAAGCCCCTGACGCGTCAACCGGTCGGTCGCCGAGGACATCGTTGTCGCCGCAACCATCAAATGGCGCGCTACTTCTGTCGCCATGCAGGTTGGTTGGTCTGCAACGAACAACAATATCTGCATGTCGAGAGGGTTGAGCAGCTTTCCCGACCCGACTTCCGCTTCGGCGCTCTTGAAACGCCGCGACAGGAGGCCGATGGCGCGGCGGAGCTCTGCTGCCTGTTTTGTGATACATGTTGTCATAGGTGGTGTTTATTCGAATGTCGTAGTGTTTTCAAAGTCAGCCGCTCCCAGACGATCCGCCACCCTCACAGAAGCTGATACGTTTTTATGCGCCCAATCACGTTCGTGTGATGCCTGCACGGCAGGCATTGCGCGCAAACGATTCATGATGCTCTCATCGCATTCTTTATAGTCAGGAGACAGCCATGCGGACCTTGATCCTATCCATATTTGCAGTGAGTTTGAGTGCGACGGCAGTTACTGCCGCTGATGATCCGGTGGCAGCGCGCAAGCTGCTGATGCAGTCGGCGGCTGCGGCGGCAGGCGTTTCCGGTGGCATGATGAAGGGTGACATCGACTACAACCCGGCCATCGCGAAATCGGCGATCGCCACGCTCAATGCCGTTTCGCACACCTATGGCGATTTCTTCCCCGAGGGCACGAGCGAAGGTGATACCACCGCTTCTCCCAAGATCTGGGAAGATGCTGCAGGCTGGCAGGCGGCGCTTGAGAAGTTCCAGGGTGACACATCTGCCGCCGCCGAAGCTTCCGGCAAGGATGGCCCTGCAGACCTCGCAGCATTCCAGCAGGCAATCGGCCCGGTCTTGGGCAATTGCAAGAGCTGCCATGAGAATTTCCGCGTTCAGAAGAACTAGCTGAACATGCGGAAACTGGCTTTCGCTGCCGCAGCAGTTGCTGTGGCCGCAGGCGCTGGCTTTTGGTTTCTCACAGGTCCGGATCGCCTGGAGGCATCCGAGATTGCCTCTGTGGAATCCGGCGATGCGGCGCGTGGTGAAGCGGTGTTCTGGGCAGGCGGCTGTGCCTCCTGCCACGCCGCACCTGATGCGGAAGGCGAGGCGCGAACGGAACTCGGCGGCGGGTTGGAGCTTGCCACCGAATTCGGGACCTTCGTTGCACCGAATATCTCCTCGCATCCCGAAGACGGTATCGGAGCGTGGAGCGAAGAGGATTTCCTCAACGCCATGATGCGCGGTGTCTCGCCGGATGGGCGCCATTACTATCCTGCCTTTCCCTACACCTCCTATGCGCGGATGGACCCGCAGGATGTGGCCGATCTCTTTGCCTTCATGAAAACACTGCCGGCGGTGGAAGGTGAGGCGGAAGACCATCAAATTGGCTTTCCCTTCAATATCCGACGTGGCCTGGGACTTTGGAAGGCGCTGCATCTGAACAGCGAGCCCATCCTGGCCTTGCCGGACAATGCGCCCGAAGAGCTTTTGCGCGGGCGCTATCTCGTGGAAGGTCCGGGCCATTGCGGCGAGTGTCACAGCCCACGCGATTTCTCCGGTGGCATCAAGCGGGATGAGTGGCTGGCGGGTGCCGTCTCCGCCGAGGGTGACGGCGTTGTGCCGAACATCACGCCCGGTGAGGGCGGGATTGAAAGCTGGTCGCAAAGCGACATCGCCTACTATCTCGAAAGCGGCTTCACGCCGGATTTCGATTCGGTCGGCGGCGCCATGGTCTCCGTCCAGAAGAACATGGCGCAGCTTGAAGATGCGGACCGTCAGGCCATCGCAGCCTATCTCAAGGCTGTCGAGGCGAAACCGGACGGCTATTCGTCATCCCGGTGACCTTCAGGACGAAGGCATAGCCATAGGCGGTGTCGGGCAGCCGTCCATAGCGGCCGGACGCCCCGAAATGGCCAGAACCCATGCTGGTGCGCAGCAGTGCGGGCGCGCCGGAAGTGGAGACCTCGCGCAGTTTCGCGATCCATTTGGCCGGCTCCCAGTAGCCGACACGCGGGTCGGCAATGCCGGTCATCGCAAGAACCGGCGGGTAGTCGGCCGGCTTCAGATTGTCATAGGGCGAATAGCTGGCGATGTAGTTGAAGGCCGTCTCGTCCTCGACAGGATTGCCCCATTCCAGCCACTCGAAGGGTGTGAGCGGCAGGCTGTCGTCCAGGATCGTGTTGAGCACGTCGACAAAGGCGTATTTGGCCACAACACCGGCGAAGGCATCCGGGGCGAGATTGAGCGAAGCACCCATGAGAAGGCCGCCCGCAGAGGCGCCCTCTGCCACGAGGCGATCGTGCTGCGTATAATTCTCTTTCACCAGATGGCGGGCAGAGGCCACGAAGTCTGAGAAACTGTTGCGCTTGTTGAGCATCTTGCCCTGGCGATACCAGTTCTCGCCCTTTTCCTTGCCGCCGCGCACATGGGCAAAGGCGACGACGAAACCGCGGTCGACGAGCGAAAGCCGCGCACCTGAAAAGCCCATCGGGTATGTAAGACCGTACGCACCATAGCCTTCCAGCAGGCAGGGTGCCGAGCCGTCGAGCTTCAGATCCGCGCGATGCACAAGCGAGATCGGCACCAAGGTGCCGTCTTCGGCGCGCGCAAACTCCCGGCGCGCGACATAATGCGCGGGATTGTGACCGGAGGGGATCTTCTGTTCCTTCAGAAGAACGCGTTCACGGCTGCGCAGATCATATTCATATTCGCGCCAGGGCGTTGTTGGTGAGGAATAGTCGAGGAGGATCGTTCCAGCGTCATATTCAAGACCCGGGTGATGGCTGAGCGTATAGACGTCCTCGTCCATGGCAATCACATGTTCTTCGCCGCTTTCTCGGTCGCGCACGACGATGCGTGTGAGGCCATCCACCGTCTCCTCGCGTATGAAGAAGTCGCGCAGGACCGAGATGCTCTCGATGAGGCGGCCCGGTTCGTGTGGAACGACCTCCTGGAGGTCTGCCAGTTCCTCACCCGTCCAGATGCCTTGAACGACCTTGTAATCTTCAGCGCCATCGACCTGTGTCAGCAGGAAGAAGCGGTCGTCTGCCGCCTCGACCTGATAATGCACGCGCTCCTGGCGGGGCAGAACGAGGCGTGGAGGGGAGTGCGGCACGTCACTTGGCAGGACATGCAGTTCCGTCGAATCGCTATCGGCGATGGAGATGAAGATATGGCGATATTGCATGTCGCCATATATGCCGAGATAGAACCGCGGATCATCGAGATGATAGATCAGCAGGTCTTCTGCCGGATCCGTGCCGATCCGGTGAAACAACACGTCCACCGGGCGGAAACTGTCATCGAGACGTACGTAATAGAAGCCCGTGCCAGAGGCGTTCCAGTAGCCGTAGCCGCTGGTTTTCTCGATCTCCTCTGGGAGATCCACCCCGTCTTCAAAGTGGCGAATGCGCAGTGAGTAGAACTCCGAGCCCTTGTCGTCATAACCCCACAGCCCAAGACTGTGATCCGGCGAGCTCACTATCCCCGTGCCGGTGAAGAAGTCCGTGCCCTCGGCATGATGGTTCATGTCGATGAGGATCGCCTCGGCTCCCCCATCGCGTGGCACCCGGTAGAAATAGGGATGATCTGCGCCTTCCCGATAGCCGCTGCCATAGGCAAATGGTCCGCGCTTGAGCGGTGAGGAGACGGGGGCCTTTTCCATTCGCCCTTTTATCTCGGCAATCAGCGTCTCTTGAAGCTCTTCCGTATCGGCCATGAAAGCCGCCTGATAGGCGTTTTCGGCCTCAAGATGCGTGCGGATATCCTCCGGCAGCTTTTCCGGTGCTGCCAGAACCTCTTCCCAGTTCTCAGCGCGCAGCCATGCATAATCGTCACGGCGGGTTATGCCAAAGCGGGTGTCTTCGACCGGTTTTCTGGCAGCCTGGGGTGGAGCGGACTGGAAAAAGATCTTGTTCATGAATGCCTTTTGGGCGCCGAAACGCGCGTCTTGGAAATAGAAGTTCGCAGGAGCGAACGAGCGGCTTTGCAATGCCGCTGATCCTGCATGAAAAGGTGGAACATTTGTGACCTGCGCCCGCCTGCGCGGGCGCAGGTCAAGTCAGCCTTCGCGCTTCTCAAGTTTGAGAGCGTGCCCGTTCATGCAGTAGCGCAGGCCGGTTGGCTCCGGTCCGTCATTGAACACATGACCGAGATGGGCGTCACAATCAGCGCAGCGCACTTCCGTCCGGGTCATGAACCAGGAGCGGTCGGAATGTTCGCTGACCGCTTCGGGGCTGACCGGTGCATAATAGCTCGGCCAGCCGGTGCCGGAGTCATATTTGGTCTCGGAATCGAACAGCGGATTGTCGCAGCACACACATCGATAAATGCCGTCTTCCTTGCTGTCCCAGTAAGGGCCGGTGAAGGCGCGCTCGGTGCCGTGCTTGCGCGTGACCTTGTACTGCTCCGGCGTCAATTGGCCGCGCCATTCCTCGTCGGATTTTACGATCTTCAGCCTTGTGTCGTCTTGCATCTTCATGTTCCCAAATGTCTCTGGTGCATATTTAGGTTCTTGGCGGCCGAATGTCAGGCGTTGAAGATCAGGAAACTGCGATCGAGGCCGGTCCGGTTTCTGTGAGCATCGCCTGAGAAGCAGCAGCATTGCTTGCCCGCAAAAGCTTCAACGGTTATGCACGACACCCAAACGGCACGGCCTTTGGATCCTTCGATCATGGGCGTGCAGCAACAAGCAGTGGGGATGCACATGGCGGCGGACGGTCAGTGGCTGACATTCTTGGCTCTCATCCTGCCCTTTCTGGGTGCGGCTGTAGCCCCTGTGCTGACAAGGATGATGGGCGCGAATGCAGCCTGGGTACTGGCTTTGCTCCCGCTCTATCTGTTCGTTCATTTTCTGGGGTTCCTGGGTGCAGTCGCTGATGGCGGCACGGTTTCGGGCGGCTATGCCTGGATCGAGAGCCTCGACATCTCCTTCTCCTGGTTCATTGACGGCCTGTCGCTGACCTTTGCTCTGCTGATCACCGGCATCGGTACACTGATCGTGCTTTATGCCGGCGGCTATCTGAAGGGGCACCCGATGCAGGGGCGCTTCTTCTCCTTTATCCTGATGTTCATGGGTGCGATGCAGGGGCTGGTGATTGCCGACAGCTTCCTTGCGCTCTTTGTCTTCTGGGAACTGACCTCGATCACCTCCTTCCTGCTGATCGGCTTCGACCATGTGCGCGCGGCCTCGCGCCGCGCGGCCCTGCAGGCGCTGGTGGTTACGGGCCTTGGTGGCCTTTCGCTGCTGGCAGGGCTTCTGGTGATCTGGGGTGCAACCGGCGAAAATTCGCTGTCCGGCCTTCTGGAAAGCGGCAGCGCGCTGCGCGACGCGCCGCTCTACATGGCTGCTCTCCTCTTGATCCTGGGCGGTGCCTTTACGAAATCGGCGCAGTTTCCGTTCCATTTCTGGCTTCCCAACGCGATGGAAGCGCCTACGCCCGTGTCGGCCTATCTGCATTCGGCCACCATGGTGAAGGCCGGTGTCTATCTTCTGATGCGCCTCAATCCGGTGCTGGGCGAGACGCTCGCATGGGAGACGATCCTGCCCATCTTCGGTGGCACGACGCTGATCGTCGGCACGCTGCTTGCCGTGCGCCAGACGGATCTCAAGCTGATGCTGGCCTATACGACGGTCGCCTCGCTTGGCCTGCTCGTCATGCTGACGGGCTTCGGCTCGGAAAAGGCCGTGGAAGCCGCGGTCCTCTACCTGATCGCGCATTCCATGTTCAAGGGCGCGCTCTTCATGGTCGCAGGCCTGATCGATCACGAGGCGGGAACGCGTGACGTGACAAGGCTGGGCGGGTTGCGTTCGGCCATGCCGATCACCTTCACTGCAGCTTTGCTTGCGGCATTCTCGATGGGTGGTCTGCCGCCCTTCTTCGGCTTCCTCGCCAAGGAAGAGATCTATTACGGCCTGTGGACGGGCGACGGCTGGGGACTGTTGCTGACGCTGGTCGCCCTCGTCGGTAACGGACTGATGTTTGCCATCGGTTTCGCGGTGGCGCTGAAGCCGTTCCTGGGCGAGAAGGTGGAAACGCCCAAACATGCCCATGAGGGGCCTGTGCTGCTCTGGCTTGGACCCGTTGTCCTGGCAGCGGCCGGCCTGCTGACCGCCATCTTCTCGGCAACCAGCCATTTCTTTCTCACAAGTCCCATGGCAAGTGCGGTGGCAGGAACGCCTGTTGAAGCGACCATTTCCGTGGTCCCGCATATCGGCCTGGCCCTTTTCCTATCCCTGCTCACCGTCGCCTTCGGCATTGCAGCCTATATGCTGATCGAGCGCCTGCGTTCAGGCATGGTCTCCCTGCTCGCCGCCATAGGCTGGGGACCGGACAAGGGCTTCGACCAGTTCGTTACCGGTTCGGTCAAGGCTTCGAGCGCGATCACCCGCATTATCCAGAACGGCAGGCTCGACTTCTACACGACCGCCACCTTCACCGCGCTGGCGCTGGCGCTGATCGTGCCGATGGTGATGTTCGGCGAATTGCCCGCAATGCCGAAATGGCCCGAACTGCCATTTTACGAATGGGCGATCCTGGCCATCGCCTTTATCGGCCTTGGTGCGATACTGCATGCGCGCGACCGGCTGACGGCCATCGTCTCACTGGGTATCCAGGGCTTCGCCGTCGCCGTGCTGTTCATGCTTCTGGGCGCGCCGGATCTCTCCTTCACCCAGTTCATGGTGGAAACGCTTTCGGTCGTCATCCTTGCCCTTGTCATGACGAGGCTGCGCCTTTCGCCGGCCGATCACAGGCCGGGACGCGAGAAGGCGATTGATATCTCCGTTGCGGCACTTTGCGGCGGCGCACTGGCATTGCTTCTGCTGCAGATCACCCAGCTTCCGTTCAACCCGTATCTCAGCGAGTTCTTCGCCGAGAATGCCCGCGTCATCGCTCACGGCCGCAATATCGTGAATGTCATCATCGTCGACTTCCGCGGCGTGGATACGCTGGGCGAAATCGGCGTGGTGATGATCGCGGGTCTCGCGATCCTTGCGCTGGTGCGCATCCGCTCGGGCAAGCGCTGGCCAGAGCCAGCTCCGGCAGAAGGGGAGAAGTGACATGCGCACACTGATTTTCCGCACCGTTGCGCCTTACCTGACCAGCCTGATGGTGCTCTTCTCCATCTTCGTGCTTCTGCGCGGCCACAATGAGCCGGGCGGCGGCTTCATCGGCGGGCTGATTGCGGCCTCGGCATTCGCCATCTACGGCATAGCCTGTGGTGTCGCGCCTGTGCGTCGGTCGCTTTATTTCCACCCCATGGCGATTTCAGGCGCGGGCCTTCTCATCTCCGCGTTGTCCGGACTGTTCTCGATGATGTTCGGGGTGCCGTTCCTGACAGGGCTCTGGACCAAGCTTGAAATTGGCGCCATCGCGCTGGATCTGTCCACCGTGCTGTTCTTCGATATCGGCGTCTATCTCGTGGTCGTGGGGTCGATCACCTCGATCGCGCTCGCGCTGGAAGAAAGGGAGCATGCCTGATGGAAGCCGTACTTTCGATCACGGTCGGCATCTTCTTTGCAGTCGGCATCTATCTGATCCTGTCCAAGCACATCATCCGCATCCTGCTTGGCGTGACGATCTTCGGTAATGCGGTGAACCTGACGATCTTCACCGCCGGGCGCGTGGTGCGCGAAGTGCCGCCGATCATTCCCGAAGAGCTTGATGTGCCGGCTTCGATCACCGCCAATCCGCTTCCGCAGGCGCTGATCCTGACGGCAATCGTGATTTCCTTCTCCTTCTTCGCATTCCTCCTGGTGCTGGCCTTCCGCGCCTACCAGGAGCTTGGCACGGACGACACCGACGGCATGCGGGTCGCCGAGCCGGAGCGCGAAGAACTTCCGCCGCTGGGGTACTGAACGCGATGGCAGGTGAAACGTCAAAGGTCGTAGATCTTACCGGCAAGATGGTGCTGGACCCTGTGCCGCTGGCCGATTGGCTGGTGGTGGCTCCGGTAGCCATACCCATAGTGGCGGGCGCGATTTTCCTCATGCTGCGTCATGAGACGAAGCTTCACGGCTGGCTGGCGCTGGTCGCCCTGACCGCCACGCTCGGTGCAAATATCGGGCTTCTTGCCCGAGTCATGGAAAACGGCCCCTTGGTGATGACCATGGGCCGTTGGCTGCCACCCTTCGGCATATCGTTCACGGCGGATACGCTTGGTGCCTCCATGTCACTGGTTGCGACACTGGTGGCTGCGGCTTGCGGCGTCTACTCCGTCATCGATATCGGCAGGGTAGGCCGGCGCTACGGCTTCTATGCGTTCATGCTGATGATGATGGCTGGCGTGAACGGTGCATTCCTGACCGGTGACATTTTCAACCTCTATGTCTGGTTCGAGGTCTTCCTGATCTCATCCTTCGGCCTGCTGGTACTGGGTTCCGAACATCGCCAGCTTGATGGCGCGACCAAATATGCGATCCTGAACCTCGTCGGCACCATGCTGTTCCTGACAGCCACCGCCTTCGTCTATGGCATTTTCGGCACGCTCAACATGGCCGATATTGCGCGCAGCGTGGACGGGGCGCGTGATACCGCTCCGCTGATGACGCTGAGCGTGCTTTACCTCCTGGCCTTCGGCATGAAGGCGGCTGCATTCCCGGTGAATTTCTGGCTGCCGGCCTCCTATCACACGCCGCGTCTCGTCACCGCAGCCCTATTCGGCGGTGTGCTGACAAAGGTCGGCATCTATGCGCTGCTGCGCGTGATGGTGATGCTCTTCCCGCCGGAACTGGAGCGGCTTTCGGTGCTGGTGGCTTGGGTTGCCGGTGCAACCATGATCCTCGGCACGATTGGTGCGCTGGCACAGACGGATCTGCGCCGCCTGCTGGGCTTCATCGTGATTTCGGGCGTCGGAGTGATGCTGGCCGGCCTTGCCCTGGGCTCTGCCGAAGGGCTCTCCGGAACCATCTTCTATGCCTTCCACTCCATGATCGCCATGACCGCGCTCTATCTTCTGGCGGGCATGATGAAAGGGCTTGGCGGTAGCTATTCGCTGGCGAAGCTGGGCGGGCTTTATGTCGGCTATCCGCTGCTGGCAGCCATGGCGCTGATCCTCATTCTGGCCGCTGCCGGACTGCCGCCCGCATCGGGCCTTTGGCCGAAGGTAATGCTGGTGCGTGCCTCGCTTGATGCCGGTGCGCCCTGGTTGGCATTCGCCATACTTGCCACCGGTTTCCTGACGACGCTGGCGCTTGGCCGGGTCTTCATCCTGACGATATGGCGGCCGTCTCCGGCTGGTGAAATGCCTGAGGTCGAACCCTATCCGACGGGCAAGGCCTATATGGCGCTCGGCGTTCTTATCCTGCCGATATTGGTGATGGGGCTTTATCCTGATCCCTTCATCAAGGTGGCGGGTGAGGCAACAGCGGGTATTCTGGATGCCAGTGGCTATATCCAGTCGGTCTTCCCGCAAGGGGGTGGCGAATGACGCTCTATCTGATCAATATCCTGCTGGCGCTGACCTGGGCGGCCGTCTCCGGCTCCTTCACGCTCGGCAATATCATCTTCGGCTTCATCCTTGGGGCCGGTGCGCTCTACCTGATCCGCGAACAGGTTGGCTCGCTCGGCTACTTCGCGCGTGCGGGCAAGCTTTTGGCGCTGCTTTGGCTGTTTCTCTACGAGCTGGCGCTTTCGGCATGGCGCGTGGCGGTTCTGGTGATGACCCCGCGCATGGACATCAAGCCGGGCATCTTTGCCTATCCGCTCAAAGCCGACCGCGACTTCGAGATCACGCTTCTCGCCAATCTGATCACGCTGACGCCGGGTACGCTGTCAGTGGATGTGTCGGAGGACCGCAAGTTCCTCTATGTCCACGCGCTTGACTGTTCCGACCCTGACGCGCTGCGCGCGGATATCGCGCATGGTTTCGAGCGCCGCATTCTGGAGGCCTTCCGATGAGTGACGGCACAACCTTTCTCGAGATTGCCGAGCTCCTATCCATCGCGATCTTGAGCATCTCCTTCCTTCTTACCGTGGTGCGCGTGGTGATCGGGCCAAGCCTGCCCGACCGGGTCCTGGGACTGGACATGCTGGTGACCATCGGCATCGGCTTCATTGCCGTTATCGGCATCCGCACCGGTTTCACGCTCTATCTCGACATCGCGATTGCGCTGGGCCTGGTCGGCTTCCTCGCGACGGTGGCATTTGCCCGCTTCGTGATAAGCCGTCGGTTCGAGGAGGAATTCGTCCAGGAAGACGATGCCACCTACACCATGGAGCGTTCCGATGACTGACCTGATCGTCAATCTGCTTGTCGGCAGCCTGCTCCTGATCGGCTCGGCCTTCGCGCTTGTGGCAGCCATAGGACTGCTGCGCCTGCCCGATCTCTACACGCGCATGCATGCCGCCTCGAAGGCGGGCACGCTCGGTTCGGGCCTTGTGCTGATCGCGCTCGCGATTTTCACCGATGATACTGCGATCGCAACGCGCGCCATTGCGGCGATCGTGTTCTTCCTGCTGACCGCGCCGCTCTCCGCGCATCTTCTGGCCAAGGCTGCCTATGCGGCCGGGTACCGCCTGTGGGGCAACTCCGTCCATGATGACATGGCAGAGCAGAACAAGAGCGAAAGCTGATGCAAGGAGTATCGGGCACTGAACTTCGCACTACCCGAAGTTTTATTTAACCGTGCGCCCGAATGTATTGGCATTGGCGTCAACTGGGATCTGCAAGATTTCTTGAGTTGACTTCGGGTAACTTCTTGGGCATTTCCTTTGCGGCTCGCAAAAAGAATCCAAGAAGAAAGCACGCCGATTACTGCACGGCATGGGTTCAGGTATAAAAATTTTCAACAAGAGAGGTTGGGGCCAAGGACAATGGACGCAAACGAACAGCAGGCGGCTAAAGACGACGTACTGATCGAGCTTACCGCAGATGTTGTGGCAGCATATGTCAGCAACAATCCGGTGCCCGCCTCCGAACTTGGCAATCTTATTGCCGATGTTCATGCAGCTCTTGGTCGCGTCAACCGCACCGCGGAAGAACCAGCGCCCGCCGAAAAGCAGAAACCTGCTGTAAACCCCAAGCGCTCCGTTCATGATGACTACATCATCTGTCTCGAGGACGGAAAGAAGTTCAAATCGCTGAAGCGTCACCTGATGACGCATTACAATCTGACGCCGGAAGAATATCGCGAGAAGTGGGGACTGGAACCCAATTATCCGATGGTTGCGCCCAATTACGCCATTGCGCGCTCGGAACTGGCCAAGAAGATGGGCCTTGGACGCAAGCGCAAGGGCAAGTGATCTTGTTGATCACTGAAGGTTAGATGGGCGGCCACGGGTCGCCCATTTTCGTTTTGGCGCATTCACACCATCGCGGTCGCGCCAGGGGCAGGCGCGGAAAGCTTCCGTCTCCGGTGGTGCCGTTGACTGCCAAGGCCAGTCTTGCCGACCGCAGGAGCGAGGGTTCCGCCCAGTGTTTCCAATGCCTGTTTCAGGGCGATGTGGCGGTTGAGGTCATAGCTCCAGTGCCGCCTGCTCCCCTTGAGACGCTCGCGCTCGATCAAGCGTGAAAGCTTGCCCAGCGCCGCTTCACGCTCCCGGCCTTCAAGCCTGCGCACTTCATCCAGGTCAAATCCCGCAACAAGCATGAGGGCCGCACGCTGCCGCGCTTCCGCGGTCCGCTGCTTCTTGTTCCTGGCGAAGGCCCGGCTTTCAGCTCTCAATTCACTCATGATTTTCTCCATCGCTTCCATGCAACCATGAGGGGCTTTGGGGGTGGCGGGGATAAACAGGGGGTGGAAAAATCTTTGCATAGAAAAATTTTCCTTAGATATCTGCAGGATGCGGGATTCCCGCCCAGAATAATGTTCCACATTTGTTCACGTGCGTGCCCGGTCTCGTTATAAGGAATTTATTCCTTTGTTGGGCAGGAGGCCGGAACAGTGTCGTCGATCATCACAGAGAAGCTGTCCCCGCAGCATGAGGAGGAAGAGGCGGGTACCTCTTTCCCGGGCGAGACGCGTCGTCGGATGAGCCCGATCAGGGAAGAGCGCGTGAGCGACATATGCGAATGCGTGCTGGATATCGTGGCAGCGCTGTTCAATGTAAGCGGCAAGGAACTGAGGGCAGGTGGACGTGCGCCGACATCCGTCGTGCGTGTGCGCCAGATCGGAATGTATGTCGCTCATGTCGTCCTGCAATTGAACATGACCGAGATCGGCCGGGGCTTTGGCCGCGACCGTACAACGGTGCAGCACGCTTGCCACATGATCGAGGATCTGCGGGACGACGAGGAGTTCGACCGTATCGTTGCCATGACCGAGCGGGTAACCGCCGCCGCATTTCGGCAGACGGAGATGGTGCGATGAGGCGCGACGAGTTCAAACGTGAAAGGGCTGGCCGGAACCAGCGCAGGGTTCTCAAAATCCTTCAGGCAGGATCATGCACCCTACGGCGCGCAGCCAGCGGGAAGAGTGTTCTCGTCGAAAGCAGGACGCGCGGCACGATCGGCGTGGAAGGAGAACTGCTCGAACATATGCTTCGAGAAAGTCTTATCCGGCGTGATGCCGACCAGCTTCAGATCACTGCGAAAGGTGCAGCCGTGCTTGACGGAAAGTCGGAGTGCGTTGAGGGGGGCGCAGGACGGCAACGCGTGCTGGACACCGCGCAGGTGGAGCATGAAGGCGAGTGGCGCACCGTGGCAATCAATCTGAAGGAATCGCCGCTGGCCAGCCTTGCCCGCATTCGCGGGCGCGACGGCAGGACCTGGCTGAACGAGGCGGAGTTTCGCGCCGGCGAAAGACTGCGCCTGGATTTCGAGCGCGGCTCCCTGCAGCCACGCATGGGCGTCGATCTTTCGCGGATCCGGGATGGCACGAGCCGCCGTAGCGGCGACAGTGCTTTGGGCGAGCTTACCGATGCGGCACTCGGCGCACGCAGGCGCGTCGAAGCAGCCCTTGCCGCGGTGGGGCCTGAGCTTTCAGGCGTGCTGGTGGATGTGTGCTGCTTCCTGAAAGGTCTTGAAGAAGTGGAGCGTGAGCGCCGCTGGCCGGCGCGCTCGGCCAAGCTGATACTCAAGACCGCGTTGCAGGCGCTGTTGCGGCATTATGAGCCACAGCGTCATCGCCGCGAGGGGCGTCTGGTGCATTGGGGAGGGAAGGGCTATCGCCCGCGCCTTGATGCCTGAATTGGATCAGGCGCGCTCCAGGGCTTTTTGCGCCTCATCCTTCATGCGCTTGATCATGGCGCGCAGGCCATTGGAGCGCTGGGGAGTGAGGTGTTCGTCCAGCCCGAGCTCTGCCATGGCGGCTTCCGCATCGGTTGCGACGATCTCGCTTGCAGGACGGCCAGAATAAAGCGCCAGCATGATGGCCACCAGGCCGCGCACGATATGCGCATCCGAATCGCCCTCGAAGCGAATGAGCGGGTCGGCGCCGTCCTCGATACGGCTGTTGAGCCAGACCTGACTGACGCAACCCTTGACCTTGTGATGTTCGTCGCGCGCTTCTTCGGGATAGGGCGACAGATCATTGCCCAGTTCGATGATGTAGCGGTAGCGCTCTTCCCAGTCGTCCAGAAAGGCAAAATCGTCGCGGATGGTTTCGAAGCTTGCAGTCATGGCCCGGATATAGGCAGTGAGGGACCATTCGTCACTAAAAAATCCGCCGTGAACGGTGCGGATCAGCGCGAAGCTGCGATATCGGCCTGGGGAACCGGCGGGGTATAGGGACGCACCACTGCGCGCTCACCTTCTTCGGTCGGGGAAATGCTGCCGGTGACCGTGACCTGCGGGCGCCGGATCTCTTCCTTCGCGATGACCGGAGCCTCGGATGCCTGCGCAGGCGTGTCGTCCGCCATCATTTCCGACGCAACGTTGATGCCGGCCCGCGCCCGGATCAGGACGGTAGAGGCCGCAGCCTTCGCTGTTTCACAGACATGAGGATTGCGCTCGCACATGCCCGCCATGTCCGCCGCCGCATCCCGAGCGGCCAGGAGGGTATCAAGGGCGCCGACGGTCTGAAATTCGCCGGCTTCATCCGACCCGCCACCAAGCGGCAGGAACAGAAGAACCAGAGAAAGCCAGAAGGCTGCACGAATCAGAAATCCCATAACTCTCACCCCGATTGATCGCAGATGGTCTTGTTGCGATGTGAGGGACAATGCCATGAAGACGAAAAGACCACGTTTCCGGATTGAGTAAAATTGTACTCAAAGCCGAAAAAGTCGGGTTTTCGGCAGTTTCGAACCGCAATTGACGATAATTTCGCGGCCGGTCACAGAATAAACTTCACCATCCAAGCTCGGGCGGTCATTGGTTTCCCCGCTAAACCGAAGGCATGGTGCCGCTACGGAAGTGCGCGGTAAACACCCACCCTTTGTTAACCATGCCGGAAGGCAAAGGGTCTCTCCGACCGTTTTTCGGGCAATCCGGTCGCCCCTGGGCGCGGCTGTTTCCCTTTCCTTAAATGCTGGCTGCGAGGCTCCCTCCAACAACGGGAATAAAACCAGTATCAGTTTGTGCAGAGCGTCAGATTTGAGCATCCTTGCAGCCAAGATCACGAATCTAAAGCAGAGCCTCGCCGAGGCTTGCAGCGGCCTCGTGCACCCGAATGTGGGCGAGGGCGAAGAGCGTGATCGTCAGATGCGGCTCATGGGCGTGCTGCTGGTCGCTCCCTTCGTGCTCGCTGCTGGTTTTGCCCAATACCTGCCGGGTGTCATCGGACTGGAATCGGCGGTTGTGGCAAGCCTCGGTCTTGGTGCGGCTGCACTGATCGGCCCCATTCTTCTGATCGCGACCGCGCGGCGTCGTGCAATAGAGATGCTGGCGCTTTGCGTGGGTGTGCTGGCCGTGGCCGGTATCGTCGCTGCAGCCGGAGGCCCGGTCTCACCTGTCGCGGCCATCGCACTGGCACTGGGGCTGGAGACAGCCTGGATCAGCCGAAGCAGCAAGGCAAAGCTTTACGGCCTTGCAGCCATCGCTGCTGCCATTGTCGGTTCGCATGTGGCCGTACAACTCTTCGGACTTGGTTCTGCAGGTGTTGCTGCCGGTGCCAGCGCCTGGACGCTTCCGGTTCTCTACGCGCTCACCTGGATGCCGCGTCTTCGCTTTGCCGACCAGAAGAGCGAAGCGGAAGAGGTTGTCGACACGGCCGAGCTTCTGGCGCACCGGCTTGGCGCAAGCATTCTGCACTTTGGCGGACAATCCGAACTGCGCGAAATTGCCGGCGACAGTGCCACGCTTTTCGGCCTTGCACCCGAGATGCTTCTGGGATCGGGCTTCTTCGACCGACTGCACGTCTCCGACCGCGTTGCCTTCATGACAGCTCTGTCGGGTCTGCGCGGCGAGAACCGCCAGGTCGAACGCCTGACATTGCGCCTGCGCGTTCCCGGTCCAAGGGACGAGCAGCAATACAGCACCTACCGCGCCGAAATGTTCTCCCGCGGCGAGGGCGTGGTCACCGCCCTTCTTCGCCAGGATGATGCGCTTGACGAGGTGGAGGCCGAGCTGCGGGAAGCTCGTATCGAGGCGGAATCGGCAGCAACTGCAAAAACCCGCTTCCTCGCTTCCGTCAGCCATGAGCTGCGCACCCCGCTCAATGCCATAGTCGGCTTCTCCGATGTCTTGAAGAACGAGATGTTCGGCGCCTTTGCCAATGAGAAGCAACGCGAATATGTCGGGCTCATCCGTGAGGCGGGCGACCATCTTCTTTCGGTCGTGAACACGATCCTCGATGTGTCGAAGGTCCAGAACGGAAGCTATGTGCTGAAGCCGGAACCCTTCTCCATCGCGGATGCGGTACGGCTGAGTGTTTCGCTGGGCGCACAGTCGGCTGCCGGCAAGGGGCTTGCGGTTCACACCGAGATCGCCGAGGACGTGGCCGAGGTTACCTGTGACCGCCGCGCGGTTCAGCAGATCCTGATCAACCTGATCTCGAATGCTGTGAAATTCACGCCCGAAGGCGAGATCCGTGTCAGCGCCGAGCGCTGTGATGGCAGGCTGGAGCTGAGCGTGCACGATACCGGCATCGGTATTGGCGCCGAGGACCTGGAGCGGCTGGGTACACCATTCATGCAGGTGGACAATGCCTATACCCGCCAGTTCGAGGGTACCGGGTTGGGGCTTGCGCTGGTGAAGGGCCTCGTCGCACTGCAGTGCGGTTCGATGCGGATCGAGAGCGCCGAAGGTGAGGGTACGAGCGTCTATGTCAGCCTGCCGGAAAATGCAGGTGGCGTGGATAAGGAGCGCGAAAACGCGCAGAATGGAGACAAGAACGAGTGGACGTATGAGCCGTTACGCAAGACAGCCTGAATTGACTGACGAAGGCGGCCACTGGCTGAGCGATGCCCTGTCGGGCGTCGGAGCCATGATTGCGCGCAACCCCGGCATTGCGGGCGGCACGACGGCGTTTATCGTCTCGCTGGCCTTCGTTTCCGCCAATGCCATGTGGTACCAGCCGCAGTCGCACCCAAAGCCGATGATCTCGACCCGTCAGGCGCCGACGGTGCTGCCTCGCCAGGCACCCCTTCCGCCGGAGCCGACACGCCCCCAGGCAAGTGCGCCCGAAGCCGCACCGCAGGAAGTTGCCGAAAGCATGGGTGACGAGAATGTCTTTGCGGTGCAGAAAGTTCTCGCAGCACTGGGCGTCTATGAAGGCCCTGTCGACGGAATGAACGGCCCGCAGACTCGTGCTGCAGTCGAAAAATACAAACGCGTGGTTGGTTTGTCGCCAGACGGCCAGATCGACGCTGCTCTGCTGCGCCAGTTGGGTCTGGCTGAAGCGCCGCGCCAGGTGGCGGCATCGCCACGTCCCCGCCCGAAACCGGCCCCGCGTTCGCAAGTGGTGCAGGCGAGTGCGAGCATTGACGACGATGCGGCTGAACTTCACACCGCCTCCGTGCCCGCCGATCAGGATATCATCCGCAAGGTTCAGGCAGGGCTTAGATCCTTCGGCAATGACGGTATCGAAATCGATGGTGTCATGGGTGAACGCACCCGCACCGCCATCCGCGAGTTCCAGTCTCTGTTCGGCTTGAGTGAGACCGGCGAGGTGGATGCGGAATTCATTGCTAAAATGAAGGAAGTTGGGCTGATCAATTGACCGGCTTGATACTTCCATGCGCGTAACCGCCGATCTTTGGGTATCAGCCCTGACGCGCCGCATCTTCAATGATGGCGGATTTGCAGCCGTGCGCAGACGCGGCGCGCGTGAAGCCGGCGCGATCTTCATCATCAGCCGCAACCGCTTCGGCGAGGTGAAGCTCTACCAGCCTGCCGCCCAGACCAGCTATGACGAGGCCAAGCCGCAGGAACGCCAGTTCGCCCTCATGATGGAAGGCGAGGAAGACGAGATCGAGAAAAAACTGGAGCGGGAACTACGCTTCGACCCGGATATCTGGGTGGTCGAGATCGAGCATGGTTTGTCCGACGACCAATATCTGCCCTTGGCCGGTAACGAATAGCGCCAGATGCGGCACTTGACCTGGGCACCCGGCCTACAATGTCCGGGCAAGGTCGCCGTTGTTCGGCAGGGGATGATCGTTCGCAGCGCGCCGCGCCTCCTCCTGCATGAGGTTGCGCAGGCGCAGGCGCATCTCCTCGATGGGGGTAGGACGTGGTGCCGGGGCAGGGGTGTCGCGTTTTTGTGCGGCGTCCGCCTTTTGAGCGATCTTCCCGATCAGCTGCGCGATCACCGGATTAAGGCTGTCGCGGCGCGCGATTGCGCGGGCGTGACCCGCGCCGTGACGCCCGATCAGGGCGATCAGATCCGGGTCGCCGAGTAAAGGCGAGCGCAACAGCAGCGGGGCTGCGATATCCACGCTTTCGTTACAAAGGCGCCGCACGAGCCCGCCAGGTGCAGGGCTGCAATCGCTGAGCGCGCTTGAGGCAAAGCGAAGACCTGACACCGAAACGGCTTCATAGAGGCCAAGCGTCAGATCATCGAGTTGTTGGACTTCCTTGCGGGAAGGGCGCGGCAGGCAGCAGAAGGCGGAGATGGCCGCACGGAATATCCGCTCGGCATTGTTCCGGCCCGAGCCGTAGCTGATCTGCCTGAAATCCAAGGACGACACCCGTGACTACGCCTTTACTCGATACAAACGGGAGCAAACAGCTCCGCTGATGCGTCAAATTAGGTGCAATCCATTAGCGTTCGATTAACCGCGAAATTAAGCATTGCGTTCACTATCGGGATCAGGCTCGGGGCGCATGTCTGATTGGCGCCTCATTCCTTCTTCAGCATCTTCAACCAGCGGGGGCGCTGTGGCTGGCACTCCGCAACCGCTAACGGACTGTTAACCATAGTTTGTGCAGTATCGTGGGTGGAGGCGTTGCGTATCCACTCCGACCCAAGAAGGGACCGCGAGACATGGCAACTGTCCTGAAGCTAGACGAAAAGCGCCGCAAGACGGCGCGTGTGAACGAGATGCCTGACAAGCCGGCATCGATCATCATCTTCCCGGGAGTGCGCTACGAGCGCACCGCAGGCGCGCCTGCATCTTCCGTGCGCGGCAAGCAGTCGAGCCAGCAGGTCTGAAACCCGCTGCCCCGGCAGCCGCGGTTGTTCCGGGGAAGTTCAAGCCGGTTTGCATGCAATGGACGCAAGCGCGCGTCCGACGCGGCGCTGATAGGTGGCATCGGGAACAAGCACCCGCATGACGATCAGGCCCTGCTCGATGTCCGTTTCCACGAAGAGCGACTGATCGAATTCTGCAGGCATTTCGGTGCGCATGGCTGCAAGCTGCTCACTGGTCAATACCAGGAGATCCGGCGAGGCACCCGGTGCCGCGCGATCGCTGATGCTGAACACATTCAGCCCGCTTTGGTCGTAAAGCGACATGGACCAGAAGGGCAGGGCCTCTTCCGCACTCAGGCGCACCGGCCCGTCCTCGAGGTCGAAGCGGCAGGCAACCGCCCTCAGGAACGGATTGCGCTGGCTGGCCGGCAGCACTGAGGGTTCCACATTTTCCAGAAGAACCGGCTGATAGGGTTCGGCGATCGCTGCAATACGCGACCACGCATCATTGCTGGCATTGGCCGGCAAGAGGAAGATGATCGCGATATGTACAATGCCGGCGCCGATAATGCCGACCAGAAGCGCATAGAAGAGCCTAAACATCGCAGCCCACCCGCGTGATGGAAGGCAGCCGTATTTCCTCCACGGCAGCGCCCGTCGAAATGGGCGTGTCGAGCAGGGTCAGGAGAAGCTGATAGGGACCGGGGCGGGTGATGGCGAGCCAGTTGCCAGGCTGGGCGCGGCTTGATGCGATGATGGTGAAGCTGTTGTCCGCTTGGCGCTGGATCTGCGACACCTGCAGCCCGGAAGGCCGACCATCAAGTTCGGGCAGGGGCTGGCCGCTGTTGTCGGCTGCATGCAGGGTCCAGAAGCGGGCAACGGGCATGGGACCTTCAAGCCGATAGGTGCAGCCGGAAACTAGCCTTTGCTGCCCAGAGTCGCTGCGCGCGGTGAAGACGATGCCTTCGGCCTGGCCCATGGGAACGCCGCCACGACGCACGAAGCGCGCACGCGAATAGGGATCGGCATCCCGGGTGCCAAGCGACGGATAGGCAACCCAGGGCCCGATATTCAGACCGTCTGCGGCAGGCGCTTCTTCCAGGAGAAACCACACACTGGCAGCCCCGCCGCCGATGGCGATGATGAGCGCAAGGAGCGTTGCAAAAACGGTTCTCATAGGCGTTGCACTTTGCCCGAATTAAAGCGCGGAGAGAGGCTTGGTTTCCGAAGCCTCCTGCACCGATCCGGCTCTGCGGAAGGCATCTGCTAGGCTGCGAAGCTGGCGTGTGGTGGCCGGCGGCATGGCGCGTTGGGGACCCAGCGTGTCGAGCAGGGACTGGCCCTCCTCGACGGAAGCGACGGTCATTTCTTCCGCCTCCACCATCGGGTTCTCGATGCCCGGGATCGGTTTCAGGTCGATATTGCGGTGCGCATAGGCCATGAAACGCTGCCAGACCATGGCGGGAAGCGAGCCGCCCGTCATGCGGTTGGTCGGGCGGTAATCGTCATTTCCGAGCCAGACCGCACCGACATAATTGCCCGTATAGCCGACATACCAGCCATCGCGATAGGACTGGGTGGTGCCGGTCTTTCCTGCAGAGCGGATGCCCGGCAGGGCGGCACGTCGGCCTGTGCCCCATTCCGGCACCTGGACGAGAATGGAATTCATGTCCGAAACAGCCTTGTCACTCAGCACTTGTTCAGGTTCCGGCGCGTCCTGGCGGTGGTCATAGATGACTTCGCCGGAATGGGTGCGCAGCGTCTGGATGCCATGGCGTGTGCCAGCAAGACCACCATTGGCGAAGACCGTATAGGCAGTGGCCTGGTCCATGACGGTCATGCCCGACGTGCCGAGAACCATGGTCTTGTGGCCATTGAGCTCGGATTCGACACCCATGGACTTCACGAGATCCTGGATCGGCTTGACGCCCAGATGGTCGCGGGCAAGGCGAACGGGGACGGTGTTGTAGGATTTGGCAAGCGCGGTGGTGAGATCCACCTGACCGGCATAGCTGCGCGTGTAGTTCTGCGGTGTCCAGCCATTCCAGGTGACAGGAACGTCGGAAATGCGCGAGGACGGTGAGAAGCCCGCTTCCATTGCGGCGGCATAGACGAATGGCTTGAAAGAGGAGCCTGTCTGGCGCTGCGCACGCGTGGCGCGATTGAACTGGCTCTGCCCGTAGTCGCGTCCGCCGACAATGGCGCGCACGGCGCCGCTGGTTTCCATCACCACCACTGCACCTTCGGAGACATTATAGTCCTTGCCGTGCTGGCGCAGGTGGAACTCGAGCGATTCCTCGACGGCTTTCTGGATGTCGGGATCGATCGTCGTGCGTGCCACGATGGAGTGGGTGGCGCCGGAGGGCACAAGCTCCTTGACCTGCTCGAAGGCCCAGTCGAGGAAATAGTCCGGGCTGTCATGCTGGCCGCGATCAACCGCGCTCGCAGGCCTGCGACGGGCGTGAAGCACCTGGCCTTCGGTGAAGAAACCGGCCTGCACAAGATTGGTGAGAACCTCATTGGCGCGCGAACGTGCAGCCGGCAGGTTGATATGCGGGGCATAGCGTGCCGGTGCCTTGAAGAGACCGGAGATCATCGCACTCTCGGCAAGCGTGAGATCCTTTACCTCCTTGTCGAAATAGAAATCCGCCGCTGCCGCAATGCCGAAGGTGCCGCCGCCCAGATAGGCGCGGTCGAGGTAATATTGAAGTATTTCCTTCTTGCTCAGATTGGCTTCGAGCCAGAGCGCCAGGAACGCCTCCTTCACCTTGCGGTCAAGCGTGCGCTCGTTGGTCAGGAACAGGTTCTTGGCCAATTGCTGGGTGAGGGTGGAGCCGCCCTGAACGACCCCGTTGGCGCGGACATTCTCTGCCATCGCACGGGTGAGGCCGATGAAGTCGATGCCGAAATGCTCGAAGAAGCGACGGTCCTCGGTTGCCAGCACCGATTTGATGAGATGGTCGGGCATTTCATCGACAGGCACGGAATCGCGCTGGATGATGCCGCGCTGGCCGATTTCCTGGCCGTAGCGGTCGAGGAAGGTTACAGCGTAATCATCCTGTGCACGCCAGTTCGTCGAGGTGGCATAGAAGGCGGGCTGGGCAAGCGCGAGCAGCAGGACCACGCCGGCGGCCAGCATGGTGAAGCCTTCGGAGAAGACTTCCACGACCGCGCGGCGGAAGCCGTAGACGCGAAAGCGGCGGAAGAAAATGGTGATGCTTTCCCAAATTTCCGCTGATTTGAAACCGGCTTCATAAAGCGATGAATCGAGCCACGCATCGAGCTCCAGAAGCCGCGTGGCGCGCGGAGCCTTGTTCTTGTTTCCAGACGCGCGTTTGTCATCCATGGCGGGCGCCGATCGGCCTTCTTGTCCCAGTGATATACTGCTTGAAAGGCAAGCCACAAAGGCGCCACAAGTTCCAGCAGTTCCTTATCTATGTTTAACATAAACTTTTCGCAAAAAGGGAGTTTTTCGCGCCATGCGCGCGAATGTTGCGGGGAAGGTAAATGGGGGCGTTGTCGCGTCTTCTACCTTGGCTGTAATCTCAGGTTGTGGTTTCCATAGTTGCAGGCAATTAAGTGCGGAGGGGGCAGAGTGTTGACAAATGTTAACGATCATGTAGGTTATACGCTTGAAGGCCGGTAGGCGGCCGCGTCACCCAAACAAGGATATCGAGGCAGCTGTTGCATGGCTCGAAAAATATGGGTGGCAGTGGCGATCCGCTGGAAAGAGTGCGCATGCCTGGGGGCGAATGTACTGCTCCAAGCATGACCGAACCGGATGTCAGATATCGGTTTGGTCTACACCGAGATCCGCGGAAGCACATGCAAGGCAACTGAGGAGAGCGGGAAGGAACTGTAGCCATGAGCGCCAGAAATAGGTGGTTGTAGTGCCCGTCCATGAGTTTTCGATAATCGCGTCGGGATTGTCGCCTGATGCCAACGATTTTGAGGACCGGCTTTATGAGGCGGGCTGCGATGACGCCACGCCTTCTTTTTCACGGGGAGTCATCGTGCTTGACTTCGCACGGGAGGCACACACGCTTGAAGAAGCGATAACAAGTGCAATGCAGGACGTTGAGAGAGCCGGTGCCAAAGTGGAGCATCTGGAACCGGACAATCTGGTCAGCTTGGCGGAGATTGCCGAACGCGCGGGAATTTCCCGGGCGGCAGTAACGCTCTATGCGAGCGGCAAGCGTGGGAAAGGATTCCCGCGGCCCGTTGCCCGCATCACCACTGACAGTCCCATCTGGGATTGGGTAGACGTCGCGGATTGGTTGCGCGAACGGCGCCAGCTGTCAGACGAGAAGCTTGAAGAGGCACGTCTGTTGAAGCGCCTGAACGTGGATGAAGTAGGAAAAAAGTCCTTGACGGCGTGACGGTGTTTTGGTAGGGTTCTGTCATCGTCCGATAAATGGGTCCGGCGGCGGTGCCGGGGCTGTTTGGACCTTACAAGTTTGTAAGCGCTGCGGCTTTGCCCGGCGCTTTTTTCGTTTTGGGTTTTCACTCACATTGGTGGATGGAAGTTGTGCGATGGCTGTTGGTGAGCGGCGCGCGGTGGCATTGCGTGCGCTTTTCGAGGGCGCGCCGGTGGAGCTGGAGCTTCTGGCGCTGGCGGCGGGGCTGAGGCTTTCCACGCTTCAGAAGATGGCGCGGCGCGAAGGCTGGGTCTCGGGTGAGATGGGGGCGAAAGGGGCGGTCACGCTGCAATCGCGCCTGCGGCAGCTTTCGGTCAGTGTTGTCGGGCAGCTGGAGGAGGCGAGCATGGCAAGCCAGGCCGAGGGGCGCTACGACAAGGCGCGGCTTGAGGCGCTTGGCCTGATGCTGCGCTCCATCGAGAAGCTGGGCGAGCTGACGCAGACGCCCGAACACGCCGCTGACGAGCAGATGAAGAGCGATGCAGAAATGGCCGCCGCAATCGGCACGATCAACCAGCGCATCATCGAACTTGCCCGAGAATTTGCCGCAACCGGAGCGATTGTGCCCGGTGCTGACACCGCGCCAGCTGGAGCAGGTTCGACATAGCTGGTTGATGCATGCGCGGCTTGCGCAATATCCGCTTGTCGAAATCGAGCCGATCTGGCTGGTGATGGGCGGGCGCGGCGCGGGCAAGACAAGGCTTGGCGCTGAATGGGTGAATGCGCTGGTGCGCGGCCTGCCGCCATTCGCGCGCCATCGCTATGGCCGCATCGCGCTGATCGGCGAGACGCTGGGCGATGTGCGTGAGGTGATGGTGGACGGGCCATCGGGCATCATGGCCGTGGGACATGGGACGCGCCCGCGTTTCGAGCCAAGCCGCAAGCGGGTTGTCTGGGACAATGGCGCGGTGGCGCAGATCTTTTCCTCCGAAGATCCGGACAGCCTGCGCGGGCCGCAATTCGATGCGGCCTGGTGTGACGAGGTGGCCAAATGGAAGCACGCGCAGGAATGCTATGACATGCTGCAATTCGGCCTGCGGCTGGGGGAAAGGCCGCTGCAGCTTCTCACCACCACGCCGAAGCCGGTGCCGCTGATCCGCAGACTGGTGAAGGCCGCTGGCGTGACGCTGACGACCATGCCGACGATCGACAATGCGAATAATCTTGCCGCCGGCTTCATGACGGCGATCAAGGAGCGTTATGGCGACACGCGGCTGGGGCGTCAGGAGCTTGATGGCGAGTTGATCGAAGACCGGCCGGACGCGCTTTGGAGCCGCGAGCAGCTGGAGGCGGTTTGTGGGCATAACAGGTCCGGGCAGTTTCGCCGGATCGTGGTGGCGGTGGATCCCCCGGCTTCCAGCGGGAAGAATTCGGATGCCTGCGGGCTGGTGGTTGCGGGGATCGATGAGGCGGGGATCGGCTGGGTGATCGAGGACGCGACCATGCAAGCGGCGAGGCCGGAAGCCTGGGCGGCGCGCGCAGTGGCGCTTTATCACGCGCATGAGGCCGACCAGATCGTGGCCGAGGTGAACCAGGGCGGCGAAATGGTGGCAAGCGTGATCCGCACGGTGGATCGGGCCGTGCCGGTGAAACCGGTGCGCGCCTCCCGCGGAAAGTTCACGCGCGCCGAGCCGGTTGCGGCACTCTATGCGCAGGGGCGGGTGAGGCATGCCCGGCGCATGCGCGAGCTCGAAGACGAGATGTGTGACCTTGGTCGCGACGGCCTGTCAGGCGGACGCTCACCGGATCGCGTTGACGCGCTGGTCTGGGCTCTGAGCGAGTTGATGCTCGGGCAGGCCGGTCTGCCGCGGGTGCGGGGTGTTTGAAGGGGAGGGCGATTGCCGTCTGCGCCAAGGCACCCCCCTCTGTCCTGCCGGACATCTCCCCTCAAGGGGGAGATTGGCTGGGGCGGGTGCCGCGCCTGACCTCGAAGAAAAATTCTCCAACAGCAAGGACAAGATGAATGGCTTGGACATGGCCTTTCGGCCTGCGTCGGCAAAGACCGGCGGGGAAGGAGATGCGTGTGGAGCGGAAGGGGGTGGGTGGGGCGTTTGTGGCGCTGCACCGGGAGGCAAGCGCACGTTTTACGCGGGGCGACTATGCCTCGCTGGCGCGTGAAGGTTTCATGCGCAATCCGGTCGCGCATCGCGCGACCATGATGATTGCTGAGGCCGCAGCATCGATCCCCTGGCTGCTTTATGATGCGGCGGGCGAGGTGGAGGAGCATCCGCTTCTGCGGCTCATGAAGCGGCCCAATGCGCGGCAGGCGGGCAACCGTTTCATGGAGGCGCTTTACGGGCATCTCATGCTTTCCGGAAATGCCTATCTGGAACTGGTGGAGACGGAAACGGGAGCGCGGGAACTGCATCTGCTCCGCCCCGATCAGGTGCAGGTGCAATGCGACAGTCGCGGCTGGCCGGTGGCGCTGGAGCATCGTACGGGCAAGGTCAGCCGCCGCATTTCGCTGGAACAGGGCGAGGCGCTGCATCTGAGCCTGTTTCATCCGCTGGATGACGTGATGGGCTTCGCACCGCTGGCGGCAGCAGGTGCGGCACTGGACGTGCACAACACGGCTGCGCGCTGGAACAAGGCACTCCTCGACAATTCCGCACGGCCCTCCGGCGCGCTGGTCTATGCACCCAAGGATGGCGGCAATCTGAGCGACGATCAGTTTGATCGCCTGAAGGCGGAACTGGAGCAGGGCTATACGGGCGCAAGCCGTGCCGGGCGTCCGCTGCTTCTGGAAGGCGGTCTCGACTGGAAGGCGATGGGCCTGTCGCCGCGCGAGATGGATTTTCTGGAGGCGCGCAACGGGGCGGCACGCGACATCGCGCTGGCGCTGGGCGTGCCGCCGATGCTGTTGGGCATACCCGGAGACAACACCTATGCGAACTATCAGGAGGCCAACCGGGCCTTCTATCGCCTGACCGTGCTGCCGCTGGTGGCGCGGATTGCGCAGGACCTTTCCGCCTTCTTCTCCGCAAGGCTCGATGAGGAGCTGCGGCTGTGGTTCGACGCGGATCAGGTGGAGGGGCTGGCAGCCGAGCGCGAGGCGCTGTGGCGGCGGGTCGGGGAGGCTGACTTCCTGAGCGATGACGAGAAGCGCGAAGCCGTCGGCTATGGCGCGCTGACTGCCGGTGCGGGAGAAAATGCATGACCGGATTGAGCGAGGCGGCCTGGCTGTGGGTCGCCAAGATGATTGGCGCGGTTGCCGGATCGGCGATCTCGCTGGCCTATCTCCTGCCCAATGGGCGGCGGGAGGCGGCAGTGCGCTTTGGCGTGGGTGTGGCCTGCGGCTTCGTGTTCGGTGGAACGGCGGGCATCAAGATCGCCGATGAACTGGGCATCGCCGACGCGCTGGGTGCTGGCGAGATTGTGCTGATGGGCTCGGCAGCGGCAAGCCTGTGCGCCTGGAGCGCCATCGGCTTCCTGATGCGGTGGTTTGGCACGCAGGCGCGGCGTGAAGCCGGGGTTGGCCGATGACAGCGAAGATCGTGAAGGCCAGTAGCGGAGCGGCGGAACGGAAATTCTCCGGGCTGGCGCTCGACAGGCTGGAGGCCGATGGCAGCTTTTACGGCTATGCGAGCCTTTTCGGCGAGGTCGATCTTGGCCGCGACGTGGTGATGGCAGGCGCCTTCGCCCGCTCGGTCAAGCGGCGTGGTGCGGGCGGCATTCGCATGCTGTTCCAGCATGATCCGAACCTGCCCATCGGCGTGTGGGAAGAGATACGCGAGGACGAACGTGGGCTTTATGTGCGCGGAAAGCTGACGCCGGGTGTCGCCAAGGCAGGCGAAGTGCTGGAGCTGATGCGCGCAGGCGCAGTGGACGGGCTTTCCATCGGCTTCCGCACCGTGAAGGCGCAGCGCGATCAGAAGTCGCGAACAAGGCGCATCATCGAGGCCGATCTGTGGGAAATCTCGGTGGTGACATTTCCCATGCTGCCCTCGGCACGTGTCAGCGCCGTGAAGGCGGGACGACTGCCGACCACGAGAGAATTCGAGCGATGGCTCACGCGGGATGCGGGGCTGACGCGCGGGGAGGCCCGGGCGGTGATCGCCAAGGGCTTCTCCAGCCTTGCACGCGAGCGGGATGCCGGCAGGGCAACACCTGAAAGCCTGGTGGCAAGAATGCGCCAGGCCACACGACAGATGCTCAAGGATAGCTGAACATGACGGTTGAGAACCAGATGCAGGCGCCCGAAACCAAGTCGGGCGACAGCGAGATTGCGGGCGCTTTCGAGGACTTCATGGGCGCCTTCGAGGCGTTCAAGGAAACCAATGACCGCCGGCTGAAGGAGATCGAGAAGCGCTCTGCCGATCCGATTACCGAAGAGAAGGTGGAGCGGATTTCCCGCGCGCTGGACGAACAGAAGAAGGCGCTCGACACGCTGACGCTGAAAAGGGCGCGACCGGCACTGGCGCGCGACGGTGGAAGCGTGCAGTCTCTGGAGCACAAGGCGGCTTTCGAAGCCTATGTGCGCTCGGGTGATGAACGCAGCCTGCGCGAGATGGAAGCCAAGGCCATGTCCTATGCGTCCGCACAGGATGGCGGTTATCTGGTGCCCGAAGAGACGGAAGCGGCCATTGGCAAGCGCCTTGCCGCACTTTCGCCGATCCGCTCGATTGCAAGCGTGCGGCAGGTCTCCTCTGCAGTGCTGAAGAAGCCGTTTGCGATTACCGGGCCGGCAACGGGATGGGTGGGCGAGACGGCTGCACGGCCTGAAACTGCGGCAGGCACGCTTGACGAGTTGCAGTTCCCGACCGCCGAGCTCTACGCCATGCCGGCTGCGACCGCGGCACTCCTGGAAGACAGCGTGGTCGATCTCGACCAGTGGATTGCCTCGGAGATAGAGACCGCCTTTGCCGAGCAGGAGGGCGCGGCCTTTGTCAATGGCGATGGCGTGAACAAGCCGAAGGGTTTCCTGAACTACGGCCAGATGCAGGATGATGGCTGGCAGTGGGGTTCGATCGGCTATCGCGCCACCGGTGTCGATGGTGGTCTTCCCGATACCGATCCGTCCGATGCGCTGGTGGATCTCGTCTATTCGCTGAAATCCGGCTACCGCCAGAGTGCGAACTGGGTGATGAACCGCAAGACGCAGGCAGCGCTTCGCAAGATCAAGGACGCTGACGGCAACTATATGTGGCAGCCACCCGCGACGCCCGGCAGCCGTGCCATGCTGATGGGCTTCCCCGTGGTGGAAGCCGAGGACATGCCCGACATCGAAAGCGCCTCAACGCCAATCGCATTCGGTGACTTCGGCAGGGGCTATCTCGTGGTGGACCGCACGGGCGTGCGGGTGCTGCGCGATCCCTATTCCGCCAAGCCCTATGTCCTCTTCTACACGACCAAGCGCGTGGGCGGCGGCGTGCAGGACTTCGAGGCGATCAAGCTGATGAAGTGCTAGGTCAGCTAGGCCAGGAAGGTAACAGAAATCCACAAGCGGCTCCGAATTTCGGGGCCGCTTTTCTTTTGGCCACCTGACAGGAAAAGGAGAGCGCATGACATTGTTCAGGACCGTGGCACCGGCAGTGGAGCCGGTGACGCTGAGCGAGGCGCGGGCGCATATGCGCCTGGACCACGACAGCGAAGGCGATCTGATCGCAGGTCTTATCCGCGCGGCGCGTGAGGAGGTGGAGCGGTCGACCGGTCTGGCGCTGATCGAACAAAGCTGGCGGTTGGTGCTGGATGCGTGGCCGCAGGACGAGCCGGTTCTGCTGAAAAAGGGCCCGGTGCGCGCCATCCATGGTGTGACTGTGTATGGCCGGGAAGGCGAGGCGCAGGCGATGGCGGTCGAAAAACTGGTGGCCGATACCAATTCAACGCCTGCGCGGCTTTTCCTTACGAAGCGTCCGAAGCCGGACGTGATGATCAATGGCATCGAAATCGACTTCTCAGCCGGTTTCGGCGAGAGCGGGGCGGATGTGCCGGATCTGTTGAAGCGCGCGATCCTGCTTCTGGTGGCGCACTGGTACGAGTTTCGCGGGGCCGTCAGAGCTGACCAGCAGCCGGTATCGCTGCCTGACAGCTACAGGCAGTTGATCGCCAGCTTTCGCGAGGTGCGGCTATGAATGGCCTGACCTTTCTTGATCCCGGCATGTTGCGTCACGAGATGATGCTGCAGGAGGCGGTGGCCATTCCCGATGGCACTGGCGGGCATGATGAGGAATGGCGCGAGGTCGCCGTTGTCTTCGCCCTGATCGAACCCATCAGAGGCAACTCGTTCTTTGCAGCAGGCCAGCGCCATGAGGCTGTGACGCACAAGGTGACGCTGCGCCATCGCGATGACGTGAAAAGCGGCATGCGCTTCCTGCGGCTGGGCCGCGCGCTGATGATCACTGATCTGCATGATCCCGATGAGAGCGGGCGTTATCTCGTGGCCAATGTGCGGGAGGAGGTGCGATGAAGCTGGCGGTCAAGCCCAGGGCGGATGCACTTTTGCGCAGCCTGCGTCGTCTCCTCCACAGCCTTGCCGAAGAGGTTGAAACGCACAGAACCGCACCAGAAGAGCAGGAGCCGCGCGATGGCAAGCCCGTTGCTTGAGCTGCAAGGTGCGGTCTTCTCAGCGCTTTCGCAGGATGCGCAGCTGACGGGTCTGATCGGGCCGGGAAAGCTGCATGACCTGACGCCCGCAGAATTGGCTTTTCCCTATATCACCTTCGGTCGCGTGACGCGCCATGACTGGGGTACGGCAAGTGAAGAAGGGGCGGAGATACTCTTCAGCCTGCATGTCTGGTCACGCAAGCGTGGCAAGGCGGAAGCACTGGAGGTCATGGAGCGCGTGACAGCAATTCTCCACGACCGGCCATTGGCGCTGGCGGAACACCACCTGATCAATCTGCGGGTGGAGCAGGAGGCGCTGAGCTTCAATGCCGACCTGGACGCTTTTCACGGCAGCTTGCGCCTGCGCGCCGTGGTCGAGATCGCCGCTGGCTGAGCGGCCGAATATCATTTCATCTAAGGAGAGACCCAATGGTCGCGGTGAAGGGCAAGGACCTGATCCTGAAGCTCGACGAGGACGGGCTTGGCAATTTCACGAGCGTGGCAGGCATGCGCGCGCGCCGCATCGCGTTCAACGCGGAAACGGTGGATGTGACGGATGCGGATTCGGTCGGGCGCTGGCGCGAGCTTCTGGCGGGAAGCGGTGTGCAGCGGGCTTCGATCAACGGATCGGGCATCTTCAAGGATGCCGCATCGGACGCAGCCGTGCGCGCCCGCTTCTTTGCGGGCGAAATCGCACAGTGGCAGTTCGGGATACCCGGCTTTGGCACGGTGTCGGGGCCTTTCCAGGTGACGGCTTTGGAATATGCAGGAAACCACGACGGCGAGGTGAGCTTCGAGATGGCGCTCGAGTCTGCAGGCCCGGTCAGCTTCACGAGCGTCCCATGATGGTCAACCGACAGCGTGGTGAGGTGGCCGCAACACTGAATGGCCGTGAGATGCGGCTGTGCCTGACGCTGGGCGCGCTGGCGGAACTGGAAGAGGCGCTTGGGGCAGATGATCTGGGGCAGCTCGTCGCGAAATTCTCCGCCGGTCACATGAAGACGGACGAACTGACCGCCGTCATAGCCGCCGGACTGCGCGGTGCGGGCAATGACGTCTCGATGGACGAGGTGCGGAAGATGCAGTGCGAGGGTGGTGTGGGCGGCATGGTGAAGCTCGCTGCGGACCTGCTCGCCGCCACCTTCGGCACCGGAGCGGATGCTGCTTGATGGAGGAGGGCAAGCGGGACAAAGGCCTGTTGCCTTGGCGCGCGCTGATGCGTTTCGGGATGGGCGTTTTGCGCCTTCCACCGGATACATTCTGGGCGCTGAGCCTGCCTGAACTGGCGGTGATATTGGCACCGTTCGCAGGCCCGACCGAGCGGCCGGACCGCGCCAGGCTGCATGAGCTGATGCGGCAGTTTCCCGATCAAATGGACAAGGAGAAGCGCGATGGCTGAAGCCGTGCGGGTGCCGATCATTGCGGAGACGAAGCCATTCGAGGATGCGCTCGAGAATCTGAGGAACCTTTCGGCCAGCTTCGGGGCAGAACTGACCGGAGCGCTGAAAGGTGCGGCGGTGAGCGGGCGCAATCTGGATGATGTGTTGCGGCGCGTGGGCATGAATCTTGCCGGGCGCGCGCTGAATGCAGGCCTTCAGCCACTGCAGGGGCTCGTCTCCGCATTTGCAGGGCAGATGACCGGCGCGTTGGGCAGCATCATCCCCTTTGCGAAAGGTGGTGTCGTGAATGCGCCGACCTTCTTCCCGCATGGCGGCGGGATGGGTGTGATGGGCGAGGCTGGTGCGGAAGCCGTGCTTCCGCTGGCGCGGGGGCCGGATGGTCGGCTCGGTGTCGCGCAGGGCGGCGGGGGTGGCGGCATCAAGATCACCTTCAATGTCACGACGCCAGACGCGCAGTCCTTTGCAAAGTCCGAGGGACAGATTTCGACCATGCTCGCACGGGCGGTTGCCCGCGGCGCGCGCTTTGGCTGAGGTGGATGATGCAGGCCTTTCACGATGTAAGCTTTCCGCTTTCGATTGCCTTTGGCGCAAGCGGTGGTCCGGAGCGGCGCAACGAGATCATCCAGTTGAGTTCCGGTGCCGAGAAACGCAACGCCCGGATGGCCTATTCGCGCAGGCGCTATGATGCTGGCGCGGGAATTCGTTCGTTGGATGATCTTTATGAGGTGATGGCGTTTTTCGAGGCCAGGCGCGGCTCGCTCCATGCGTTTCGCTTTCGCGATCCATTCGACATGAAGTCCTGCTCACGGGGGGCAACGCCGGCATCCTCCGACCAAGTGATCGGAACGGGTGACGGCAGCAAGAGACGGTTTCGGCTTCGCAAGACTTATGGCGAAGGTGCGGACGCCTACATGCGGGAGATTACCCACCCGTTGGCGAGCAGCGTGCGGGTGGCGGTAGACGGAAGCGAGATCCAGCCTTCTGCGGGCTTTTCGGTTGATCCAGCGACGGGCGAGGTGGTTTTCGCCAGCCACGCCGTTCCCGCCAATGGTGCGGTGGTTACGGCAGGCTACGTCTTCGACGTGCCGGTGCGTTTCGACACGGACCAGTTGAATGCCAGCATCACAAGCTTCAGGGCAGGGCAGATCCCATCAATTCCGATGGTGGAGGTGCGCTCATGAGTGGGTTTGAGGCGCATCTGGCGGCAGATGTGACGACATTGTGCCATTGCTGGCGGCTGAACCTGCGCGATGGCACAGTGCTGGGATTTACGGATCACGACCGCACGCTGGAGTTCAATGGCACCACATTTGCACCCGAAAGCGGGCTGAGTGCAAGTGAAGCGCGCTCAAGCCTCGGCCTGACCAGCGATGTCGTTGATGTGACGGGAGCACTGAGTGCGGTAGATATCACGGAAGCCGATATTGTTGCCGGGCGCTATGATGGCGCTGATGTAGAAACCTATCTTGTGAATTGGCAGGCAGCCGATGAACATCGGCTTCTGAGAAAGGCCGTAATCGGGCGGATCACGCGCAAGGACGGTCAATTTACTGCCGAACTGGAAGGGCTTCAGGCCAAGCTTGATGAGACTGCCGGACGTACCGTGCGCCGGTCATGCGACGCGGAACTGGGTGACGCCCGCTGCCGCTTCGCACTCGGTGCGAGCCACAAGGCGAGTGGCACGCTTGTGGAGATGAAGGGCGATACGGCAATTGTCTCTTCACTCGGCAGCCACGCGGATGGATGGTTCACCGGCGGGATCGTGACCTGGACAAGTGGTGCGGCTGCCGGACGGCGCGAACGTGTGGAACTGCACCGCAGAAACGGCAGCCGATCCGAGTTGAAGCTCTGGCGGGAGACCGCAGCGCCTGTGGCGGGTGGTGATACCTTCACGGTCGTGGCGGGGTGCGACAAGAGCTTTTCGACCTGCCGCGACAAGTTCTCCAACGTCAAGAACTTCCAGGGTTTTCCGCATCTGCCGGGGAATGATGCCGCATATGGCTATGCCACCGAAAGTCAGGAGCACGACGGCAGGCCATTGGTGCCATGAACACACTCTGCAGCGAGGAAAAACGACGGGCTGTCTGCCGGGCAGCGATGTCGTGGCTCGAAACACCCTATCGCCATCAGGCCAGCCGGAAAGGCGTGGGCTGCGACTGCCTCGGGCTGGTTCGCGGTGTGTGGCGCGAGGTGGTAGGCGCGGAGCCGGAAAGTGCAGGCGCCTATGCGATGGATTGGGCGGACGCTGCCGAAGGCGAGCGGCTTCTGGAAGCAGCGCACAGGCATTTTTGCCCTGTCGAGGATAACCCGACCGCAGGGCAACTCATCCTGTTCCGCTGGCGGGCGCATCTGCCGGCCAAACATGCCGGGATCATGGTCGGCGATGGAAGCTTCATTCATGCCTATGAACGCGCCGGTGTCGTGATCTCCAGCCTCGTGCCGCAATGGCGCCGGCGGATTGCCGGGGTCTTCGATTTCCCAACAGGCGGATAATCTGAAATGGCAGTGATAGTCTTGCAGGCCGCCGGGGCGTTTCTCGGGGGCATTTTCGGTTCTGCCGGTGCCGCGATCGGATCGGCAGCCGGTGCGCTTGCCGGTTATGCGATCGACCGCTCGCTCATCGAGAGCACAAAGCATTATGAAGGTCCGAAGCTGGGCGCCGCGCGACCCTTCAGTGCAGAAGAGGGAGCGCCGCTGCCGCGCGTCTACGGCACGGCCAGGATTGGCGGCACCTTGATATGGGCCACGCGCTTCGAGGAGACGGCAACCACCACACGCCAGGGTTCGAAAGGTGGCGGACCGAAGACGACAACATATTCCTATTTCGCCAATGTCGCCTTTGCCCTTTGCGAGGGAGAAATCGCAGGCATCAGGCGCATCTGGGCCGATGGTCGCGAACTCGATCGCGACAAGGTGGAGATGCGCGTCTATCGCGGAACCCCGAGCCAGCAGCCCGACCCGCTGATTGAGGCAAAGCAGGGCAGCGGGAACGCACCCGCCTATCGCGGCACCGCCTACGTGGTTTTCGAGCGCCTGCCCATCGACGAATATGGCAATCGCATTCCCCAGATGCATTTCGAGGTGATGCGACCGGCAAGTCCGCTGAACAGGCAGATCAGGTCCGTGGCGCTCATCCCGGGATCGACGGAATACGGACTTTCACCCGAGCCGGTGACGCGCCAGGTCGCGCCCGGTGAGGTGCAGGCAGTCAACCGGCACGTGACGACGGCACCGAGCGATCTGGAAGCTTCGCTCGACGAATTGCAGGCGCTTTTTCCCAATATCGAAACCGTATCGGTGGTGGTCAGCTGGTTTGGCGACGACTTGCGTGCAGGACATTGCACCATCCGCCCGAAGGTGGTCACAGCCGGGACCGAGACGCATTCCATGGCCTGGCGCGTCTCCAATGTGATCCGCGAGGAGGCGCAGGCGGTATCGCGGGTGGGTGGCAAGGCTGCCTTTGGCGGCACGCCCACGGATAAGAGCGTGATCGCGGCGATCCGCGCCATACGGGGGCGAGGCCTGAAGGTGGCGCTCTATCCGTTCGTGATGATGGATGTGCCGCCGGGCAATGCCTTGCCTGATCCCTATTCGGCCGGTCATCAGCCGTCATTCCCCTGGCGCGGACGCATCACTTGCCACCCAGCAGCCGGGCAAACCGCAAGCGCGGACAGGTCAGATGTTGCGCGCGCGCAGGTGTCGAATTTCTGTGGTGATGCGGGGCGATACGACTTCACAGCCGCAGGCGATATAGTCGCCTTCGGTGGCGATGCCAATGACTGGGGTTATCGACGCTTCCTGCTGCACTATGCGCATCTGGCGAAGGTTGCAGGCGGCGTGGACGGGTTCCTGATCGGGTCGGAATTGCGCGGATTGACGACCATCCGCGATGGCGCGCGAAAATTCCCCTTCGTGGAAGCGCTCGTGGAACTGGTCGAGGATGTCCGTGCCATTCTCGGCAATGCGGTCACATTGACCTATGGCGCGGATTGGAGCGAGTATTTCGGCTATCAGCCATCCGATGGTTCGGGAGATCTTTACTTTCACCTTGATCCACTTTGGGCGCATCCGACGATCAATGCCGTCGGTATCGACAACTACATGCCTTTGGCCGACTGGCGCGACACGGACGTGGCGGAAGGCAATCCGGATGGCTTCGTGCATGCTTATGACGTCGCCGCCATGCAGCGCGCCATCACATCGGGCGAGGGATTTGACTGGTATTACCGGGGTACGGCGGAGCGGGAACGCCGCGAACGCAGCCCGATTTCCGATGGGGCCTACGGCAAACACTGGGTCTGGCGCTACAAGGATCTGAAAGGCTGGTGGTCCAACCCGCATTATGAGCGCATCGGCGGAATTGAAAGATCAGAACCGACGGCTTGGGTGCCGCGGTCAAAGCCGTTTCATTTTACCGAACTTGGTTGTGCGGCCGTGGACAAGGGGCCAAACCAGCCCAACATGTTCCCCGACCCGAAATCGGCGGAAAACGGCTTGCCCCATTTCTCCAGTGGTGGGCGCAACGATTTGGCGCAGGCCAGTTTCCTGCGGGCTCATTTCGAGCATTGGCTGAATGGAGGCGCTGATGCCAATCCGGTTTCGCCCGTCTATGGTGGCGAAATGGTCGATCCGGCATCGATCAGCATATGGGCCTGGGATGCCCGGCCCTATCCCGCATTCCCGCTCTATCGGGACGTGTGGGGGGATGGTGACAACTGGGCCACCGGCCACTGGCTGACCGGCCGTCAGGCTGGCTCCACCCTGCAGGCGGTCGTGGACGGAGTGCTGGCCGACTATGCGTTTTCAGGCGCGGATACTGCCAGGCTGAGCGGACAGGTCAGTGGCTATGTAATAGCCAATCCGACGACCGCTCGCGAGGCGTTGGAGCCTTTGGTGGCGCTGCACGGCATCGACGTGTTTGAACGCGAGGGTCGTCTGATATTCACGCAGACCAGCCAAAGCGCGCAGGCAGCCAGGAAGATCAAGGCACTGGTGCTGAGCGACGAGGGTATCATTGAACGCCGTCGCGAACCGGAGCATGCGCTGCCGGAGCGTGCCGAACTGAATTATCGCGACGCCCTGAATGAGCATCAATCCGCCGCAGCGACTGCTAATCATGTCGGTGTGAAAGGCAACGGTACGCGCTATCTCTCCTTTCCCGGTGTCCTGGATGCGGGCGAGGCGCAGGTTCTGACCCGCGATTGGATAAAGAGGGTCTGGCAGGGGCGTGAGACGGTACGTCTCGCAGTTCCCGCAAGCGATCGCAGTTTCGATGTCGGCGACATTGTCAGTATCGATGAAATGGGAGCGGAATACCTCGTAAGCGAAGTGGACGAGGGGATCGTGCGTCAACTGCAGGCGCGACGAATGTCACGTGTTGCGCGGGCAGCACCTGTTGTCCAACTGCCTGAGCGAAGCACGCCCGAAGGCCTCGTTGCAGGTCCTCCCCATATCCTGTTCATCGATCTGCCGATGCTGGGGCGCGCGGCAGAGGCTTCCGAGAGATTCCAGGTGGCCGTTCGTGCGCGGCCCTGGCGCAGTCAGGTGCTGCTTGCCTCACCCGAAGACAGCGGATTTGAGCTGCGGCGGGTTGTCGAGAAGCGTGCGACAACGGGGACATTGCTGCAGCCATTGTCGGCCGGTCGGGTAGAAGGTCGATTTGATGCGGCAAGTCGGCTCGTTCTGCTGCTTCTGGACGGGGAACTGGCGAGCGTTTCCAAGGCACGCCTCCTTAATGGCGCCAATGCCGCCGCTGTACGTTCAGGCAATGGTGCCTGGGAGGTTTTACAGTTCGCCAACGCCGAAGAAGTGGAGCCGAATGTCTGGGTTCTGCAAAGCTTGTTGCGCGGACAGGGCGGAACGACAGACGCCATGAAAGCCGGCGCGCCCACTGGCGCGGACTTTGCTTTGCTGGACGATGCAGTGGTGCCGGCCGGTCTCTCCCATGACGAGGTGGGGTTGCAGCTGAACTGGAAGGTCGGCCCTGCGGGTCAGGATCTTTCATCCACGCATTTCGTAACGCGATCACTGATCGGCGGGATGAGGGCGCATTTGCCATTGGCACCGGTGCATCTTCGTTCAAGGCGCGCGGCCCAGGGGTTGAAGGTGAGTTGGGTGCGACGCGGACGCATCGACGCCGACAGCTGGCTCGCCGAGGATGTTCCGCTTGGCGAAACCCAGGAGCTCTACCGGGTAGAGATTGCTGCAACCGATGGCGCGATCAAACGCAGCGTCAGCCGGAACGAGCCAAACTTTCACTACGATGAGAGCCTGATTGCACAAGACTTCGCGGCTGGAGAAACCGAGTTCGATCTGGCCGTGTGTCAAGTGGGATCCATCGGTCCGGGCCTTGTCGCGAAGGCACGTTTCCCCCTCCCGTGATCCAAGAAGGAGACACGCATGAATGAGCATAAACCCTGGTATCTCTCGCGCACGATCTGGGCCTCGATCGTGACAATCGTCGCCGGTGCTGGAGGATTGGCCGGGCTGCCGGTGGAGCAGGTCGACAAGATCGCCACCACGGAATATCTGCTGCAGATCGTGACCGCACTGTCAGGCATTGCAGCCCTGCTTGGCCGGGTACGGGCCACCGCGCGACTGATCTAGAGCAATACCGCGCCTGCTGCACTCAAAGCGGGGCAGGCGCGGCCTGATTGTTCATTTCCCGTTCAGCGAAACTGGGCTAGTAAAAGGTTATGAAACGCAACAGCCTCACCATATTCGCCTTCGCGCTGACAGCCGCTGTGTCTGGGCTGGAGGCTGCACCATCCCAGGCCAATCCCCTGGCGGGTGAGGCTCCCCTTCTGATTGCGCAGAATGACTGCTATGCCATTGGCCAGAGAATTGCCGGTGAGAATGGCGGCACACTGGCCAAGGCAACGCCCGAAACGCGTGGTGGCCGGACAGTGTGCCGAATCGTGATAGTGGTTCCCGGGCAAGACGGTGGCCGTCCGCGACGGATGGAATTCGACGTCAACGCCTGATGGCGAAGCCGCACCATCGCTCTACCTGAACCGACTTTCAACAAGGCTGTGAGTGTATGCGCATACTGGTTGTTGAAGACGACAAGGACCTGAACCGGCAGCTTTGCGACGCGCTGTCGGATGCGGGCTATGTGGTGGACGCTGCCCATGATGGCGAAGAGGGGCATTTCCTCGGCGATACCGAACCCTATGATGCCGTTGTGCTTGACGTTGGCCTGCCGCAGATGGATGGCATCTCCATTCTGGAGCGCTGGCGCCGGGACGACCGGAAGATGCCGGTCCTCATTCTTACCGCGCGGGACCGCTGGAGCGACAAGGTATCAGGCATAGATGCCGGCGCCGACGACTACGTCACCAAGCCGTTTCATATGGAAGAAGTTCTGGCGCGCTTGCGCGCATTGATCCGGCGCGCTGCCGGACATGCCTCGTCCGAGCTCTTCTGCGGTCCCTTGCGCGTGGACACCAAGGCCTCCAAGGCAGACGTCAACGGAGTTCCGCTGAAACTGACGTCGCACGAATATCGGATGCTCGCCTATCTTCTGCATCACAAGGGATCGGTGGTGTCCAGAACGGAACTGGTCGAGCATCTTTATGATCAGGATTTCGACCGCGATTCCAATACGATCGAAGTCTTTGTCGGGCGTCTGCGCAAGAAGCTGGGTGTGGACGTGATCGAGACCGTGCGCGGCATGGGCTATCGTATGCGCGAGCCCGATGCCTGAGACGCGCACGCGCTGGCGTCGCTTCTGCGACTGGTGCACAAAGGCACGACGGTCGCTCTCTTTCCGTGTGATCGCCTTCTCGTCAATCTGGGCGATTATCGCGCTTCTGGTCATCGCAACGGTCATTTCAACGCTTTTCCGCCAGGTAAGCCAGCGCGGCTTCGACACCGTCTTGTCGGCGCATCTGTTCAATCTCATCGCTTCGGTGAGCGCCTCGGACCGGGGTGAGTTGGTCGGCGTGCCAAATCTTGGCGATCTGCGTTTCTCGCGACCGAATTCCGGCTGGTACTGGTCCGTGGAACCTGTCAGCGACACACTTTCAAGGCCGTTGCGCTCTGCATCTCTTACCGGTCCTGTTCCCGTTCCTTCCTCAGATGAAGTGCCTTTCGACGATACCTATCAGCGCGCCTATCTGACGACCGGGCCTGCAGATCACGAGATCCAGGTCCTGGAAGCCGAAATCGTGCTGGGTGAGGGGGACCGCATCGCCCGTTTCCGTGTGATGGGCAATGTCAGCGAGCTGGAAAGCGAGATTAGCCGGTTCTCGCGTCGGCTGATGAGTTATCTCGGATTGTTCGGCCTCGGAATGGTCGGCATCAATGTGCTGGCGATCTTGTTGGCGCTCGGCCCTTTGGGCAATATTCGCGGCGCATTGGCGAAGATCCGCGAGGGGCAGGCTGAAAAGCTATCCGGGCCTTTCCCGGCGGAAATCGAGCCTCTTGCACATGAAACGAATGCGCTCATTGAAAGCAATCGCAGGATAATTGAACGCTCACGCACTCAGGTGGGCAACCTCGCGCACTCTCTCAAGACACCCCTCGCAGTGGTGACCAACGAGGCGCGTCAACTTGGTGGTGACCGTGGTCGCCTGATCGAAGGTCAGGCAAGCGCGATGCAAAACCAGATCGACCACTATCTCAAGCGTGCCCGTGCAGCTGCACAACAAGGCACCCTCGCACAGCGCACCCAGGTCAATGAAACGCTCAACCGTCTCCTGCGCGCTTTCAGGAAGATCAGTCCTGAAACCCATGTCGATCAGCGAATGCCGGAAGGAGCGGTGATCTTTGCGGGCGAACGGGAGGATTTCGAAGAAATCTGCGGCAATCTGCTCGAGAATGCTGTCAAATGGTCCAGCGGACACATTCGCGTAGAGGTCGTCGAGGCTGGGAGCACGTTTCTTCTCTGCATCGAGGATGATGGACCCGGGATTCCCGAGGAGCAGGCCCGCCAGGCGCTCAAGCGCGGAAGACGGCTGGACGAAAGCAAGCCGGGAACCGGTCTGGGCCTTGCCATCGTCGCTGATCTGGTGGAGGAGTACAAAGGTACCATCGCTCTTGAGCGCTCCCGATTAGGTGGTCTGCGCGCGGTGGTTACACTTCCGGTTGCATGAAATCTTCTGATTGTATTAGACAAATTTCAGCCAAAGATGATTTATAGACGGCCCTGTAGAGTGATGTTGTGCTGGGCTGACGTTTGAATAGGAATTCGGCGCGTGATGAGGACTGGGCTTTTCGCCGTTATTGCCATTCTGCCCCTGTCTGGCTGTGTCTCCGCATTGCCGTCAGGTGGAGCACTGCCGCTCGTTGCGACGCAACAGCAGAAACCGGCAAAAGGCATCGTCGGTGGCGCTCTTCTCATCAACTCTCTTGGCGTCGAATTGAGCCGTCGCGAAGAGTTGGCGGCACTGGAAGCCGAGTACAAGGCGCTTGAGACCGCGCCTGCCGGCGAGCCCGTCGCCTGGCGCGACGAGCGGTCCGGCCGCAGCGGCACCGTGACGGCTGCCCAGCCCTACAGGGTCGGCTCACAGGATTGTCGTCCCTATTCACATCTGGTTGAAGAGGGCGGACGCGCGCGCTCCGTTCGCGGTACGGCCTGCCGCAATCCCGACGGAAGCTGGACCTTGCTCATCTAGATGCCGGGCACGCGCTTTCGCGGCAGGTCATTCCGACGCAGGCGGTTATGCTGGTAAATAGGCCCGTTTCGCATTAAGCGAATGCGATGATGTTCTGGACCATTACAGCGCTGATCACGCTTCTGGCTGCTCTTGCCGTCATGCGCCCGTTTCTGCGTGCGCAGACGCACGAGACCCGCCACGGCGAACACGCGCTCGAAGTGTATCGCGATCAGCTGGAAGAACTCGAACGCGATGTGCAAAGCGGTTTGATCTCCCGTGACGAGGCTATGGAGGCGCGTGCGGAACTGGGACGTCGCATTCTGCAGGTGGATGACGAAGGAACTTCCGCCGGCACACGTCTTGGCAAGGACAGGATTGCGCGAGCCGTGGCGATTGCTGCCGTGCTGTTCGTTCCTGTCGCAAGCTGGGGAATTTATGGCGTCCTCGGCTCGCCTGAAGTGCCCGCGCAGCCCCTATCGGCACGTCAGGATGCAGATCCCTCACAGGCAAGCATTCAGGAGCTTGTCGCGCGCGCCGAGGCGCAGCTTGCCCAGCGGCCCGACGATGTGCGCGGCTGGCAGGCGCTTGCGCCTATCTACGCAAGGCTTGGGCGCTTCGGTGATGCCGCCAATGCCTATCGGCGAATTCTCGCCCTGGAAGGCGAGGACGCAACGATATATGCGCTTCTGGGCGAAGCGCTGGTCGGAGGGGCACAAGGAGTGGTTCAGGCAGAGGCCGAAAAGGCTTTCAGCGCGGCGCTGGAGCTTGATCCGGAAAACCCGCGCGCGCGCTTTTATCTGGCTCTGGCGCTGGCCCAGGAAGGGCGAGAAGAAGAGGCAGGCCAGAGACTTCAGGCGCTGTCGGAGGACCTTCCCGCAGATTCGCCCTGGCTTGCAGCAGCGCGCAGTGCAATGGCTGGACTTACACCCGGTGGCGCGCAGCCTGAAGCAGGTCCGCTCAGAGCCAATGCCGAGCAGCAGGCAATGATCGAATCGATGGTTTCAGGACTCGACCAGAGACTGCGCGAGAACCCCGAAGATCCCGAAGGATGGCAGCGTCTGTTGCGTTCGCTTTCGGTGCTGGGCCGCAAGGAGGCTGCGCAGGATGCACTTGATCGCGCAATCGCCGCATTAGGGCCGGATAGCAAAGATGCACAAAGCATTCGCGACTATGCCGAAACGCTGCCGATCTTCGGTGAAGAGTGAAAGCGCGAACTGCTTGAAAGGAAGGCAAAGGTGACACGCAAGCAGAAACGTCTGTCTGTAATTGGTGCCGGCATGGCCTTCCTGGCGCTTGCTGCCGGTTTGACCTTCTATGCGCTCGGCCAGCAGACATCCTACTTCTACATGCCCGCAGACCTGCTGGCGAAGAAGCTTGGCGACGACGAGCGCATTCGACTGGGCGGTCTGGTTCAGGATGGATCAGTGGTGCGCAACGAAGGCGCTGAAACGCGTTTCGCGGTCAGCGATAGCGAGAATGCCATCAATGTCGTCTATACCGGCATTCTGCCCGACCTGTTTCGCGAAAATCAGGGCGTGGTGACGGAAGGACGCTTTCGGGCCGACGGCGTATTCGTGGCCGACACGGTGCTTGCCAAGCATGACGAGACCTATATGCCCCGTGAGGTGGCTGATAGGCTGAAAGAACAGGGCGTCTGGCAGGAAGAAGAGGGCAACTGATCCCCATGAGCGTCGAACTCGGTCATTTCGCCCTTGTCCTGGCTTTTGCCCTTGCGCTTGTTCAAGCGGTTGTGCCGCTCGTGGGCGCCAAGCTGAACCATGACAAGCTGATGGCCGTCGGCGGACCGGTGGCCCTGACCTCATGTGCGCTTGTGGCGATATCATTCGCAGTGCTTGTGAGCGCCTATGTTCAGTCGGATTTTTCCGTTGCGAATGTCTGGGAAAATTCTCATTCGGCAAAGCCGCTGATCTACAAGATCAGCGGCACCTGGGGAAACCATGAGGGCTCCATGCTGCTCTGGGTCCTGATACTCGTTCTGTTCGGTTCGCTGGTGGCACTCTTCGGCCGTAACCTGCCGGCAAGCCTTCGCGCAAATGTGCTGTCGGTTCAGGGCCTGGTCGCTGCTGCATTTCTGCTTTTCATCCTCGCGACCTCCAACCCCTTTGCCCGGCTCGTACCTGCGCCGATCGAGGGACAGGATCTCAACCCGATACTGCAGGATGTCGGTCTGGCTATCCATCCGCCGCTTCTCTACCTCGGCTATGTCGGATTCTCCATCTCCTTCTCCTTCGCGGTTGCTGCCCTCATCGATGGTCGCATTGATGCGGCATGGGCGCGATGGGTGCGGCCCTGGACGCTGGTCGCCTGGATTTTCCTCACCGGCGGTATCGCGATGGGGTCTTACTGGGCCTATTATGAATTGGGCTGGGGCGGGTTCTGGTTCTGGGATCCGGTGGAGAACGCCTCTTTCCTGCCTTGGCTGTCGGGCACCGCACTCTTGCATTCTGCCATCGTCATGGAGAAGCGTTCCGCGTTGAAGATCTGGACCGTTCTCCTGTCGATCCTCACATTTTCCCTGTCGCTGCTCGGCACCTTCCTGGTGCGTTCAGGCGTTCTCACATCGGTTCATGCCTTCGCCACCGATCCGGCACGCGGCGTATTCATCCTGATGCTGCTGATCCTGTTCATTGGCGGCGCATTGGCACTCTTTGCACTGCGCGCAGGCACGCTGGCACCGGGCGGGCTGTTTCAGCCGATATCCCGTGAAGGCGCGCTTGTCGTGAACAATCTGCTTTTGACGACGGCCGCAGCCACGGTTTTGATCGGCACGCTCTACCCGCTCGCGCTGGAAGCCGTGACGGGGGAGAAGGTCTCGGTTGGCCCACCCTTCTTCAATCTGACATTCCTGCCCCTGATCTTCCCACTCATGATGCTTGTACCGTTCGGTCCGCTGCTGGCCTGGAAACGGGGGGACATCTGGGCGGTGAGCCAGCATCTTTTCGCGGCTTTTACCATAGCGCTTGGATGTGGTGCGGCGGTCCTGCTGTTCATGGACCGCGCCACCCTAGCCGCAGCGCTTGGCATTGCGCTCGGCTTTTGGCTGATTTTCGGCGCGGTCACCGACATTGCCCTGAAGGCAGGCTTGCCCAAAGCCGGTTTTGGCACGGCACTGCAACGCTTGTGGAAACTGCCGCGCTCAATCAAGGGCACGGCTCTGGCCCATGCGGGTCTGGGCGTGATGGCGCTTGGGCTGGTCAGCGTGACGACGCTCGAGATCGAGCGCATCGTGGTTCTGAAACCGGGGGAGACGGTCGAGGTGGGGGACTACCGCCTGCGGCTTGACGGCATCCAACCCTTCACCGGTCCCAATTTTACCGAAGATCAGGCGCGCTTTCGACTGTTCGCAAGCGATGGCACGGCGCGCGGGACGGTCGTTTCCGCCAAGCGCTTCTACGCAGTGCGCGGTGTGCCCACCACCGAAGCCGGAATCAGAACGCTTGGCCTGAGCCAGTTATATGTATCCATCGGCGAGGTCACCGAGGACGGCGGACTGGTGGTGCGCGCCTGGTGGAAGCCGTGGGTGACGCTGATCTGGTTGGGCGCGCTCGTGATGATGATTGGAGGGACACTGTCGCTTCTCGATCGGCGTCTGCGCGTCGGCGCGCCGATGCCGCGACGCAAGGCGCGGCTGGTCGTGGAGTGACAGCATGCCCTGGAAGAAACTTGCCGCAGCGCTGCTCCTCACAATACTGACATTGTCGCCGGCCAATGCCGTCGAACCCGATGAAGTGCTCGAAGATCCGGTTCTGGAACAGCGCGCCCGCGATCTTTCGCTCAATCTGCGCTGCATGGTTTGCCAGAACCAGTCCATAGACGATTCCAATGCCGATCTGGCGCGCGATCTCCGTGTTCTCGTGCGGGAACGCCTCGTTGCTGGAGACACTGACGAAGAAGTGATCGACTATATCGTGGATCGCTACGGCGAGTTCGTTCTTCTCAAGCCGCGCTTTTCATGGGGCAACGCCTTGCTGTGGGGCGCGCCCGCAATCCTGTTGCTCATCGGTCTTTTGCTTGCCTTCACAACGGTGGGAAGCCACCGCAGGCGCAAGGCAGCCAGTCTGAGCGAGGAGGAGGAGCAGCGCTTGGAACGCATTCTCGCAGAGCGGCGGGACAGCTGAAGGCAGCCGTAGATCCCTGTTGTATAACTTTGCTTTTGATGCACCTTGCCTATCTTCTCAGGTGAGGGAGACATTATGGTCGAGAAAACGCAAAAGCTGGAATTCGACGGTCATTCCGGTGCACGGCTTGCCGCCCGTCTCGACCTGCCCAACGGACCGGTGCGCGGATACGCTCTGCTTGTCCACTGCTTTACCTGCTCCAAGGATCTGGTCGGCCTGCGCCGGATAGGTTCTGAACTCGCGCGCGCGGGCATCGCGGTCCTGCGTTTCGACTTCACGGGCCTGGGGTCGAGTGAGGGCGAGTTCGCCTCCACAAATTTCTCCACCAATATCCAGGATATCTATTCCGCCGTTGATTTCATGCGCTCCAATCTCGAAGCGCCGGCCCTGATGATCGGACATTCACTGGGTGGGGCTGCAGTCCTGGCTGCGGCTGGAAAGGTGGAGGAGGTGCAAGCGGTGGTGACATTGGGCGCGCCTTCGGACGCCGACCATGTTCTTGAAAACTTCCACGCGGATATTGGTGAAATCGAGCGCAGCGGCAAGGCGCGGGTTGATCTCCATGGCCGGCATTTCACCATCGAGCGGCAGTTTCTTGATGATGTGCGCGAGCACAAACTGGCAGACGCAATAAAGGATCTGCGCAAGCCGCTCTTGATCATGCATGCGCCCGGCGACGAAATCGTCGGCATCGACAGCGCGACGGCCATATTCACGGCGGCGCGTCATCCGAAAAGCTTCGTTTCGCTCGACAAGGCAGACCACCTTCTGACCGATGAGGCGGATGCGCGGTTTGCAGCAAGCGTCATTGCCGGCTGGGCGTCGCGCTATCTGGCACCGGATCATTCGCAGGCAGAAGAGCCGATCGAGCATGTTCGCGTGTCGGAAACCGGCGTGGGCCAATTCCAGAACGCGGTGCAGGCAGGGCGCCACAGGCTTTTTGCAGACGAACCGGAGGAGATGGGTGGCGACGACACCGGACCTTCCCCTTATGATTTCCTGTCAGCGGCGCTCGGTGCCTGCACCTCCATGACCCTGCGCATCTACGCCCAGCACAAGAAGATTGATCTGGGGCGTGTGAGCGTGGATGTCTCGCATCGCAAGGTTCACCGGAAGGACAGCGGGTCGGACATATCCAATGGGAAGTCCGGGCGGATCGACCAGTTTGACCGTCTGATCAGCGTTGAGGGCGAACTCGATGAAGCCTTGCGTGCGAAAGTCGTCGAGATCGCAAACAAATGCCCGGTGCACAGAACCTTGGAAAACAGCTCCCATGTCCTGACGCGACTGGTTGATGAAGATGAGGAATGACCAGCGGGAGCGCAAACATTACGAAAGTTTCATGCCTCGGAAATGGCGCCGTAATGTGTCGTTACCTATGTATTTCTGCAAGTGAGGCGCTGCGGGTGCTACCTGCTGCCGCCACGATGTGATTTCAGCGAAAGGCAAGAGGAGCCGAACGCGACATGAGCGCAAACAACAATATCAGAAAAACCCGTACCAAACTCGCAGCTGCAGTTGCCTCCCTGGCCGTTGCAGGCTCGCTTGGTTTTGGCGCCGTTACAACCGGTACCGTGCCCGTCCTTGCGGATCCGGTGAAGCTTGATCAGCCAATCCAGGCGCCAAGCTTCGGCGACGTCGTCGAGGTTGTCTCGCCAGCCGTTGTGTCGGTGCGGGTGAAGGGCGAGGTTCGTGAGACCGCCGGCGGTATCGAGCAATTCGGCATGCCCGGCATGGAGAACCTGCCTGAGAACCATCCGCTGCGCCGCTTCTTCGACCGTTTCGGCGAGAGCCCGCGTGAAGAGTTCCGCCAGCGCCGTCCGCGCAATGAGCGCCGCGCAGAACGTCCGATCTCCCAGGGGTCCGGTTTCTTCATCTCGGAAGATGGCTATCTTGTCACCAACCATCACGTGATCCGTGGCGGCAGCGCCTATACGGTTGTGATGGATGACGGCACTGAGATCGATGCCGAACTCGTCGGCAGCGACGAGCGCACCGATCTGGCTGTCCTGAAGGTCGAGGAAGAGCGTGAATTCACCTATGTCGACTTCGCCGATGATGCGAAGGTGCGGGTCGGTGACTGGGTGGTTGCTGTCGGCAACCCCTTCGGTCTTGGCGGTACGGTGACGGCCGGTATTGTCTCCGCACGTGGTCGCGAAATCGGTGCGGGAGTCTATGACGACTTCATCCAGATCGATGCTGCGGTCAACAAGGGCAACTCCGGCGGCCCGGCCTTCAACCTGTCGGGTGAGGTCGTTGGTGTGAATACCGCTATCTTTTCACCGTCGGGCGGTAATGTGGGCATCGCTTTCGCAATTCCTGCATCACTTGCAAAGAACGTCGTCAGCCAGCTCATCGAGAATGGCAGCATCAAGCGCGGCTGGCTGGGCGTGCAGATCCAGCCCGTTACCGAGGAAATCGCTGAATCGCTGGGCCTCGACGAAGCCAAGGGCGCGCTGATCAATGATGCGACTGCCGGTGAACCGGCAGACAAGGCGGGGATCCGCGCTGGTGACGTGGTGATCGCGGTCGAGGGCGAGAATATCGATTCGCCCAAGGATCTTGCCCGCACCATCGGCGACATGAAGCCCAATGCGACAGTCGAGGTCACCTTGTGGCGCAACGGCGAGGCACAGACGATCGATGTCAAGCTGGGTGAGATGACCGAGCAGGAAGAAGTCGCAGCTGCAGAGCCTGAGGAAGACCGGCCGGAAGCAGAGGTCGCCGAGGCGGGTTTTGGCCTTTATCTGGCCCCTGCTGAAGATGGCGACGGCTTGCTCGTCACTGATGTGGAAGCAGGTAGCGAGGCCGAAGACAACGGCATTCTGCCAGGTGACGTGATCCGCTCGGTAAATTCGAAGGAAGTGAAGTCGGTCAAGGCTCTGCGTGATGCCGTGGATGCCGCTTCCGACGACGGTCGCAGCGCAGTATTGCTGCAGGTCGTACGTGAAGGCGCCAACCGCTTTATCGCGCTGCCGATCGGCTAGACCGGCGGCTGGCCTGCCGAACGAACAACAGGCGCCGTGGCAACATGCTGCGGCGCCTTTTTCTCACAAGCCTCTCACGGGGTGGCGGAAGAGGTGTGCTTAATGAAGATTTTGCTAATCGAAGATGACCGCGAGGCGGCCGACTATCTGAAGAAAGCCTTCCTCGAAGCCGGCCATGTTGCCGATATCGCACCCGATGGCGAAACGGGTTTCAACCTCGCCGACACTGGCAGCTATGATGTCTATGTGGTGGACCGCCTGCTTCCCCGTCGCGATGGATTGTCGGTCATCAGCGAGTTGCGCGAGAAGGGTGACACCACGCCCGCACTGGTGCTGTCGGCTTTGGGGGAAGTGGACGACCGTGTGACCGGGCTGCGCGCCGGTGGTGACGACTATCTGACGAAACCCTATGCGTTTTCCGAGCTTCTGGCCCGTGTCGAGGTCCTTCGCCGCCGCATCGGTGCGAAGGATGTCGAGACGCGCTATGTGGTCGGTGATCTGGAACTTGATCGTCTGACACACCAGGTGCGGCGCGCCGGCGAGGAGATCACGCTGCAGCCGCGTGAGTTCAGGCTGCTGGAATATCTGATGCGCAATGCGGGCAAGGTGGTCACGCGCACCATGCTTCTGGAACATGTCTGGGACTACCACTTCGATCCGCAGACCAATGTGATCGATGTCCACATCTCAAGGCTTCGCGGCAAGATAGAGAAGGGCTTCGAAACCCCGGTTCTGCATACCGTGCGCGGTGCGGGTTACATGTTGAGAGCGGACTGAGCCCATGCGACTCCCGGCTGTCATGCGCACAACGGCAGCACGTCTGTCCGCGCTCTATCTGCTTCTCTTTGCCATCTGCGCCACGGTGCTTGTTGTTTATGTCACCTCCCTTTCCGTGCGCATTCTCACCGTTCAGACGCGGGAAGCCATTGTGGAGGAGGTGGCCGATCTTGGTCGGGCCTACAGGCGCGGCGGGCTTGCGACACTCGCCCGGGTCCTCGACATGCGTTCGCGTCAGCCCGGCGCCAATCTCTACCTTCTGGCCGGACCGACCGGCGAGATCCTGTCGGGAAATGTCGAAGGGCTTCAGCCCGGTGTGCTTGACCGTTCCGGATGGACCGAGCGGCCCTTTTCCTATGACCGCTATGGTGACGCGCAGGATTCCGGCGCCACCAACCACACCGCGGTCGCACAGGTGATCGAACTTCCCAACTCGATGATGCTGCTTGTCGGTCGCGATCTTGGCGAACCCGAGCGCTTCAGAACCGTGGTCCGGCGGGCGCTGATGGCAGCTCTGGGCATGATGGGGCTGGGCGCGCTGCTGATCTGGTACTTCGTGGGGCGGCGTGCGCTCAAGCGCATCGACAATGTGTCCGAAGCCAGCCGACAGATCATGGGAGGCGACCTCAACCAACGCCTTCCGGTGAGTGGCGCGGGGGACGAATTCGATCGTCTCTCGGAAAATCTCAACCGCATGCTTGACCGCATCAATGCGCTCAACGAGGGGCTCAAGCAGGTTTCCGACAATATCGCGCATGATCTGAAGACGCCGCTCACACGCTTGCGCAACCGCGCCGAGGCAGCACTTGCGGATGTTTCGGATGAAAGCGCAAGCCGAGCAGCTCTGGAGCAGACGATTGCCGAATCCGACCAGCTCATCCGCACATTCAATGCAATTCTCATGATCTCGCGGCTTGAGGCCGGCTATTCCGCAGAAAATCAGGACGAAATCGATTTGTCGGCCATTCTGGCCGATGTGGTTGAGCTTTATGAGCCGCTGGCCGAGGACTGTGGCGTCGAGCTTAGCGCCGAGGCTACCGACAATGTCAGTGTCGTAGGCAATCGCGAACTGGTCGGTCAGGCGCTTTCCAACATTATCGACAATGCCATCAAATACTCCTCCGAGGCAGAAGCCCCGAAGGTGACTGTGAGCCTGAAGCGCGAGGGCGACGGCGCACAAATCGTGGTCCGAGACACCGGTCCGGGTATTCCGCCCGAAGACCGTGAACGCGCCACGGAACGTTTCGTGCGTCTGGAACCGAGCAGAAGCCAGCCCGGTTCCGGCCTCGGTTTGAGCCTGGCAAAAGCCGTGATGAAGTTTCATGGCGGCAGTCTTGAGCTTGACGGCGCAGGCGAGGGGTTGTCAGTTGCCATGACATTCCCCGCACGCAAGAAGGGCTAGATGGAAGGCAAGGAATTTGAAGGCGAGACAGGCGCGATCTGGTTCGGCAAACCAGCGGCAAAGCTTGTTCCAACCGATGACGATCAGGCTGAGCGCGAACTGGAGTTCCTGTCAGAAGAGGCGGCCGAGGCTGAATGCGCGAAACTGTGCGCCCTTCTTGAAACGCCCTGCGAATTGCGGAACTTCCTTGGCGCCGTTCTGGAACTGTCGCCCTATCTCCGTGACTTCGCACGCCGCAGGCCCCAGGCGCTGGAAGCGCTGTTCGACGCCTCTATTGACGACCGCCTGAGTGAAATAGCGCAGGCCATGCGTGAAGCCGGCATGGCTGATGATGCCAGCGAAAAAGACGTGATGAAGGCCCTGCGCCAGGCCAAGCGCGAAGCCCATTTCCTCATCGCGCTCGACATGCTCGCCGGTGCGGCAGACACGAAAACGACCGTCGAACGGCTCAGCGATTTGGCCGAAAACGCCATCGGCGCTGCCTGCGCCTATCTCCTGCGTGACGCGCACCGGCAGGAAAAGCTGAAGCTGCCGGACCCCGCCGATCCCGTAAAAGGTTGCGGCTGGATCGTGCTGGCCATGGGCAAGCTCGGTGCCTGCGAGCTCAACTTCTCGTCCGATATCGATCTGATCGTCCTGCTGGACCCGGAAGCTCCGGCTGTTACCGATCCCTATGAGGTTACAGAGCTTTTCGTGCGGCTGACCCGCCGGCTTCTGCGCATCATGCAAGACCGTACAGAAGACGGTTATGTCTTCCGCACCGATCTGAGACTGCGCCCCGATCCCGGCTCTACGCCCCTGGCGATTCCGGTGGAAGCGGCGCTGAATTACTATGAAAGCCGTGGCCAGAACTGGGAACGCGCCGCCATGATCAAGGCGCGGCCTGTGGGCGGCGATCTGAAAGCGGGCGAGGCATTCCTGCGCGAACTGCAGCCCTATGTCTGGCGCAAGTTCCTCGACTATGCGGCTATTGCCGACATCCATTCGATCAAGCGCCAGATCCACGCCCACAAGGGTCACGGCGAGGTGGCCGTGCGCGGCCACAATGTGAAACTTGGACGCGGCGGTATTCGCGAGATCGAGTTCTTCGTGCAGACCCAGCAGTTGATCGCCGGTGGCCGCTTCCCCGAATTGCGCGGCAAGGCAACGACGCAGATGCTCGACCGCCTTGCCGAAAATGGCTGGATATCCGGGGAGGCGGCTGAAGGGCTGAAGGAGCAGTACTGGTTCCTGCGCGATGTCGAGCACGCCATTCAGGTGGTGGATGACGAGCAGTCGCACACGCTGCCCGATGACGACGAGGGACTGGCGCGCATCGCCGGACTGCTCGGACTTGCACCGGATGCATTCTCCGGGAAATTCCGCTCCACGCTGAAGCTGGTGGAACATCACTACGCTGCATTGTTCGAGACTGCACCGCAACTCTCGCGCGGCATCGGCAATCTCGTCTTTACCGGCGATGTCGATGACCCGGGCACGCTTGAAACATTGAACGAGCTCGGCTTTGAGCGCCCCAGCGATATCTGCCGTGTCATTCGCGGCTGGCATTTCGGGCGCTATCGCTCGACCCAGTCTGCCGAAGCGCGCGAAAGACTGACCGAGATCACGCCGGCACTTCTTGAAGCCTTCGGTGCCACACGCCGTGCCGATGAAGCGCTGTTGCGCTTTGACGAGTTCCTGTCTGGCCTGCCTGCCGGTATCCAGCTCTTCTCGATCCTGCAATCAAATCCGCGCCTGTCGCAATTGCTTGCCACCATCATGGGCGCAGCGCCGCGGCTGGCAGCCATCATCACCCGCCGCCCGCATGTGTTCGACGGTCTGCTTGATCCGCAGCTACTCGCCGAGCTTCCCGACCGTGCCTATTTGGAGGAACGGCTGGAAAGTTTTCTGGCTGGTGCCCAGCTTTATGAAGAACTGCTGGATCGGCTGCGCATTTTCGCAGCAGAACAGAAGTTCCTGATCGGCATACGTCTGCTGACCGGCGCGATCGATGCCGACCGGGCAGGGCGCGCATTTTCCGATCTGGCCGATCTGACAATCGCCGCCGCGCTTCAGGCGGTGGAGGAGGAGTTCGCTCTGCGCCACGGGCGTGTTGCAGGTGGCCGCACGGCTATCCTAGGCATGGGCAAGCTTGGCAGCCGCGAGCTGACTGCCGGTTCTGACGTCGACCTCATCCTGCTCTACGACCATGACGAGGATGCGGATGAGTCCGACGGCGAAAAACCGCTTTCCCCGCCGCACTACTATGCCCGCCTCACACAGCGCCTGATCGCTGCGGTCTCTGCTCCCACGGCAGAAGGCGTGCTCTATGAGCTGGATTTGCGCCTTCGCCCGTCCGGTAACAAGGGGCCTGTTGCCACCGATCTCGACGCCTTCCGCAAATACCAGCGTTCCGACGCCTGGACCTGGGAGCATATGGCGCTGACCCGCGCCCGTGCTGTGGCTGGTGATGACAGTCTGCAAAAGGCGGTAGAAGAAGAAGTGCAGGCGATCCTGGCGCAAAAGAGGAACGCGGCCGAGGTGCGTCGCGAAGCAGCCAAGATGCGCGCGCTGATCGAAGAGGAAAAGCCACCGCGGGACGATTGGGATCTGAAGCTGGTGCCCGGCGGCATCATCGATCTGGAATTCATCGCGCAGGTTGCGGTGCTGACCGGGAACGTGCAGTCCGGGGTCCACACCACCCGCACGGCCGAAATCCTCGAAAAACTGTCGCCCGACTTCGCGAACGGGCAGATTTGTGAGACGCTGGCCAGCGCCCATCGTCTCTACTCCACGGTCATGCAGATCGAGCGGCTGTGCCTGACCGGTGCGCTAGAGCCGGATGATGTTCCCCCCGGTTTGGCGGACATCCTGTTGCGTGCGGTGGATCTGCCGGAGCTTTCGGTTCTGGAGGCGCATCTGAGCGAAACCGCTTCGGCCATACGCAGTCATTTCGACAAGCTGGTCGGACCGGTGGAAAGCTGAGTTTCGCTTCACTGCCGCTCAGCCGGCCTTGCGCACAGTCTGATTTGGCTTGGGCTGTGCGGGGATGCGCACCGAGACGATCGTGCCGACACCTTCCGTGGAGCGGATCTTCAATGCACCGCCATGAAGTTGGGTAAGCGAACGTGAGATGGCAAGCCCGAGACCGGAGCCGGAATGGCTCTTGGAGAACTGGTTCTGCACCTGCTCGAAGGGGCGTCCAAGCTTTTTCAGAGCATCCTTCGGAATACCGCAGCCGGTATCCTCTATGGATATCATGACCGCGCGTGCCACCCGCCTTGCGCGCAAGGTCACCTTGCCGCCTTCTCCAGTGAACTTCACGGCGTTGGACAGCAGATTGATGACGATCTGCTTGATGGCCCGACGATCCGCATAGAGCGAAATCGTGTCGGCGACTTCCATTTCCACCTCGATATTCTTCTTCTCCGCCTGCAGCGCCACCACGCGCACCGTCTCATGGATCAGCGGGCATAGATCGATGATCTCCCGGTCCACGGAGAACTGGCCTGCCTCGATCTTGGACATGTCGAGAATATCGTTGATGACGCCAAGCAGATAGGTGCCGCTGGCATAGATGTCGCCGACATATTCCTCATAGCGGTCGGAACCTAGCGGCCCGAAGAGTCCCTGCTTCATCAGTTCCGAGAAGCCGATGATGGCATTGAGCGGCGTACGCAACTCGTGAGACATGTTCGCCAGGAATTCCGATTTTGCCCGATTGGCAGCCTCGGCACGCTCCGTCTCGCGCATATATTTGCGATTGAGGTCGACAAGTTCGCGTGCACGGTCCTGCTCTGCGCGGCGCGCTTCGGAAAGATCGTGGATCGTCGCCATCAGGCGGCGTTCGCTGTCCACCAGCTTGCCCTGATGCTGCTTGAGCTGCGTGATGTCGGTGCCAACCGACACCGTGCCGCCGTCCCGTGTCTTGAGCTCCGTCACCTGCAGCCAGCGCCCGTCGGAGAGCTGTCGCTCATATGTGGCACCGGCACGCGGATCGCCGGTGCCGATCAGACGGCGTTCGGAGCGGATGGATGTCATCTGCTCCTCGACCTCCGAGCGTTTGACGCCAGGAACGATGATCGCGGGATCAAGACCGGTATATTGCTGGTACTTGGTGTTGCACATCACCAGCCGCTCGCGCGCATCCCACAGAACGAAGCTTTCGGTGATGTTCTCGATGGCCGTGCGCAGGCGCTGGTCGGCAACTTCCGACTGCTGAACCAGCGTGCGCTGCTCCGTGACATCCACCGCGATGCCGATCAGGTGAATTTCCGGAGCCTTCGGGTCGACCACCTGAGCGCGCGCCCGCATCCACACCCAGCTTCCATCGGCGTGCCGCATCCGGAACATCTGGTCGATATGGTCGATCTCGCGGGCGACGATGCGATTGGCGAGCTCGAACAGATCGCCGTCATCCTCGTGAATGATGCTTGCTACATCACCAAAGGAAAGCATCACGTCGGCGGCTTCATAGCCGAGCATCTCATACATGGAACGCGACCAGTACATCTTGCCGCGCGCCATGTCCCAGTCCCACAACCCGCATTTGCCGCGTACAAGTGCCAGATCGATGCGCTGGTGGGCTTCCAGATAGATCCGGTCCGCTGCCTGCGCCCGCGCAGCCTGGCTGAAATAGGCATAGAGGATCGCCATGAGCACGCTCGCCGTCAGCGCGAACAGTGTCACGTTGAGCGAGGCGGTCCGCCGCCAGTCGGCAAAGATGCCGTCATAGGACGCCAACGCGACGGCTGCGCCCTTGCCCTGCACGAGATTGACGGAGGCAAGCCAATCCTTCGCGCCGATGCGAACCTTCAGGACGCCTGCACGCTCGCCGAACATGAAGAGCGGTTGTCCGCCCGTAACCAGACCCTCAAGTGTGCGATCTTGCAGCGAACGCCCGGAAGGGGAGGTCGCGATGACACGGAAATTGCTGTCGGTGAAGGCCAGAACCCATTCAGCCGGGTCCGCCAGATGACGCAGGCTGGCTGTTATCCTTTCGTTCGCCGCCACCGAGGTGATCTCGGTTTGACCAGCGGCTTCAAGGCTTGCCGATTGCGCCAGATTCTCCGCGGCAAGCGCGACCAGGAGCTTGGCTTCCTGCTCGATGTCATCACGCTGGGCCATCAGGGCCAGTAACCGGGCCGCGGCAATGAAAACGAGGAAGATGACAATCAGCAGGGGAATGGCGCGCTTGAGATAGGGCTCAATGGCCAAAAGTCGCTCATAGGCAGGAGCCGCTATGATCTTGGCGTTCCCCGCAACGCCCATTCCATGCCCCCCGCCAAGGCGCAATTTGGAAAAGATTCCTCCCGCAGGCATTTGGCCCGCGTCCGCCTTCGCCATCCGAAGGACTCCCTCGTTGGATTAAAAATCGCCGCTCTGGTGATTCGTCTCACCCCGGTGACGAATCATCCATAAGGAATCAGAGGTGATTCGCCGTGTCCAGAGGCGCGGTAAGATTTTGTTAACCATAAATTGCGGATGCCTTGCCGGCACCTGCTTGAGAGGGGAGAACCCGGGGCGAAAGCGTGGCCTCAGGCCAGCGTGCGATCAACGATGTCGCGCAGATCGCGCGACAGGTTCTCAGCCTTCGCAATGGTCGCCAAGGCCTCCCGTGCCAGCTTCTGACGATGAGGTTCCAGTGAACGCCAGGAGCGGAAGGTGACAGCAAGCCGTGCTGCAACCTGCGGATTGAGCTCCTCCACTGCCAGGATCGTCTCGGCCAGAAGCTGGTAGCCGGTTCCGTCAGCTGCATGGAAACCGGTCTGGTTCCCGGAGGCAAAACCGCCGATCAGGGCACGAACGCGGTTCGGGTTGGAGAGCGAGAAGCTTGAGTGCTTCATGAGCTCTCTCACACGCGCGGCAGCACCGTCACCCGGTATGGTCGCCTGGGTTGTGAGCCACTTGTCCATGACCAGCGGATTGTCACTGTAGCGGCCCTCGAAATCGGCAAGCAGTTCAGAGGCTTCCGGCGAGTTTGCGAATCTGTGCGTGACCTCCATCAGCGCAGCCAGGCGCTCGGTCATATTGGTTGCGGAGCGATACTGCACGACACCGCGCTCAGGCGAGCCTTCGGCGCGCATCAGGAGCCCCAGAAGCACATTGCGCAATGCGCGTTTGCCGGCATGTCCAGCATCGGGGTTGAAAGTGCCATCATCCGCCAGAGCGTCATAAACGGAAGCCATTTGGGTTGCGCCACTCCTGGCCACCGCATCGAGATAGGCCTCGCGCGCCCGATGGATAGCATCCGGGTCGACATTGCCGCCGATCTCGCGCGCAATGTCAGCCTCTGCTGGTGGCGTGATCGCCAGAGCACGGTATGCTGGCTCCAGCGTTTCATCGCCTGCGATCCCTGCCGGGAAGGAGACAAGCTCATCGTCAAATCCTGGTACCGTCCCGTTGCGCGCCTGGTTTGCAGCCTCGATCAGCGCCTCGTTGGCCAGGCTGTTGAGCGCTTGCCAGCGGTTGAACGCATCACTGTCATGCTGCGCGAGGAAGTAGCGGTCAGCGCTCGAGACCTGTTCGGAAAGCACGACAGGAGCGGAAAAGCCCCGATTGAGCGAGAGCACAGGCCGCTGCCCGATGCCCTTGAAGCTGATCGTGTGCCTGCGCTCACGCAGATGAATGACATCACCTGAAATTTCTGCGCCATCGGCTGAAGCCCAGTCCATGTCTTCGCCATTGGGCCCGACGAGGCCGAATTTCAGGGGAATATGCATGGCCTTTTTGCGTGCTTCCGACGGTGTCGGCGGCACGGACTGCTCAAGCTCCAGCGTGAAGCTCTTCGCCTGCTCGTCATAGCTCGTGCTGGCGATGACATTGGGCGTCCCTGCCTGGTGGTACCAGAGCGCGAACTGCGTCAGGTCGACCCTGCCGGCTTCCTCGAAACAGGCAATCAAATCCTCGATCGTGACGGCCTGACCGTCATGGCGGTCGAAATAGAGATCCATGCCCTTTCGGAAATCTTCTTCTCCCAGAATCGTATGGATCATGCGGACGACTTCCGAGCCCTTCTCATAGACGGTCGCCGTGTAGAAATTGTTGATCTCGCGGTAGCGGCGAGGACGTACCGGATGGGCAAGCGGTCCCTGATCTTCGGGGAACTGGTGCGCTCGCAGGGTACGCACTTCTGAAATCCGGCGCACGGCGCGCGAGCGCATGTCGGCGGAGAATTCGTGATCGCGATAAACCGTCAAGCCTTCCTTGAGGCAAAGCTGGAACCAATCACGGCAAGTGATTCTGTTGCCAGTCCAATTGTGAAAATACTCATGCGCGATGATCGCCTCGATATTGGCGAAGTCCATGTCCGTCGCGGTCTCGGGATCGGCCAGGACATATTTGTCGTTGAAGATGTTCAGGCCCTTGTTCTCCATCGCGCCCATGTTGAAATCGGACACGGCAACGATGTTGAACACGTCGAGGTCATATTCACGACCGAAGCGCTCCTCGTCCCAGCGCATGGAGCGCTTGAGCGCATCCATAGCATAGGTCGCCCGCGCTTCCTTGCCGTGCTCGACATAGACGCCAAGAGCAACCTTCCGGCCTGACGCGGTGATGAAATGGTCGCTGACCACTCCGAGGTTTCCCGCCACAAGCGCAAACAGATATGACGGTTTCGGATGCGGGTCGTCCCAGATCGCATAGTGGCGCCCGCCATCCAGGTCGCCATTCTCCACGGGATTGCCGTTGGACAGCAGCAGCGGCGCAGTTGCGCGGTCAGCTTCCATACGCACTCGGTAGGTGCTCAAGACGTCCGGTCGGTCGAGGAAATAGGTGATGCGGCGGAAACCTTCTGCCTCGCACTGGGTGCAGAACACGCCACTGGACACGTAAAGCCCCATCAGCGCCTTGTTGGCGGAGGGATTGATCCGCGTGACGATTTCGAGCTCGAAATGATCGCCAGCAGGCACATCGCGCAGCGTGAGTTGATCGGGCAGGGCCTCGAACCCATTCTCCCCTGCGGGCTCTCCGTTGACCGCGAGGCCGACCAGCGAGAGACCGTCGCCGTCGAGTACGAGCGGCGTGCCGACATCGGTGCCTTCCGCCCGCTCGACCTGCATGCGCGCGGTGACCAGCGTCTCCTGTGCGTCGAGACGGAAATCCAGCTCAAGCCTCGGGATGCGATAGGCGCTGGGCTTGTATTCCTCGAGCCGGAAAACCTGGCCGGTATCGGTACGCATCAACTGTTCTCCTGATCTTGGATGGGAGCAGGTCGCTGGCCCAATGAATTCGTCGGTGGCTCTTTACACGATGAAGTCACTCGACAAAACTGTCCTGTACCGTGTCACTCCCAACTGCTTCACAATCAACCTGCTGAGAGGCTTGCCATGACGGTCGCAACACCGAAATTCGGCATGGGTGCATCCGTGCTGCGCAAGGAAGACAAGAGCTTCATCACCGGGCAGGGGCGCTACACGGATGACATCGTGGTTGCCGGTGTGCTGCACGGCTATGTGCTGCGTTCGCCGATTGCAAATGCCCGCTTCACCATCGGCGCGCTGGACGAAGCCCATGCAGCCGCCGGCGTTCATCTGGTGCTGACGGCAAGGGATATCGAGCATCTCGGCGATCTGAAATCCGGTGCCATGCAGAAGCAGCCCGATGGCAGCCGCGCACCCACCAGGGACATTACGATCCTGTGCCGCGATCATGTGCGCTATGTGGGTGACGCCATCGCCTTCATCGTTGCCGACACGCGTGCGCAGGCGCAGGACGCCGCGGAGCTGATCGAGGTCGACTATGAGGACGAGGAGCCGGTGGTGGACACCGCCGCCGCCCTTGATGAAGATGCGCCGCTGGTCTGGCCGGATCTCGGTTCCAACCGCGCCTTCGTTTATCATGTCGGTGACGAGGAAAAGGCATCACAGGCCTTCGGAAAGGCCGCTCATGAGGTCTCGATCAGCTTCCGAAACAATCGCCTCGTTTCCAACTACATGGAAACCCGCGCTGCGATAGCCGAGTACAATCCCGAAAACGAGCACTTCACCCTGACCACCGGCTCGCAGGGTGTGCATTCCATGCAGAACATTCTGGCAAGCCAGGTCTTCAATATCGGCAAGGACAAGCTGCGCGTCATCACGCCGGATGTCGGCGGCGGTTTCGGGCCGAAAACCTTCGTCTACCGCGAATATGCGCTGGTGATGGAGGCCGCCCGCCGTCTTTCCCGCCCGGTCAAATGGACCGGCGACCGCACCGAGCATTTTCTCACCGACGCACAGGGCCGCGACAATGTCGTCAAGGCCACCATGGCGCTGGACGAGAATGGTCGCTTCCTCGCGCTGAAGGTGGATCTGACCGCCAATCTGGGCGCCTATATCTCGCAATATGGCCCCTTCATTCCCTTTGTCGGGGTGTCCATGTCGACGGGCGTCTATGACCTCCCCGCCCTCGATGTGAAGATCAACGGCGTCTACACCAACACCTGTCCCGTCGATGCCTATCGCGGGGCAGGGCGTCCCGAGGCCGCCTTCCTGCTGGAAAAGCTGGTTGATGAATGCGCGCGCAAACTCGGCCTTGGCCGTGACGAGATCCGCCGGCGCAATTTCATCCGCCCCGAGCAGTTTCCCTACACCACGCCCACCGGCCGCACCTATGATGTGGGCGAGTTCGAAGGCCACATGAACCAGTGCATGGAACGCGCCGACTGGGCCGGTTTCGACAAGCGTGCGGAAGAGGCGAAGGCACGCGGGCGCATCCGCGGCATCGGCATGGCGACTTATATCGAGGCCTGCGCCTTTGCCGGCTCCGAGCCTGCCCATGTGACGCTTAATGGCGACGGGTCGGTGACGCTTGCCATCGGCACCCAGTCGAACGGACAGGGCCACGCCACGGCTTACGCGCAGTTCGTTGCCGAAAAGCTCAACCTGCCCATCGACAGGATTCACGTTCATCAGGGTGACACGGACCGGCTGGAGAAGGGCGGCGGCACAGGCGGCTCCCGCTCCATTCCCCTTGGCGGTGTGTCCGCATCGCGCGCAGGCGAAGACCTGGCGGAGAAAATCCGCAAGATCGCAGCCGATGAACTCGAGGCGTCAGCCGCCGATATCGAGCTTGAGAACGGTAAGGCGCGCATTGTCGGCACCGACCGGGAACTCGATTTTGCAAGCATTGCCAAGGCCGCAAAGGCGCCTGACGACCTGCAGGGCTTCGGCGAATTCGTGCAGGACGAGGCGACCTATCCGAACGGGACCCATATCTGTGAGGTTGAGATCGACCCGGCAACCGGCGAGACGCTGCTTGTCGGCTACTGGATCGTGGATGATTTCGGCGCGACGGTGAACCCGGTCCTGCTTGCCGGTCAGGTGCATGGCGGTGTCGCGCAAGGGGCAGGGCAGGCGCTGACCGAAGACACGGTCTATTCCGAAGACGGTCAGCTCATCACAGCGACCTTCATGGATTACGGCATGCCCCGCGCGGACCTTCTGCCTGACATCCATTTCGAGACACGCAACGTGCCATCCAAGACAAATGTCATGGGCATCAAGGGCGCAGGCGAGGCCGGCACCATCGGCGCAACACCTGCCGTTTTGAACGCAGTGGTGGACGCGCTCTGGCGCGAATACGGGATCAACCACGTGGAAATGCCAGCCACGCCTTCGCGCATCTGGCAGGCCATTCAGGAGGCTGGGGCCTGAGCTGTGAGTAACGGCTGCAAAAGCACACAAGCGCTACAGCCTCCATCATTTCCGGGGCGGGATGCGACGCATCCTGCCTCTTCATTTTGAGACAGTGATTTGAGAGACGAAAAATGCCGGCCGTGAAGGATGTGGGACAGGAACCGAGACCGCTTGTCGGTATCGCGCTGAAGGTGATCTCGGTCGCGATATTCGTGGCGATGTCGTCGCTCATCAAGTATTCGGGCGACGTGCCGCCGGGCCAGATCGTCTTCTTCCGCTCCTTCTTTGCCATGTTCCCGATCCTTGCCATGCTGGCCTGGAGGAAGGAACTGGCAACGGCATTCAAGACCGACAAGCCCTTGGGCCATGTCGCGCGCGGTCTGGTCGGCGTCTTCTCCATGGCCTGCGGCTTTTACGGCCTCACCAAGCTTCCATTGCCCGACGCGATCACCCTCAATTACGCGCAGCCGCTGCTGGTGGTGGTCTTCTCCGCCATTTTCATGGGGGAGGTCGTGCGCATCTATCGCTGGAGCGCAGTCATGATCGGCTTCATAGGCGTCGTCATCATCGCATGGCCAAAGCTGACTTTGCTGACCGGTGAGGCGGGATTGGAAGCCGGACAGGGCTTCGGCGTTATCGCGGTTCTGGTGGGCGCCTGCGGCTCCGCAATCGCCATGCTTCTTGTGCGGCGTCTGGTGCAGACGGAGAAGACGGCAACCATTGTCCTGTGGTTTTCGGCAACCGCCACCATCATCTCGCTGTTCACCTTGCCCTTCGGCTGGATCGCGCTGACATGGTCGCAGACCTTGGCTCTCATAGGTGCGGGCATTTGCGGTGGCGTGGCCCAGATCCTGATGACCCAGTGCTACCGTCATGCCGAACTCTCGACCATCGCGCCCTTCGAATACACCTCGATGATCCTCGCCATCGTGGTGGGCTATTTCGTCTTTCAGGATGTGCCGACGCTCTACACGCTGGTGGGGGGGCTGATCGTGGTCGGTGCGGGCCTCTTCATCATCTGGCGCGAGCGCCGGCTCGGCCTAAAGCGCCCCGCTGCCCGCCGCTTCGTGCCGCCAAGCCCCTAGCGGGCGCGCGCGGACTTGCGGCTCTGCCGGATGTGCTGCTCCCGGCGCGTGGCAAGCCGCAAGAGGCGCTGGAATTTCGGGCACTGAAGCTGGTTCTTGGCCTGGCATTCGGCGGCATGGCGCACGGTCTTGGCCAGCGCGGATAGCCTGCGTATCTGCGCCTCCAGCTCCTCGGCCCTGTTGCGCATCGCCTCGCGTGACAGCTGCGGCTCGCCTTGCGGGCCAAACATCGCGCCGATTTCCTCCAGCGAGAAGCCCGCCGCCTTGCCCGCCGAAATCAGTGAAAGCTGTGTTAGCACCTGTGGCTCATACTGCCGCCTCAAGCCATGTCGGGCGACGGAGCGGATGGCACCGATTTCCTCATAATAACGCAGCGTCGAGGCGGAGAGACCGGAGCGCGCCACCACCTCGCCAATATCGAGAAACTTCATGCTTGACCTCAAGTTAACTTGAAGTGGCAGCCTGCATTTCCAAAATGAATTGAGCAAGAGGAAATGCTATATGAGCACTGGCGAAGCCGCTGACAGCGGCAGTTTGTGGCGCGAGCCGCGCGTCTTGGCGCTGCTGTTGGCAGCGAGCCTTACAGTCATGGCCAACGCAACCATTTCCCCGGCATTGCCGGGGCTTCAGCGCATGTTTGGAGACAATCCCAATGCCGCGCTTCTGACCCGGCTCCTGGTACCGGCACCTTCCATCGTTGTGATCTTCGCAGCACCCCTGGCTGGCCTGTGGGCGGACCGTTACGGCAAGCGCCCGCTGCTTCTGGCAGGCATTGTCATCTTCATCCTGACCGGCTCTGCCGGGCTGTATCTGCCGAGCCTTGAAGCCGTCTTCGCAAGCAGGCTGGCCCTTGGGATTGGCGTCGCCTTCATCATGTCCGCGCAGATCGCGCTGGTCGGAGACTACTTCAAGGGTGCGCGGCGCTCCGCCATGGTGGGCATGGAGATTTCCGCGCGCAATGTCGGCGCTTTCCTCTTCATCGTCACGGCGGGGCTGATCGCCGGCTTCAACGCCCGGCTGCCATTTGCAATCTACCTGCTTCCGATCCTCTTTCTTCCCGTTGTTGCGAAAGCGATCGTGGAGCCAAGGCGTGAAGATGACGCCGGGGACGCGAAGGGACATGCATCCGAAAAGGGGCATCCTGCCTGGCCCGTACTCTTTGCCGTCCTGTTTCTGGCGCAGATGATGGTGAACATGACCTTCTTCATCATGCCGACCCAACTCCCGTTCTATCTGGACCATATGGGCTATGATGCGGCGCGCATGACGGGTTTTGGCCTCGGCGTCATGTCGCTCGCGGGAGCTGCCTCCGCGCTTCAGTTTCGCAGGCTTCATCCGTCGCTGGGCTTCTTCGGTGTCTGCGTGATCAGCTGCGGAATGTTTGCTGCGGGTTTTGCCCTGCTGCCACAGGCGCAAAGCATCGTGATGCTTCCGATCGCGGCCATTCTCATAGGTGCAGGCTACGCGCTCACAATGCCGAATTTCGTCAGCATGGCGCTTGGCCTTGTGCCCGCGGCCCGTCGTGGTTTTGCAGGCGGTGCGCTGGCTGCAGCGATCTTCCTTGGCCAGTTCATCTCCCCATTCGCCTCGCAAGCCATGATCGAGGCCCACGGCTTCGGCTGGACCTACACGCTGATCTCCATGATTGTCGCGGTCTGTGTCGGGCTGATGCTGCTTGTAACCGCTTCCGAGCGGGTGATGAAATCGCGCCGCAGTCTGGCTCAGCCCTGACCCTCAAGCCGCGCCCTGATCGCCTGCAAGTCTTTCCAGGCGAGCTTCTTGTGTGCGGGGTTGCGCAGAAGATAGGCCGGATGCAGCGAAGGCATGGTGGCGATTTCCTTGCCTCCGGGTGTGTGATGCTGAGCCCATTTGCCACGCAACCGCGTGATGGTGGAACTGGTGCGTAGCAGAAGCTTGGTGGAGGGATTGCCAAGCGTCACCAGAACCTTCGGCGAGACAAGCTCGATATGCCGCTCGATAAAGGGGCGGCATATTTCCGTTTCAAGCGGCGAGGGGTCGCGATTGCCCGGCGGGCGCCAAGGAATGACGTTGGAGATATAGGCGCTCGTCCGGTCACGGCCGATGGCCGCCAGCATCCGGTCAAGCAGCTTGCCGGAACGTCCGACAAAGGGCAGCCCCTGCAAATCCTCGTCGCGGCCCGGTGCTTCCCCCACAAGCATCAGATCGGCTTGCGGATTGCCGTCGGCAAAGACCATGCTCTTGGCCGTCATCCGCAGATTGCAGCCGTCGAACGCCTCCATGATCTCGCGCAGTTCCTGCAGGGTAGTGGCCTTCGCCGCCAGTTCGCGCGCACGCGCTGCCTGCCCTTCGTCAGGAATGGCGGCTCTTGCCGTGGCGCGCGCTGCCATTGGGGCAGGGCTGGGCGGTGCTGGCCGTGGTGCAGAACCGCCACTTGTCGCCGGTGCACTTCCGGAAGTCGGCTGAGACGCACGTCGCGCTTCCGCCGCCGCTTTCGCGGCCTGAGCTTCGGCAAACCGGTCCGGCGCCTCCTCCACAAGCGCATCATCCGCGCCGGCATCGGCATAGAAGGCAAGCAGCTCGTGCAGGCTAAAGCTTTCTGGAGAAGGAGCGGAATTCATGGGCACAATGTCGGATTTGTGCGGTTCAAAAGCAAGGGAATATAAGCATGCAGTTCAAGCTGCACACAGGAGCGAAACCCGTGGGAACAGCTTTGTGCCCGGCAGACGTCCTGCTTGCGGCTTGAGGCTCAAATGCGGGCAGGGCGGTCCAGCGCAAGGCTGGCAGCTTGCGCCGCATCGGCCTCATCGCCATCCATTGCCTCCGCACCACTTATCCGGGCACTGCGCTGATCTTGACCTGGCATGCATCGTGAAAAGCCACGTCACCTGAAAGTGGCACGAACGCATCCTCTTGCCTTACCTTTACGTAAAAGTATAAATTCCGTTGGAACAAATCGGCAAAACTGTTCTGCATATGCGCTTCATGCTTTAAGGGCAGAAGCGTGAGTGTTACAGCCAAGCCAAACGGGACGACAACCGGGAGCGAGCCAAATGAGTGAAGTCGAACGCGAGAGCATGGAATTTGACGTGGTCATTGTCGGTGCAGGACCGGCAGGACTTGCCGCATCCATCAGGCTCAAGCAGCTCAATCCCGAACTCTCCGTCGTCGTCCTTGAAAAGGGTGGTGAGGTTGGCGCGCATATCCTTTCCGGTGCCGTTGTCGATCCCGTTGGTATCGACCGTTTGCTGCCTGACTGGCGCGAGGATGAAAGCCATCCCTTCAAGACGCCGGTGACCGACGACCAGTTCCTCCTGCTTGGACCTGCTGGCAAGCTGCGTCTGCCCAATTTCATGATGCCGCCCTTGATGAACAATCACGGCAACTACATTGTCTCGCTTGGCAATGTGTGCCGCTGGCTGGCCGAAAAGGCCGAGGCGCTGGGCGTGGAGATCTATCCCGGTTTCGCTGCCGCCGACATGCTCTACAATGACGAGGGTGCAGTGATCGGCGTCGTCACCGGCGATATGGGCGTGGAGCGCGATGGCAGCCACGGCCCGGCCTATGCGCCAGGCATGGCGCTCATGGGCAAATATGTGCTGATCGGCGAAGGCGCACGCGGCTCGCTCGCCAAGCAGCTCATTGCAAAATTCGGCTTGGACGAGGGGCGCGAGCCGCCGAAATTCGGCATAGGCCTGAAGGAACTCTGGGAAGTGAAGCCGGAGAACCACAAGCCGGGCCTTGTCCAGCATTCCTTCGGCTGGCCGCTCGACATGAATACCGGCGGCGGCTCCTTCCTCTATCATCTGGAAGACAACAAGGTCGCGGTCGGTTTCGTCCTGCACCTCAACTACAAGAACCCCTATCTCTCGCCCTTCGAGGAGTTCCAGCGCTTCAAGACGCATCCGGCGATCCGCGAAACCTTCGAGGGCGGCAAGCGCATCTCCTATGGCGCGCGCGCCATCACCGAAGGCGGATACCAGTCGGTGCCGAAAATGTCCTTCCCCGGCGGCATTCTAATGGGTTGCTCCGCTGGGCTCGTGAATGTTCCGCGCATCAAGGGTTCGCACAATGCGGTTCTCTCGGGCATGCTGGCAGCCGAGCATGTGGCGCAAGCCATTGCCGAAGGTCGCGCCAATGCCGACCTCACCGCATTCGAAGACGCATGGCGTGCCTCTGACATCGGCAAGGATCTGAAGCGCGTGCGCAACGTCAAGCCGCTCTGGTCGCGCTTCGGCACAATGCTTGGCATCGGCCTTGGCGGTCTGGACATGTGGACCAACCAGCTTTTCGGCTTCTCCTTCTTCGGCACGATGAAGCATGGCAAGAGCGATGCGCAGTCGCTTGAACCTGCCGCCAAGCACAAGCCGATCGACTACCCCAAGCCCGACGGCGTTCTCACCTTCGACCGCCTGTCCTCGGTGTTCCTGTCCAACACCAATCACGAGGAAGAGCAGCCCGTGCATCTTCAAGTGAAGGACATGGACCTGCAGAAGCGCTCCGAATTCATGGAATTCGCCGGACCTTCGACGCGCTACTGCCCGGCCGGCGTCTATGAATGGGTGGATGCCGACGGCAATTCGCTGGCTGGCGGACCGGGTGCGGCTGAAAAGGGAGGTGAAGCCGACCGGCAGGCAGACGCGCGCTTTGTCATCAACGCGCAGAACTGCGTGCACTGCAAGACCTGCGACATCAAGGATCCGAACGGCAACATCAACTGGGTACCGCCGCAGGGCGGCGAAGGCCCGGTCTATTCGGACATGTGATCAGCGTGAGCGAAGACGACATCCAGGACTTCGATCAGGACGCGCTGGAAGAAGCCTATAACCGCGCGCTCGCTTTGGAAAAGGCGGGCGACTTCGACGCGGCCGCAGAAGCGTATCGGCAATGCCTTGAGATCGACCCCGCCGATCATGGCGGGGCGGCGGTAAGGCTTGCCAGCATGGGCAGGGGAGAAACCCCGCCCAAGGCGCCCGATGCCTATGTGGCAACGCTCTTCGATCAGCATGCGGAAGCCTTCGAGGCGATCCTTGTCGGCCAGCTTGGCTATGACGTGCCAAATCTGGTGCGTGCGGCCCTGGAAGAGCAGGGACTTGGGCCCTTCGAACGCATGTTGGATCTCGGCTGCGGCACGGGCCTCACCGGCGAGGTGCTGCGCGACAGGGTCGAGCACATTACTGGCATGGACCTGTCCGAACGCATGGTCGAGATCACCCATGAGAAGGGCTTCTATGATGCGCTTTATGTGGGCGAGGCGGTCGACTTCGTGCAGCATGCCGATGTCGAACCCTTTGACCTCGTGACCGCCACCGATGTTCTGCCCTATATGGGCCATCTGGAGGAGTTCTTCGAAGGCTTGAGCGAGCTTTCCAATCCCGGTGCGATCATCGCCTTCTCAAGCGAGACGCTCGCGGAGGATGAATTTGGCGGGAAGGACTTCCGTGTCGGCGCGCATCAGCGCTTCGCACATGCACAGGCCTATATCGAGCGCTTGCTCAAAGCGAACCAGTTCGCGCTTCTGGATCTCCAGCCGATTACCGTGCGCACGGAGCAGGGAAAGCCCGTGCCGGGTCATCTCGTCCTGGCGAAGAAGGCGCAGGCCTAGTTGAAATGGCTGTGCCGGCGAGTTTCAGCCAGCACCGCCTCTCCGGCTCTCTCCTGCGGCAGAAGCGAGAATTCCACCAGAACCGGAAGATGATCCGAACCCGCATCACCCTGCCGCGCGATCGAGTGGACCTCGAGGCCACCCTTGATCAACACATGGTCGATCGGAAGCCCAACCGTGCGGCGCAAGGCGTCGGGCAGGGGGCGGGCAAGCCAGGTCGGCCCCACCGCCTGCGGCAGTGAAAAAGCACCAGCCTCAAGCACGCGACGAACCGTCTCGCTCCACGGTGCGGCGTTGAAGTCTCCGGCCAGAATGGTGGTCTTGCCCAGTTTCTCAAGCGTCGGGCGCGCACGCTCCACCTGCGCATGCTGGCCAAAGGGCCACGGCCAGCCAAGATGCAGGGCTGCGACATTGACCACGCGGTCGCCCAGCATGACGCTGGCGGTTGCCAGCGAACCACGCTCGTGACAGGCAGCCGTGGCCGGATGCATGAAGGGCCGACGGGAGAGAATGGCAACGCCGCCAACCCGCGCCCGCGCCTGGCAGATCACCTGATAGGGATAGGCGCCCTTGATGAAGCCAAGTTCTTCCTGCCACTTCGTCGAGACTTCGTTCAGGGTGACAATGTCGGCATTGGAACGGCCGATCAGTGAGAGAACGGACTTGGGCGTGGCATTGTCGAAGCGCAGATTCATTTGCAGCAGGCGATAGCGCGCGCCATCCTGTCCGTTCGCCGCTGCCTGTGCCTGCGAAGCAGGGTTCAGCATGTTCAGCGTTGCAGTGACCGAAGCCACGGCCAGTGCCACGGCCATCAGCCCGATCATCCGCCAGCCACGTATGAAAATGGCGGGAACCGCCAGTAACGCGATCAACACCGCCAGATGAATGCGGAAATGGGACAGCGCGTCGAAAGCCGGATGAAGCGCGCCCCAGAATCCCATCACCAGCGGCCCGGTTGCCAGAACCGCGGCAATGCCGCAGGCAATGCCCAGCCAGCGCAGATGCTCCGCCCGAAGCGCTCCGAATGCCATCGCTCGATCCTCTTGCGAAACCCGTGCCGTCTTACTGAAAAGCCGTTTCCGAGAAGCTGCGAAGCTTGCGCGAATGCAGGCGTTCCGGCGGCATCTCCGCCAGTTTCTCGACTGCGCGTATGCCGATCTTCAGATGCTGCGAGACCTGGCGCTTGTAGAAATCGGTCGCCATGCCCGGCAGCTTCAGTTCCCCATGCAGCGGCTTGTCGGAGACGCAAAGCAGCGTGCCATAAGGCACACGGAAGCGGAAGCCGTTTGCCGCGATCGTGGCCGATTCCATGTCGAGCGCAATCGCGCGCGACTGGGAAAGGCGCTGCACCGGCCCGCGCTGTTCGCGCAGTTCCCAGTTGCGGTTGTCGATTGTGGCCACCGTGCCGGTACGCATGATGCGCTTCAGCTCATAGCCTGAAAGGCCGGTGGTTTCGGCCACTGCTTCCTGAAGCGCGACCTGCACCTCGGCAAGTGCCGGGAGCGGAACCCAGACCGGCAGATCGTCATCCAGCACATGGTCTTCGCGCACATAGGCATGCGCCAGCACATAATCGCCAAGCGCCTGTGTGTGGCGCAGGCCGGCGCAATGGCCAAGCATCAGCCAGGCATGGGGACGCAGAACCGCGATGTGATCGGTAATCGTCTTGGCATTGGACGGGCCGACGCCGATATTCACCATGGTAATCCCGCAATGGTCCTTGCGGGTGAGGTGATAGGCCGGCATTTGCGGAAGGCGTGCGGGACCGGAAGCATGCGGGCTCTTGTCGCCCGCATAGGTGATCACATTGCCGGGCTCGACAAAACTGTCATAGCCCTCGCCACCCTTTCCCATCATTTCGCGGGCATAGGCGCAGAACTCGTCGATATAGAACTGGTAGTTCGTGAACAGCACGAAGTTCTGAAAATGCTCCGGCGACGTGGCCGTGTAATGGGCCAGCCTATGCAGGGAGTAGTCGATGCGCTGGGCGGTAAAGGGTGCCAATGGCAGCGGGTCACCCGGTCCCGGCTCATAGGTTCCGTTGACGATATGGTCGTCGGTCGCATTGAGATCCGGAACATCGAAATGATCGCGAAGCGGCCGCTTCAGCCGGTCGGCGATGGCGGCTTCGACATAGGTGTCTTTCCCGAAGGCGAAATGTAGCGGGATCGGCGTGTCGGATTCTCCCACGACGATTGGCACGCCGTGATTGCGTATCACCAGATTGAGCTGGTCCAACAGATAGGTGTCGAACAATTCGGGCTGCGTGATCGTGGTGGTGTAGGTGCCAGGCTCCGGCACATGGCCATAGGCCAGACGCGTGTCGATCTGCGCGAAGGAAGAGGTCGAGATGCTGATTTCGGGATAATAGGCCCGGTATCGGCTGTCGCTCTCGCCGGTCTCGCCCAATGCCGCAAAGGCGTCGCGCAGAAAGCCCGTATTGCGCGCATAGATCGCCTTCAGCGCGTCCACGGCCTCACGGGCATCGTTGAAACTCTGCCGCGCCACGGCGGGCGGGCTGGAAACCTTGTCAATTGCCTGATGATAGATTCGCTTGTCCATGGCCCATTATAGGCACAGTGCGTGACGGTTTCGAGGCGTGGTGCGTCGTAACACACCGCACTCCACATTTTTACCTGTCGCCAAGTATCTGGGTTTTCCTGGCGTAGAAAACTGTGCAACATAAAGTTGCTTTTTTGCGGGGGACGTCAGGTGGATATACGCGCGTTTGCGGACCAGTTTGCTAGCGAGATGGAAGCATTACAAGCGCGTGGAGTGAAGACTGTTCCCATAGAGAGTATTGTCCAGTACCTCAATCTGGTGCGCAATTCTTCACACCCAACACCGACACCTGCTGAACTCGAAGAATTTAAGGCCACGCTCGCAGAGCAAGTGGAGTTTCGACGTCTACGACACGAAACCGATCTTGAGATGTTTAAGTCGGTAATCCTCTCGGGCCAGAACGCGATACGGAGCATGTTATTAGTCTGCGGTGGTGCGTCGGTAGCGCTACTCGCTTTTCTGGGGCACCTAGCCACCCAGCACTCTAAGGCGCTCCCATTGTTTGCTGTGTGTTTAGCATGGTTTGCAATTGCTACGTTGCTAGCAGCATCGTTGTCCTGCCTTACCTATCTGTCGCAGTGGCTGTATGCAGATGAGAGGACCGAAAAGATTGGTTTCGGCGTGAACGTTATAGTAATAATAGTGGCCTTGGGTGTTATCGGAACATTCGGTGGAGGCATCTGGTACACGTACGCCGCATTTCTTGAGCTGAACCAATATACCTTGCCTCCGAACTTCCTCACCCCCGCTGCAGGCTGACCAGAAGCACGAAGCCGATGCCGCCGCCCTTTTCCTCGATGCTTTCGAGGATGGAGCCGTTGTCGGCGCGTACCTGATTGACGGCAACGAGCGGCAGGGCCAGCAGTGCACCAAGCACAATCACGCGGGGCAGGTAGCCAAGAAAATTCTTCGTATTGGCGTATAGCTTGTTCATCTGCATAAACCCTGCGTCTGGCTGCAAATGTCACCGAATGCAGCTGGTCCTCTCTATGCAGGAAACATCCGATGCAAGTGTGGTCCCTCGGCTCCTGGTCAGATCGGCGACAGCGACTGCGCCGAACATACCCATGATCGAGACGATGAGGCATATCATCGTGAAGCCACGCGTTAGCATGTATGTTTCCCTCGTCTTGGCCCTGAAAATAGAGAGGCCGGACTGAACGGATGCTGAGGTGCCCGTTCATCTGTCGTTCAAAATGGTTGATACGCAAAGGTATAATGTAAACAGAGTGTATATACCGCGGGCACGCAATTGTGTCGAGATCGGGGTTGGCGTGTGACGGCTGCAGCACCTATATGTCGCACCCAACCAGGAGAAACTCATGACAAGCCAATCCAAACCGATCGAACTCTATTACTGGCCCACACCCAATGGCTGGAAGATTTCCATCATGCTGGAAGAGCTCGGCGTTCCCTACGAGATCCGTTATGTGAATATCGGTGCGGGCGAGCAGTTCGAGCCGGACTTCCTGAAGATTTCTCCCAACAATCGGATGCCTGCCATCATTGACCCGGAAGGTCCTGATGGTGAACCAATCTCCGTGTTTGAATCCGGTGCGATCCTCCAATATCTGGGCCGCAAATTCGGCAAGCTCTATCCAGGCGACGAACGCGGTCGTGTCGAGGTCGACCAGTGGCTGTTCTGGCAGATGGGCGGTTTGGGTCCCATGGCTGGCCAGGCCCACCACTTCCGCCAATATGCTCCGGAGAAGGTGGAATACGGCATCAACCGCTACACCAATGAGGTCAACCGGCTCTACGGCGTGATGAACAAGCGCCTGGCGGATCGCGACTTCCTTGCAGGCGACTACTCGATCGCCGACATCGCGTGCATCGGCTGGATCAAGCCGTACAAGAACCAGGGACAGGATCTGGAAGACTTCCCGAACCTTAAGCGCTGGTTCGAGACCATGATGGCGCGTCCGGCCGTCGCCATGGGCATCGAGATCGGCCAAGAGCACCGCAAGAACCTTGCCGATGACAAGGAAGCGCAGAAGGTTCTGTTCAACCAGCGCGCAGGCTGAAGCAAGAACCCGGTTGAACCTGGAAAAGGGGAGGGGCCATGCGACAGGCCCCTTCCCGTTGCCCGAAGAGCCGGCATGCGCTCACCAGGGCGTCATGCCATCCGGTTCGACGAAGCGACCACTCTCTTCCCTGTGGAGTGCATATTCCACTGGCAGCCGCGCTCCTTCTTCCGGGGTCATGTTCCCGTATCCCGTCAGGTCCGTCTTGACGAAGCCCGGACTGACCGAGTTGACCCTGATGCCCTCGGCTTTCAGCTCTTCGTGAAGCTGGATCGTCAGCATGTTGAGTGCCGCCTTCGAGGCATTGTATCCGATATAGCGCTGGGAATAGTAAGGTGCTTCGGGGTCCGCGTTTTCCGTTAGCGAGCCCATCGAGCTCGACAGGTTCACGATGCTGGCCTTGGCCGCGGAACGCAGCAAGGGCAGCATGGCTTGCGTTACAGCAAGCGCCCCGATGAAATTGACATCCAGGACTCGTCGCACCGCAGCGACCGAGGCTTTGCCGGGTGCCGCGTCAGCGAAATCGAAGATTCCCGCATTGTTGACGAGGATGTCCAGCCGGCCAAACCGTGCCCTTATCGTGTCCGCGGCGGCGGTGATGGTCTCGTCGGCATCGAGGTCGAGATGAAGGGCTTCGGCGGCAAGTCCGGCTTCGACCAGCCTGTCAGCAGCAGCCTTGCCCCGCGCGATGTCGCGGCTGCCGAGAAGGACGTGAACGCCCGCCTCCGCCAGCTTGCGGGCAATCTCCAGGCCGATACCCTTGTTCGCACCGGTAACAAGAGCAATGCGAGATCGTGACATGGATCTTTCCTTTGTTCAGGTTTGATCGGATTATATGAAGGATCATTCAGCTTTTGGATTCGCATATGCCGACACAGCCCCCCGTCGCATTGAAACCCCGGAAAACTCCGTCGCAGTCGCGATCCCGCGTCACCGTCGACGCGATATTCGAAGCTACGATTCAGGTTTTGCTGTCGCAGGGCATGGGGGAACTGACGACGACCGTGGTGGCCGAAAGGGCAGGAGTGTCGGTTGGAACCATGTACCAGTATTTTCCCAACAAGCAGGCACTCGTCTACGCGCTGAACGAACGCTTTCTGACGATGCTTGCAGAGCGGGTGGAGGCCACCTGTGCGCAAATGCAGGGTCGCCCGATTGCTGAGGCAGCCGAGGCACTCATCGATACTTACTGGGCGGTCAAGACCGAGCGTGTCGAGTTGACACAAGCGCTCTACCGCTCCGTGGCGGGTCTGGAGAGTGATGCCCTGCTCCATGCTTTCGCGGCGCGCGTGGACAGGGCGACCACGCAGATGTTCCGCCAGGCTTCCAATTCGCCCTTGCCGGATGAATCCGCACTGAACCTGCTGCTGACCACCGTGATTTACGGCGCCGTACGCAATGCGTTCGAACGTGGGCTGGACGGGGAAGAGATTTCAGCTCTCAAGTCGGAGCTCAAGGCGATGTGCCGTGCCTATCTGACGAGCGTCGGGGAATAGAAACGCCTGAGCGAGCGGGACTGCTGGCGCGATCGGGTCCCGAGGAGGGCTTGTCCATGCCCGCAGGCCGGTTTGGTCGTGGTCATCTGCTTTGTGAAAGGGCAGGGGCCATCCAGCACCTGCCCTTTGTCGTGCGAGAAGAAAACCTAGAGGCGGTTCCAGGTCTGGTTGCGGCAGATGATACCGCCGAGCACGCAGCCGCCGAGCTTGAGAGAGCTGCCGCTGAGCGTGGCCTTGCCCTTATAGGTCTTGTCGCTTTCCGGATCCGTGATCTGACCGGCATATTTGCCGCCACCGCTGGCGCTCATCTTGCCGATCTGCCTGCCAGCGTGCTTGCCGCTTTTCAGCGTGATGCAATAGGAACCGCCACATGAAGCGATCTGTGCCGTGCTTCCTGCCTGCGTGCGCCAGTTGCCCTCAATGGGATCTGCCATCGCACTGCCAGCAGCCATGGCAACCAGAGCCGTGGCGATCATGAATTTGCGGATCATTCTTGTCCTCCCTGATCCAAAACGATTACGCGCACGTAAGCGTAATGCAATTTTCGCGGCAGTGAAAGCCATCTTGTGAGCCCTTGAAAAGCACTATCCGGAACGGCAATTCTCAACATCCCCGGCGATGCGATGCTGAATTCTGGTTAGCGAATTGTTGAAATCGCCACCGTCAATTTTATCTGAATTTTCGTCGAATGCCGCAGAACTCCGCCACTTGGATGTTTAACGGAATCTGACCTTTAACTGGCTGTTTGGACTTTGTTTTCTGCCAGTTAAGCAAGTGGTTTAACGCGCATTTCAAGCTGCTCTGGCATTCTCGAAACCATCGCGACACCGTTCAACGGGACAAAAAAGAACGGGCCGCTCTCAGGGGTTTTGAAAGAGGATCAGACAGATGGCACGCTTTCACATGCATGAACCGAATACGGGCTCGATTGGCGCAGGCGCAAAGGTTGACGTTCTGCTTCAGCTCGGACTGATGTACGCCACCGGCCGCGACTGCGACGTCGATCTCGTCGCCGCTCACAAGTGGTTCAACATCGCAGCCATCAAGGGCTCCGAACGCGCAGCAGAAATGCGCGCTGAAATGGCATCGGTCATGTCCAAGGCGGAACTTGCACGCGCACTTCGCGAAGCCCGCGAATGGATGACGATGCACTGATTGCCAAAGGTCGCAACAGCCGACCGGCTTCCGCGGACCAGTCGCGGAAGCGAACATAAAGAATTCACCAGTAGCGCTGGGGGCGCCGGCCGGAACTGTCCGTCACGTGGGGGCGGCAACGGAACAGTCCTGGCTGAAGAACGCCGCAGATCCCGTTTTTTAAGGGGTATCTGCGGCGTTTTCCTATTCCTCGCGAAAACGGAGCAGAAGGGTGCCGTCGCTGACCTGCGCACCTTCATCCACGATTTCCGCGATCTCGCCGTCGCGCGGTGCATTCATCGTGTGCTCCATCTTCATGGCCTCGAGAATGAGGATCGGCTGCCCGGCCGTCACCTTGTCGCCGGTCTTCGCCTTGACCAGCTTGACGAGGCCGGGCATCGGCGCACGCAGAACATCTGCACCGGCAGCCGCATCGGCGGCAGCCTCAAGCGGGTCTATGGCCTGGAAGGTAAAGCTCTCCGCATTGCAGAACAGCGTGATATGGCCCGGCCAGCGCGCCGCCCTGACGGGCTCGTCTGTGCGCAAGGTGGCGATGTCGTCACCCTCGTCGCCGGATATGGCGATCGAATAGCGACCGTTTCCCTGTGCCTGCAGGCGGTAATCGAGCACCTCGTCGCCCAGTGCCAGTTTTCCGCGGCGGCTGACAGGCTGGAAATGCGCATAGCCGGCAAGCGCATCGAAGGGATCATCGGTCTGCTCCGCCTGACCGGCACCGGATGCCAGAAGGGCCGCACGAGCAATCAGACGCGTGTCGGGGCGGTGATGGCGGGTAAGAGCGTTGGCATCCCGCGCGATGAGGCCCGTATCCACGTCACCGGCCTTGAAGGCCTCGTTGTCGGCCAGTCGCCAGAGAAAGGACGTGTTGACGATGGAGCCTGCGATCTGCGTGTCGGCAAGTGCATTTTTCAGCGCCCTGAGAGCATGGGCGCGATCCTCTCCCCATGTCACCAGTTTGGCGATCATGGGATCGTAATAGGGTGAGATCATATCCCCTTCGCGAACGCCCGTTTCCACGCGGCCTTTCGCATCGCCGAACCCCTGCGGAAAGCGCAGATGGTGCAGCGTGCCAATCGCCGGCAGGAAGTCGCGTGAGGGATCCTCCGCATATATGCGTGCCTCGAAACTGTGGCCGCGCAGATGGATCTCCTCCTGTGCCAGCGGCAGGGCTTCACCCGCCGCCACCCGCAACTGCCATTCCACCAGATCGACGCCGGTCACCATCTCGGTCACCGGGTGTTCAACCTGCAGGCGCGTGTTCATTTCCATGAACCAGAAACGGTCCGGGCGCAGCCCTTCCGACGCGTCGACGATGAACTCGATCGTGCCCGCGCCGCGATAGTGGATGGCCTTGGCAGCCTTGACCGCAGCCTCCGTCATGGCCGCGCGCATGGCATCGCTCATGCCGGGAGCGGGCGCTTCCTCGATCACCTTCTGGTGGCGCCGCTGGGCGGAGCAGTCGCGCTCGAAAAGATGCACCACATTGCCGTGTGAATCGCCAAAGACCTGCACCTCGATATGGCGCGGCTTCTCGATCAGCTTTTCCACGAGAACGGCCTCGTCACCGAAAGCTGCCTTCGCCTCACGCTTGGCAGCGGCCAGTGCTTCGGCAAACTGGTCGGGATCGTCCACCCGGCGCATGCCCTTGCCGCCACCACCTGCACGCGCCTTGATGAGCACGGGATAGCCGATTTCGTTCGCCTTGGTCGCCAATGCCACAAGCGCCTGCGTGTCGCCGTGATAGCCCGGCACGACCGGCACGCCGGCCCTTTCCATCAGGCGTTTGGCAGCATCCTTGAGCCCCATCGCGCGGATGGATTTCGCCGACGGGCCAATGAAAATCAGCCCCGCGGCCTCCACCGCCTCCACAAATTCGGGGTTTTCGGAGAGGAAGCCGTAGCCGGGATGGATGGCCTCCGCTCCCGTTTTCTTCGCCGCCTCGATGATGCGGTCAACGCGCAGATAGCTGTCGCCCACCGGCGCCTCGCCAATGCGCACGGCTTCATCGGCCATGGCGACATGAAGTGCATTGCGGTCCGCATCCGAATAGACGGCAACACAGGCAATGCCCATTTTCTGCGCCGTACGCATGACGCGGCAGGCGATTTCACCGCGATTTGCAATCAGTATCTTCTTGAACATCTTCCCTCCCATGCGCGTTCAGGCGCAAGGTTGAACTACATGCGGAACACGCCGAACTTGGTGTCCTCGATCGGAGCGTTGAGCGAAGCCGAAAGCGCAAGCGCCAGCACCTCGCGCGTCTTTGCCGGGTCGATGATCCCGTCATCCCAAAGCCTTGCGGAGGAGTAGAGGGGGTGTCCCTCGCGCTCGTATTTCTCAAGGATCGGCTTCTTGAAGTCAGCCTCTTCCTCCGCCGACCAGGTGCCGCCCCTGCGCTCGATCCCCTCGCGCTTGACGATGGAAAGAACGGTCGCCGCCTGCTCGCCGCCCATGACAGAGATGCGAGCATTCGGCCACATCCACAGGAAGCGCGGAGAGTAGGCGCGTCCGCACATGCCGTAATTGCCCGCGCCAAACGAGCCGCCGATGATCACGGTGAATTTCGGCACGCTGGCCGTGGCGACCGCAGTCACCAGTTTCGCGCCGTCACGTGCAATGCCGCCCGCCTCATATTTGCGGCCCACCATGAAGCCGGTGATGTTCTGCAGGAAGACAAGCGGGATCTTGCGCTGGCAGCAAAGCTCGATGAAATGCGCGCCTTTGAGCGCGCTTTCTGAAAACAGCACGCCATTATTGGCGATAATGCCCACCGGCATTCCGTGGATATGCGCAAAGCCCGTGACCAGCGTCGTGCCGTAATTGGCCTTGAACTCGTCGAGCTCCGAGCCGTCGACAATGCGGGCAATCACCTCGCGCACATCATAGGGCTGGCGCGTGTCGGTGGGGATGATGCCGTATAGCTCATGCGGGTCATGAGCAGGCGGAATCGGTTTGCGAAGGTTCAGCTGCAAAACCTTCTTCCGATTCAGGTTTCTCACGATGCGCCGGACGATTGCGAGCGCATGCTCGTCATCAAGCGCATAGTGGTCGGCGACGCCCGATTCACGCGTATGCACTTCCGCACCGCCCAGCTCTTCTGCCGTCACCACCTCGCCGGTGGCAGCCTTCACGAGCGGCGGGCCGCCCAGAAAGATGGTGGCATTGCCCTTCACCATCACCGTCTCGTCGCTCATGGCCGGCACATAGGCACCGCCTGCGGTACACGAGCCCATGACACAGGCGATCTGGGGAATGCCTTTCGCCGACATGTTCGCCTGGTTGAAGAAGATGCGGCCGAAATGGTCGCGATCGGGGAAAACCTCGTCCTGGTTAGGCAGATTGGCACCACCGGAATCAACCAGATAAATGCAGGGCAGATTGTTCTCGAGCGCGATCTCCTGAGCCCGCAGATGCTTCTTCACCGTAAGCGGGTAATAGGTGCCGCCCTTCACGGTCGCATCATTGACGACCACCATCACTTCCGTGCCTTCGACACGGCCAACACCTGCAATGAGACCGGCAGAGGCAATATCGCCGCCATACATGTCGAAGGCCGCGAACTGCCCGATTTCGAGGAAGGGGGAACCCGGGTCGAGAAGCTGCGCCAGCCTTTCCCGCGGCAGGAGTTTGCCTCGCTTCTGGTGGCGGTCTCGGGCTTCTTCCGAGCCGCCAAGCGCAATACGCTCGGCCTTTTCCTTCATGTCGCGCACCAGCGCATCCATGGCGGCGGCATTGTCATGCCATTTCTGATCGCCGGTGGAGATCGAGCTTTGCAGTCGTGCCATTGTCACCCCGTCAGTTTGCGCATCAGCCATTCCACCGGACCGCGATCCGCGATCCGTGACCAGGCTTTCGCATAGAAGATGGCCAGTATTGCGAAGAGGAGGGCGGCGGCCATCGCGGTATGGCCCTCCTGTCCGCCCAGAAGCCCCATGGCTTCGATGATCGTCATGCCGATCAGGATATGGGCAATGTAAAGCGTCAGCGTCTGGCGTCCCGGTCGAGCGAAGATCTCCAGTGCGCCGAGCCGACGCAGCTGGGGCGCAATCAGAAGACAGCCGCCCACGACCAGCGATGCAGCACCCATGCCTGCCAGCATGTAGAGCGGCAGCGGAGGTACCGGGGAGGTCTCGAAGAGGACCGACAACTCTTCAGCCGTCTGGTCGCCCCAGGCCGTCATGAAGGCCGAGAGGCTTTCGGCAGCCACAAGCGCCCCGACGCCGCCCAACAAGAGGCGAAGCTGAAACCGGGGGTCGCCGATCGGCTGGCGCGACAGGAGCATGCCAAACAGGAAGAATGCCGCCCACGGCACCAATGGATGCCAGCCGTTGAACAGCAGGTTGCGCGCAAACCCGGCCGGCTCCCAGAAATCGAGATAGAGATAATTCTCCCAATCCCATCCGGCGTCGAAGTCGAGCGTCAGCGCAAGTGCCAGGAAGCCCAGCACAAGGCTGCCGATCGCCAGCTTCAGCCATCTGTCGGCGAGTGGAACGAAAAGTAGCCCGATCAGGAAGTAGAACGCATAGTAGTGGAGAATATCGGCGTCGAAGACCAGGGAATTTGCGAGGCCTATTGCAAAGAGAAAGACCGCCCGTTTCAGCGTTATTGCCGCAAGATCGCTGCCTGACCGTGAACGGGCAAGCAGGCCATAGCCGATCCCGGCCAATACCACGAAACTTGCCGCTGCGCGCCCCGACATCGACCCGATCAGCCAGGCAGCCAGGCTGTCGACCATTTCCTCTTCACTCATGACCATGAAGAAGTTCACGAGCACCATGCCGGTGAAAGCGACGAAGCGGGCAAGGTCAAGCCCCTCCAGCCTTGTCGATGCAATGTCGGGGGTAGGGGAAGCGATGCCCATTCGAAGTCCAGCCATGATGGCGTCGGCGGATGCCGAAGCACGGTGATGGGCCGCAGTGTTCATGCGTCCCCTCCCGCGTCAATCGCCAATTTCTGCCGGCTGCAAAACTTCAATCAGTTCTCCCATTCGTGCCCGGAATTGCCATAGACGGGAACGCCTCCCGCATCCTTCAACATCTTCGCCGTGTGCATCAGGTTGAAGGTCATGAAGGTGAGGTTCTTCGCGGTAAAGGTGGAATCGTAACCGGCATGTTTGCCGTCTTCCCCCTCGTCACCATAGGAAGGGCCGGGGCCTGCCTCGCCAATCCAGCCGCAATCGGCCTGAGGCGGGATCATGAAGCCGATATGCTGGAGCGCATAGGTGACGGTCATGCCGATATGCTTGATGCCGTCCTCGTTGCCGGTGACGATCGCGCCTCCGGTCTTGCCGTAATAGATATACTGACCGGCCTCATTGGTCTGGCCCGATTGCGAATAGAGACGCTCTATGATGAGGCGGCAGATAGAGCTTTCCTCGCCAAGCCAGATCGGCGTGCCAAGAACAAGGATGTCCGCTGCCCTGATCTTCGGCCAGAATATCTCCGGCCAATCATCACGCTCCGCACCTTCCTCACGCATGTCCGGTGACATGCCGAAGGCGATGTTGAAATCGGCTGCGCGCAGATATTCCACTTCCACGCCACAGCCTTCCATGATCGCGATGGAATCCTTCATCAGGTCTTCCGTATGCGACTTCGCGCGGCTGGTCGGCTTCAGCGTCGTGTTGACGAAAACCGCTTTGACTCCCGAAAAATCGGGACTGTTCGCGATCAGCTTCTCTTGTACGGCGTTGAGTGGCATGGGTCGTCTCCTGTTGATGCGTTGCATGGCCAACGCACCATCCGGGCTATCGTTCGCTCACGCCCCGCCCACGATCTCGCGACCGATCAGCCAACGACGAATTTCGCTCGTGCCCGCGCCGATCTCGTACAGTTTGGCGTCACGCAGCAGGCGGCCGGTCGGATATTCGTTCACATAACCATTGCCGCCGAGCAGTTGGATGGCATCCAGCGCTGTCTGGGTGGCCTTTTCCGCGGCATAGAGAATGCAGCCCGCCGCGTCCTTGCGGGTAGTCTCGCCGCGGTCGCAGGCGGAAGCCACGGCATAGACATAGGCCCGGCAGGCATTGAGGCGCGTATACATGTCGGCAAGCTTGCCCTGCACAAGCTGGAAGGCCCCGATCGGCTTGCCGAACTGCTTTCGCTCGCTGACATAGGGTACGGCTACATCCATGGCTGCCGCCATTATGCCCAACGGTCCGCCCGCCAGAACAACGCGCTCATAGTCCAGCCCGGACATGAGCACCTTCACGCCCTGGCCTTCCTCGCCAAGAACGTTTTCGAAAGGCACTTCCACGTCCTCGAAGACCAGTTCGCCCGTATTGGAGCCGCGCATGCCAAGCTTGTCGAGTTTCTGGGCAACCGAAAAACCCTTCATTTCGCGTTCGATGATGAAGGCTGTGATGCCGCGCGGGCCTGCTTCCGGATCGGTCCTGGCATAGACGACAAGCGTGTTGGCGTCCGGGCCATTGGTGATCCACATTTTCGAGCCGTTCAGCACATAGCGGTCATTGCGCTTTTCCGCCTTCAGCTTCATCGACACGACATCGGAACCGGCGCCGGTTTCCGACATGGCAAGCGCACCGACATGCTCGCCCGAGCACAGCTTCGGCAGATATTGCTGTTTCTGCTCCTCGCTGCCCCAGCGACGGATCTGATTGACGCAGAGATTGGAATGGGCGCCATAGGACAGACCAACGGACGCGGAAGCGCGGGAGATCTCCTCCATCGCCACCGCATGGGCCACATAACCCATGGCAGAGCCGCCATATTCCTCTTCGACGGTCACGCCCAGAAGCCCCAGCGCCCCCATCTCCTGCCACAGATGTTCGGGAAACTCGTTGCTCTCATCGATTTCCGCCGCGAGCGGGGCAATTTTTTCCTGGGCAAAGCGGCGTGCCATCTCGCGCAGCGCTTCAACTTCCTCGCTGAGCCCGAAACGCATGGTCTGGTCAAACATGACTGTCCTCCGCATGTGCTGCGCCAACGAGGCGCAGGGTCATTCTGTGGTAATTCTGAGCAACTTCATCGACGGAAAAGCGCTCGCCTGGCCGGAACCAGACGATCACGCCGGTAATCATCTGGATGATGGCCATGCCCGTCAGGGTAACGTCGTCGATACGGAAAAGGCCTTGTTGCGCGCCGTCCCGCAGGATCTGGCGCAGTTCCTTCTCGTAATTCGTGCGCATGCGCATGATCTCGGTCAGACGCTCCGGCGAAAGGCTGCGCAGCTCCATATTGCTGACATGGGTGGCGTGCCGCCGCTCGATATGAAAGCGGATATGGTTGTCCACGAAGGCGCTGAGACGTGCAGACACGTCGCTTTCAGGTCGTGCAGCTTCCCATGAAGCCTGCAATGCCTCCATATGGTCCTTCATCAATGTGAAGAGCAGCGTCTCCTTCGTGGGGAAGTAGCGGTAAAGCGCTGCCGCTTGCACCCCTACCTTTGCCGAAAGCTGGCGCATGGACATGGCGTCGAATCCGTGGCGCGCAATCAGTTCCAGCGCCGCAGAGCGAAGCAGCGCCTCTGTCTTTTCGCCATCCGAACCTGCCGTGCGCGCCATCTTTCCTCCCTGTCTCAGTAATTAATAGAACGTACGTTTAATTATTTCAAGAAGGGAAGAGCGGTAGGTGCCGCATTGGCTTGCATGGTGGAGCGATTTTGCGAAACTCTCCACATGGCCTGCAAACGGGCGAATATGATCCGGGCTTGGGCGAGGACGGTACGACAGAAAAATCAGATCGGCTGTTGTTCTTGAAGTCCGGGGAGGGGCGCCGCTATGGCATGGGCGGTCTGACAGCGCACTTCAAGGCTGATGAAGCGGAGACCGACAGCCGCTACAGCATTTCCGAGTGGCGCCTGCAGGCCGGACAGCCTGGTGTGGGTGCCCACAGCCATGACCAGAATGACGAGCTGTTCTATATCCTTGAAGGAACACCGGAAATATTGGCCGGGGAGAACTGGATTGCCTGCCCGCGCGATACCTTCATCCGCATTCCCGCGGGAATGACACATGACTTCCGCAATTTGGGCGATGCACCTGCCAGGCTATTGAACCTGTTCATTCCCGGCGGCTTCGAGCGCAACATGCCCGCAATCGTCGACTGGTTTGCAGCACAGGACGGACACGATAAGGCTTGAAGCCTTTTGCTGCGCCAAAAATTCTTGCAGAAGATCCTTTGATGGCAGGATGTTTATCCCGCTTTGGCTGCACCGAGCGCGTCGCCCAGAGCGTCGGCGAAGATATCTAGCTCCTGCGCCTTGCCCACGCTGACGCGAATGCAGCGGTCGAGCCCGGGGGCCATGGGCTTGCGCACGAAAACGTCGCGCTCCGCCAGTTCCTTCAGCACATTCATGGCGAAGGTGCCATCGCGGCCGCAGTCGATGGTGACGAAATTCGTCGCTGAGCGTATGGCGGAAAGGTCGTGGTCTTCGGCAATGCGGTAGAGCTGCTGGCGGCCGATCTCCACCTGCGCCTGCACCCAGGTCAGGTGATCCTCGTCGTCAATCGCCGCTTCGGCGGCAGCCTGCGCCATGCGGGTCATGCCGAAATGGTTTCGCACCTTCTCGAAATTAGCGATTGTCTGCGCCTCGCCGATGGCATAGCCGCAGCGCAGACCCGCCAAACCGTAAACCTTTGAGAAGGTGCGCATGCGCAGGACATTGGGCCGGCTCACATCGATCTCGGGCAGGGTGCCTTCCGGTGCAGTTTCGCCATAGGCTTCATCGAGAATGAGCATGGTTTCCGGCGGCAGCACCTCGATGAACCGAGTGATTTCATCGGCGTCCCACCAGGTGCCCATCGGATTGTCCGGATTGGCCAGATAGACCAGCGGCGCCTTTTCGCGCTTCACCGCGTCAAGTAGCCAGTCGAGGTTCTCCCGATCCTTCTCATAGGGCACGGCGACAAGCCGCCCGCCGAACCCTGCGACATGATAGTTGAAGGTCGGATAGGCCCCCAGTGACGTCACCACGGGCTGATCCGTCTCGACATATTGGCGCACCACCAGCCCCAAAAGCCCGTCGATCCCTTCGCCGATCACGATGTTCTCGATGCCGATCCCAAGCTTTTCGGCAAGCTTGGTGCGCAGGACGAAATTCTGGGCGTCGCCATATTTCCACATATCGCCAGCCGCCCGCGTCATGGCCGCTATCGTCCTGGGCGAGGGGCCGAAGCCGCTTTCATTTGCGCCCAACCTTGCCTTGAACGGCCGACCGCGCTCGCGCTCCTGTGTTTCCGGACCGACAAAAGGCACGGTGGCAGGCAGGGAGCGCACCAGGGCGGTGGGCAGCGGGCGAGTTGTCATGGATCGTCCTGTGGGCTTGTGATGGGGTCTTTAACGTCACTTCTAGACGCTGCGCGCAATCTGTCCAAGCACCGACAGATCATCGGCGATCACCGCATCATCATTGGGTTCGGGTTGGGATGACGTGCGGGCAATTATGGTTCTCGTGGTCGGATCACACCACAGATACTGACCGTGAATGCCCACGCAGCAGAAGCAGTCATTCTCGTCGCGCACATTGTACCAGCAGGAGCGGTAGTCACCGTCTGGCAGCATCTCGACGAAATTGCCTTCAAGCCAGGCCTGCCGGTCGCCCTTCTCACGCATGTCGCTGATCCAGTCGGATGGCAGCACCTGATGGCCGTTCGGCGCCTTGCCCCCATCCATAACGGTCTGCCCCAGAAGCGCCAAATCCCGTGCGGTAACACACATGCCGCCCGCTGTTCTTGCGGTGCCGGCCCGATCGACTGTCACGAATGAAGCATCCTTCGCACCCATGGGCAGCCAGAGCCGCTCGCGCATGAAATGATGCAGGCGCTGGCCGACGGCGCGCTCTATGACCAGACCCAGCATATCCGTATTGGGTGAAGCATAGAAAAAGCGCGTGCCATGCTCGTCGCCATCACGTTCCAGACAGCCGAGCAGTTCCTCCATGGTTTCCGGCACGGTGTCCTCGCGTTCCGGGTTCCACAGCATCGCGCGCCGGTAGCGGTCGAAAACGCCTCCGAGATCGAGATAATCCTCCTCGAATTTCAGATCGACCGTCATGTCGAGCAGGTCGCGCACCCGTGCCTCTTCATAGGCGCTGCCCGGTTTGACCGGCACATAAGTGCTGGCAAGCGCTTCCGGGTCCAGAAGGCCATCCGCAACGGCAATGCCCGCCAGCATACCGGTCACCGACTTCGATACCGAGAAAATGAGATGCGGATCGCGCGGATCGACATGATCGGCATGCCATTCATGGATGACATTGCCCTCCCGCATGATGACAAGGCTGTCAGCATGGGCCTTGGCGAGAAAATCGGTGAGCGGCAATTCGCTGGCATCTGCCAGCTTCACCTCAAGCGCAGGAAGGGCAGGGGCATAATTGTAATCGCGCTGCAGCGGGGAGGTTATGCGCGCCGAAGGCACCATTTCATCAGTGTGCTGAAAGCTCCATCGGGAAAAGGGAGCAGTCCGCCAATTGCCAAGAGTGGTAGCCTTGCGTGCCTGCCAATCAGATTCCGGGTTGCCCGTCTTGTCGCGCATCAAGTTCTCCTCGTTGAGGGAACATGGATAGCGAAGAGATGCGGCGCTGCCAAAATGCAATCGCCAGGCGCATGATGGTCCAGCCGGGCAGGCGCCGGACTCAGCGCCCGCCGAATTTCAGTTCCAGAACGTCAACGCAAGGGTCGAGATCGCTGGTCGCCAGATGCGCATAGCGCATGGTCATCTGCAGCGTCTGGTGGCCGAGCCACATCTGCACGCGCCGCATGTCAATGCCGCCCTGAACGAGACGCGATGCACAGGTGTGGCGCAGCACATGTGGCACTACCTGCGTGTCGTCCCCAAGCCCCACCTCGGCCTTGGCCTCGTTCCACATGGCGCGAAATTGTGCGGCGCGGATCATGGCGAAGGGACCGGAATGACCGTTGCGCTCTATCTTCACCACATCCTGCGCGCGCTGCGTCAGCGGCACGGTGCGGCTGCGGGCCGATTTGGTGATCCAGAAACTCGCGCGTCCGCCCAGAACATCGTTCCAGGTAAGACCCAGCGCTTCGCCGAGGCGGCAACCCGTGTCGACAAGGAAGACGGAAAGACGCCAGGCATCCTCGCTTTTCGCGCGAACAGCCTCGAACAGACGCTTTTCTTCTTCGATTTCGAGAAACCGGATTCGTCCGGCCCGTTCCTTCTGGCGCCGGAATTCCGGCAGGCTGTGAATATCGCCCATCTTGTAGGCCTTCCGCAGGAGCTTGCTCAGCGCCGCCATCTTTCGGTTGATGGTGGCATTGGAGTTTCCGCGGGCACGCAGCTTGCCGACAAGATCGTCGAGAACATCCTGGTTGAAGGTCGAAAAACGTCGACCCAGCAGAAGTTCATCCAACTCGCCGATGAAGAAGGTCACGTTGTACTTGTGACGGCCTTCTTCCCAGAGCGTGTCGCCATAGCGGTCAAACAGCTCCTTGAGAGAATATTCGTCGACCAGTCGCAGATTGGAATTGCTGAAGGTCACCGAATAGGGCGCGACATTCTCGGCCCAGTCTCCCCCGGCCTCTATCGCATGGGTGTCCAAAGACATGGGTGTCTGCTCCGTTCAACTGATGTGAGATGCGCGTTCAAGCCCAGCTTCACAGTTGTCGATAATGAGCAGCCTTCAGAGACATTGCCGATCGATGATGATCCGCAGCCTCCCTCACCATGCACGCCGCCCCGGTTCGCGTCTGATGATAGTTCATTGGTAATAGCCCCTCCACAGCGGCTTCCCCCTGTTGAACCTTGCGGGCGAAGCCGGATGTTCCCTTAGAAAACACCCTGTCGTTTTCCACCACGAGCCACGCACGCAAGAGCTATGCCCCTGCGATACCGCGTATCAGAGGTTGAAAAGTGATGCAATGCCCGGTTGCATTATGCTCCGGGCATTGCTGTTGATAAGCGCGACTTAGAAGTTGCGCTGGAAGCGGACGAAGCCCTTCAGGTAGCCTTCATCAACACTGTCGCCGTCGAAGTAGTTGACCGCGATCTTGGTGTTGAAGTCCTTCACGATGGCATAGTCGAGTACCGCGCCCACGGCGTAGTCGTCGGCACCGGTCAGGTGGTTGCTCATGAAGTACTGTCCGCCAAGACCAAAGGAAGCGCGCGGCGAGAAGTCATACTTGGCATAAGCGCCTGCGGAGTACTCATAGCCGCCGCTGCTGCCGTCGTGGCTGACGGAGTAGAAGTTCTGGCCGGACTCATAGGTACCCATGAGTTCGAGGGAAATCGCATCCATGGCGCGCATGGTGGCGATCGCCTTGACACCAAACTCCTCTGCAGTGGCGTCGTAGGCGCCCCACAGATTCAGCGTTCCCCATCCCTGGGCAAGTCCGACATTGGCCACGACATTCGGCGTGTAGTCGTAGTCGTAGTCCGCCTCTTCAAGCGCTAGCGACGCATACATGCCATTGGCCGCATCATAGGTGTAGCGCATGAAGTGAACGAGATCGCCACCACCGGAATCGAACTCGCCGGAAAGGCCCGCATCATAAAGCGTGTCGGACAGACCCATGGAAAGGCCGCCAAGCGAGATGATTGCCTGCTGGAGATAGACGCCGCGGAATACCGAAGCGACGGCGCTGTCGATCGGGTCATAAGCCGGATCTTCCAGGTTGATGCCCTGATAACCGGAATAGGCATCACCACGAACCTCGATGAAGCCGCCGAGCGTGCCATATTCCGTCTCGGTGCGTGCATCCAGCGTGATGGAGCCGCGTGCCAGCTTCTTCCAGCCGTCATCATTGTCTGCCCAGTCGATCTGGTAACGGACATAGCCGCCGATCTTCAGGCAGGTTTCGGTGCCGGGGATATAGAAGAAGCCTGCGCCATAGACGTCGCAAACGCGAACATATTCCATGGGTTCAGCAACAGGCTCGGGATAAATGACCACCGGCGCATCGGCAGCCTGCGCGCCGGATACGGCGACAACTGCAACAGCGGAGCCGAGGAGAAGGCTCTTAAACTTCATTTTCTGACCTCCAGTCTGAATTATTCGGTTTCAGACCATTCGGAGCCGGATCGTTCGGAGAAAATGCAGTGGGAACAGATAGTTATGCGCAAAGTCTGTGCGAGATATAAGCCAGCGCGCCAGGGAGGCGGGCGGGTGAAATGGGAAAGTGGGGAAGCAGTCAGCTTGCGCGTGGCGGAGAGGAAGGGATTCGAACCCTCGAGACGGTTGCCCGTCTACTCCCTTAGCAGGGGAGCGCCTTCGACCACTCGGCCACCTCTCCGGCGCAAGCGCTGGATAAAGAAAAGCGACGCGACAATCAACATGCCAAAATGCGTTTCCTGCACATTATCCTTTATGGGCGCGTCATCCGGCGAGCTGGCATTCGTGAAACAAGGCGCGGCCAATCGCCGTTCGATCAGGTCTGCCTGGGGAATCGCTCCGGGAATCAGCTTCTGTGATTCCTCTCCTAATTCCGCGGGAAATGCTCGCTGATCGGCCCTGAACAGGTCCGGATCAGTCGCTCCTGCCACATTCGAAGCGGCCGAAAACACTTCCAAAACCTAACAATTCCTTACTAAGGCACTGCTTATCGTGTCATTTGTGCAACAGCGATCTTTGATAGCGCCTCAGATGTGGCGTGAAGGTGGCAATCGCAGTTGATCGGCAGACCGGCATGAGTAATGTCGCTTTCGAAGAAGGAGCGCAGAGCTGCTTTTTCGTGCATTGGGGATGGGGCAGGGAACGCTGTCCTTCAGCAAAAGCCCAGACCCTTTTTTAAGAACTTTGACTGGAGGTCAGAAAATGAACATCAAGAGCCTTCTTATCGGCTCCGCAGCTGCTACGGCTGCTGTTTCGGGCGCTCAGGCGGCCGACGCCATCGTCATCCCACAGCCGGAGCCGATGGAATATGTCCGCGTCTGTGACGTTTACGGCGCTGGCTTCTTCTACATCCCGGGCACCGAGACCTGCCTGAAGATCGGCGGCTATGCTCGCTACGAAATCAGCTGGGCCGAAGGCGACGACGGCTGGAAGAAGATGGCTCGCGGTACGCTCACCGTCGACGCTCGCTCCGAGACCGAATACGGCACGCTCGGCGGCTTCATCGAGCTGCGCGCTCAGACCCAGAGCGGTTTCACCAGCAACGAAGGCTACGTAGTTGTTGATGACGAGCTCGTTAACAACGACGTAGACAACTACGTTCAGCTGCAGCAGGCAATCATCTCGCTCGGCGGCCTCTCCATGGGTGTGTCCGACACGCTTTATGATGCTGGCCTTTCCGGCGAGTTCGACTCCGGTGGCGGTGATCGCGTTCACTTCATCCGTTACACCTTCGACGCAGCCAACGGCGTTTTCGTCTCGGTCGCTCTCGAAGAAGCTGACTACAATCTCGACTACACGCCGAACGTAGTTGGTAGCCTGGGCGTTGCTCAGGGCTGGGGCTCTGTCACGGCTTGGGGCGCATACGACGCAACGGCTGAAGAGTGGGCTGCAAAGGGTATCGCTTCGATCAACGCGACGTCCGCAATCACTCTCGAACTGCTCGGTACCTATGAGTCCGGCAACAGCTTCTACTCCGTTAGCAATGGCGGAAATGGTGGCTACGAGTGGTCCGCAGGCGGTTACGTGAAGTTCGCTGCTACGCCGAAGATGTCCATCGGCTTCGGTGGTCAGTACTTCGTCAACGAGCACGGCACCGATCTTGACGACTACGCTCTCGGCGCAGTTCTCGACTACGAGATCGTCGAAAACTTCGACGCCAAGCTCGCTGTTAACTACCGTGACGGCGACAACTTCGGTGACGACAACAACTGGAGCGGTTTCGCTCGCTTCACCCGCTCCTTCTAATTTCGGTTAGAAGTACGGATAAGGGAACCCGGCAGCATCGCTGCCGGGTTTTCTTTTTGTTTGACAATTGGAAGAGTTGGCGCGTGTTGCCGCTATCGCTTGTACGCGGTGAGGGAGCCTTGCAAACAGTTGCAGGTGCGCAAGCCCGGGCAAGCTGGAGCATTCACCTGCTCCCGCGGTTTCAGTCCCGCCGCCCCTCGACGAGATCCTTCTCCACCTCGAACTCCCCAGTCAGCCGCATCTTGTAGACCTGGTAGTTTTCGAAGACGCGCTGCACATAGTTCCGCGTTTCCGTGAAGGGAATGCGCTCCATCCAGTCCACGACTTCTTCGACCGGCTTGCCGCGTGGATCGCCAAAGCGTTCGATCCACTGAAGAGAGCGGGAAGGACCCGCATTGTAGCCAACAAAGGTGAGAATATAGGAGCCGTCAAAGCGTTCGAGCTGCTGGCTGAGATAGGCGGCACCAAGCGATGCGTTATAGGCTGCATCATCGGTCAGGCGTGACGTGGAGTAGGCAACGCCTGCGATGCGCGCCATCTCGCGCGCGGTACCGGGCAACAATTGCAGAATGCCGCGCGCGCCGGCATGTGAGACAACGCCCGTGCGAAACTCGCTTTCCTGGCGCCCGATCGCATAGGCCAGCGCCTTGCCGGCGCCCGACACGCTCGCATCTGCCGGTATAGCGCCGGTGGGGTGAGCCAGAGCACCTATGTCAAGGCCGCGCGATGCAGCGCTCTTGCCGATCCTGAGCGCCAGATAATGGTCGCCACGCGTCTCAGCCAGCTCGGCGAGCAGCGTGAGTTCCTCCACGCTTTCCAGTTCTTCGGCGAGATCACGGTAGATGATATCCGCCCGCCATGTCTGGCCGACTTCCTCGAGGCGGCGCAGCGCGCGCACCGGCTCACGCGTGAAGAAGACCTTCCGGTCCGGTATTGTCGTGGCCGGCGGCTTCGCATTGATGCTGTCGCGCCCGAGCTTCGCTGCGGCCAACTGACCGTAGAAAGCGGTGTCATAGCGCGCTGCAGTCTCGTAATGCGCATTGTCTTCGCCATTGCCGGCTGCTTCCGCGGCCCGTCCGAGCCAGTAAAAGGCCCGCGCATTGGAAATCGGCCCATCCGCCACGGCTGCAATTTTCTGGAAGTGCAGCGCCGCTTCATGCGGGCTGTTCAGGAAACGCAATGCATACCAGCCGGCATGAAAAGCCGCATCTGCGATGGTGGATGCGTCTCCGACGCGCTGTGCGGCAGCGACCTTGTAGGCCAGTTCATATTCTTCGATGTCGAGAAGTTCGCGTGAGAGCACGCGGCGCTCCTGCCACCACTGCCGGGGATCAGCATAGCCGTCGGGCGCTGTCGGAGCGGCCAGGATCGCCTCTGCGGCTCCAAGATAGTTTCCCTTGCGACGCAGATAGCGCGCCTTTGCGTAATAGTAGCCCGGCGAGCGCAGTGACGTCGGAACCGCATCAAGAAGCGCCAACGCATTCGGCTCCTTGCGTATTGCAGCTGCCCAGGCATCCGCCAGCGGCTTGGCATCTGCAATTTCGGCTACACGCATGGCCGAGCGGACCCTGTCGGTAAGCAGCATGCGCTCCATGCGGTGGCGATGATCCGCGCGCGTGAGAAGCGGACCGAACTGCTCGATAATCGAAGCCTCTTCCTTCGCGTCCAGCTTTGCCGTCCGCCAATAGGGTGCAATCGCCTCACGCGCCGCCTCGCCATTGCCGAGCGCCAGATGGGCACGAGCCAACGCCAGACGGCCATCCGTCGTCAGCGGCTCATTATTCCCAATGGCCCTGATGACTTCCGCAGGTCCGTCAGCCTCGCGCAGCCTTGCGCGCTCCAGATTGCGCTTCAGCCGCTGCATGCCCGGCCAGCCTGCCAGAACTTCAGCCGCATCTTCCAGTTCGTTGGCGCTCACCGACCATTCGCCGGACATCGCGACGGCCCAGGTGAGAATTCTCGCGTTGAGCGATACCGGATCGAGACTGTCGCGTACGGCAAGCGTGGCACCCGTGTCGCCCTTGCGCAGCGCTTCTAGCGCATCGCGCAGTTCAGCATGTTTCATCTTTGCGGGAAGTTGCGCGGGAATGCTGGCCAGGCCTGCCACAACAGCGGTGGCTGTCGCGGAAACATCCGGTCTTGGCACGGGCAGGGGGGCTTCCTGCGGCAGCGACAGCTGTCCGCCGAAAGCTGCAGTGCCAATGGCCAGGGGCGCGGTCGCCAGTGCGAGCGCCAGGGCGCTGGAACGAATATGCATCATCTCACCAATATCCGGGGTCAGCCTAGCTTATTGCGGGCCATGCGCAAATGCGCGTCAGCATCTCGCTTCTTAGTGGCAGATAATGCTGTCGTGATGTCACATCCTGGCAGGTGTTGGTGCGCATATAGCTCTGTATCGTGCGTGCAACACTTCTGTGCCAATGACCCGCTTCGCATTCTTCTTGCGGGTAATCCATGGCAAGACTATGGTGCCGCGCCTTGGCCCCATATATGAGCGACAGGAACAGGCACCATCATGGGGCGCCGATCAGAAATTTTTGAGGAGTTTTCGCATGTTCAGAGGTTCCATCACCGCGTTGGTGACGCCATTCAGCCAGGATGGAAGCCTCGACAAGAAAGCCTTCGGCGACTTTGTCGAATGGCAGATTGCGGAAGGCTCCAGCGGTCTCGTGCCTGTTGGCACCACGGGCGAATCTCCCACGCTTACCCATGAAGAACACCGTGAGATCGTGCGTATCTGTGTCGAAATTGCCGACAAGCGCGTGCCGGTCATCGCAGGTGCGGGATCCAATTCGACGCGCGAGGCAATCGGTTTTGTTGAACATGCCGAAAAGGTGGGGGCGGATGCGGTCCTGGTCGTCACGCCTTACTACAACAAGCCCAATCAGCGGGGCCTCTACGAGCACTATGCGGCCGTGGCGCGTTCCACCAGCCTGCCGATCATCATCTACAACATCCCGCCGCGTTCAATCATCGACATGACCCCGGAGACGATGGGGCGCCTGGCAGCTGACTTCACCAATATCGTTGGCGTCAAGGATGCCACGTCCAAGGTGGACCGGGTTTCCGAGCAGCGCGCAACTTGCGGCTCGGACTTCATCCAGCTTTCCGGCGAAGATGCGTCCGCACTTGGCTTCAATGCCCATGGCGGCGTCGGTTGCATTTCGGTGACCGCAAATGTCGCGCCTCGGCTTTGCGCGCAGTTCCAGGAAGCAAGCCTCAATGGCGACCGCGACCTGGCGCTGGAGCTTCAGGATCGCCTGATGCCGCTGCATCGCGCGCTCTTCATCGAGCCCAATCCGTCCGGTGCGAAATATGCGCTGTCACGCCTCGGCAAGCTGGAAAACACACTGCGCAGCCCGCTCGTGCCAATCGAGGCCGAAACAGCCGCACGCATCGACGATGCCCTGAAACATGCCGGCCTGATGAACTGAGGCCGGCTTCAAGCGTTAGAGCGATATGGCTCAGGAAAAGAACAAGAATTTCAAGGTCGTTGCCGAAAACCGCAAGGCCCGTTTCTCCTATGAGATCACCGATACTCTGGAAGCGGGGCTTGTGCTCACCGGCACCGAAGTAAAGTCACTGCGCGAGGGCCAGGCGAATATTCAGGAATCCTACGCTTCGGCGGAAGGTGGCGAGATCTGGCTGATCAATTCCTATATTCCCGAATATTTCGCCGGAAACCGTTTCAACCATGAGCCGCGCCGCCGTCGCAAATTGCTCCTGTCCAAGAGGGAGATGTCGCGGCTGGCTCAGGCCGTGGACCGGGAAGGCATGACCATGGTCCCGCTCAAGATGTATTTCAACGAGCGGGGCCTTGCCAAGCTTCAGATCGCCGTCGGCAAGGGCAAGAAACTGCACGACAAGCGCGAGACCGAAAAGAAGCGCGACTGGAACCGCGAAAAGGCGCGCCTTCTGAAGGAGAAAGGGTGAGGGGGAGAAGGTAGACGGTAGTAAGTGTTGACTGCAGATGTGCGACCCGCCAGCCTCACTACTCACTACTCACTACTCACTACTCACTACTCACTACTCACCAAATACGCCCGCACCCGCCGGAACACATCAACAAACATCTCCTCGGTCAGACGACCGGTGTTCGTGTTGTAGCGCGAGCAGTGGTAGCTGGAGAAGATACGGTATCGGCCGGCGTCCTGTTCGGCGCCGTGGGAAAACGGGTGGTCCTTCACCTTCAGGCCAAGTGCTCTGACAGTGGATTGGTGGGCGATCGTGCCGAGGGTCACGATAGCGCGAATATTGTCGAAACGCTCGATCGTGGGGCGGAAATAGGCGTCGCGGCAGGTGTTGATTTCAGAACCGATCGGTTTGTTTTCCGGAGGCACACAGCGCACAGCATTGACGATGGCGGCATCAGTAAGCTCGAGGCTGTCGTCGATCCGTGCATCGAAATGGCCTGTCGCAAAGCCATGGAAAATCAGCGTGTCGTACAGAAGTGTTCCTGCATAGTCGCCCGTGAAGGGGCGTCCGGTGCGGTTTGCGCCGCGCAGGCCAGGGGCGAGGCCGACAATAAGCAGGCGCGCCTTGTCTTCACCGGCGGAAGGCGAAAAGGTAGGAACCGGCGCGTTGAACCATTCTGGTTCGCGGGCGCGCCAATTTTCAAGAAACTGATGAAGGCGTGGACATAAGGTGCAGGTGCGAGGCGGCTCACCCGGCCGCGCATCCACGCTCATTCCACATCGTCATTGTCGAATTCGGGCTCTGCCTCGGGTCGGCGCATCGGTCGCTCCGAGGGGTCGCGACCGATCTCGGCTTGGAGCGAGGCAAGGTCGATGTAACTGTCGGCCTGACGGCGCAACTCGTCGGAGATCATCGGCGGTTGGGACTGGATGGTCGAGATGACACTCACCTTGCGCCCCTTGCGCTGCAATGCTTCGACCAGGGTGCGGAAGTCACCGTCGCCGGAGAAGATGACATAGTGGTCCACGACATCGGTCAGTTCCATCGCATCGATGGCCAGCTCGATATCCATATTGCCCTTGATCTTGCGGCGCCCGGAAGAGTCGGTGAACTCCTTCGCCGGCTTTGTCACGACCTTGTATCCGTTATAGTCGAGCCAATCGATCAGAGGGCGAATTGAAGAATACTCCTGGTCTTCAACCAGAGCGGTATAGTAATAAGCGCGCAGCAGATAGGCTTTCTTCTGGAAGCTCGACAACAGCTTGCGATAGTCAATGTCAAAGCCCAATGCGCGTGAGGTGGCGTAGAGATTCGCACCATCAATGAATAGGGCAATCTTTTCGCGTGGATCAAACATGATCTAAAATCCTTCGTCGCAATTGCTGTGGAGCTGAAATGCGATCACTCAATAGCGGTCGCATACTCCTGTACGCATAAATGAATTAGTGCGCACTTACGTTCAATCCAATGCTGTTTAAATTTGGGTTGTCAATTAACATATGTCCTGTCCACGGCGCCTGCCTTGGTTAAAATGCCTCTTCTGTGCTTCCGGCGCTCCGCAACTCTGTGGGCATGTGTCGGCGGAAAAGCTTGTAATCGGCGCGCGGAGAAGTTATCTACTGCGCCAGATTTCCCGAAATTGCATGCATGAAAGGGGCACCTCATGGCCCGCGTCACCGTTGAAGATTGTATCGACAAGGTCGACAACCGCTTCGACCTCGTGCTTCTCGCCAGCCACCGTGCACGCCAGATCTCGCAGGGTGGTTCGATCACCGTCGATCGCGACAACGACAAGAATCCGGTTGTCGCACTGCGTGAGATCGCGGACGAAACGCTTTCTCCCGGCGACCTGCGCGAAGACCTGATCCACTCGCTGCAGAAGCATGTCGAGGTTGATGAGCCTGAAGCAGATGTTCCAACCCTTCCTGCAGAGCCGGAAGCTGCGGCTGCATCGGCTGATGCGCCGGAAGACGAGCCGGTTTCCTTCGACCGTATGAGCGAGGAAGATCTGCTGGCCGGCATTGAAGGTCTGGTACCGCCGGAGAAAAGCGACGACTTCTGATCGTCTGCCAGGCGCGGTACGCTACCGCGGCACCAACGCCTTGTTTTTGGCTGCTTTTGGGCTTATGCGCCGTATAACAAATACGGCGCATTTGTCGTTTGTATGCTGAGCTTGGGGAGTAGCTGCCGATGATGCGTCAATATGAGCTTGTGGAGCGGGTGCAGCGCTACAAGCCGGACGTGAACGAGGCGCTACTCAACAAAGCTTATGTCTACGCCATGCAGAAGCATGGTCACCAGCGTCGCGCATCGGGCGATCCCTATTTCTCCCACCCGCTGGAAGTCGCTGCCATCCTCACGGACATGCATCTCGACGAGTCGACGATCGCTGTCGCTCTTCTCCATGACACCATCGAAGACACTTCGGCCACACGTGCGGAGATTGATGAGCTTTTCGGTCCGGACATCGGCAAGCTGGTCGAGGGGCTGACAAAGCTCAAGAAGCTCGATCTTGTATCGAAGAAGGCGGCGCAGGCGGAAAATCTGCGCAAACTGCTTCTGGCCATTTCCGAAGATGTGCGCGTCCTTCTCGTAAAGCTCGCCGACCGGCTGCACAATATGCGCACGCTGCACCATGTGCCCGTGCACAAGCGGCTGCGGATCGCCGAAGAGACCATGGAAATCTATGCCCCTCTCGCCGGACGCATGGGCATGCAGGATATGCGCGAAGAATTGGAAGAGCTCGCATTCCGTTACACCAACCCCGAAGCCTTCCACGCAGTCACCGAGCGTCTTGCCGATCTGCTTGAGCGTAATCGCGGCATCCTCGTCGAGATCGAGCGCTCCCTTGAAGAACTTTTTCGCAAGCATGACATCAATGCGGTCGTCAAAAGCCGCCAGAAGAAGCCGTGGTCGGTATTTCGCAAGATGGAGACCAAGGCTCTGTCTTTCGAGCAGCTCTCCGACATTTTCGGCTTCCGGGTGACGGTGGACACGGTGGAGGAGTGCTACCGCGCGCTGGGCGCGATCCACTCGACCTGGTCGCTCGTGCCCGGCCGCTTCAAGGATTACATCTCCACGCCGAAGCAGAACGACTACCGCTCCATCCACACGACCATTGTCGGCCCTTCGCGCCAGCGCGTGGAGCTGCAGATCCGCACGCACGAGATGGACAAGATCGCCGAATATGGCGTTGCAGCACACACGCTCTACAAGGATTTCGGCAGCCGCACCACGGTGCCCGGCCACCAGATATCCAAGGACACCAACGCCTATGCATGGCTGCGCCGCACCATCGAGGCATTGTCGGAGGGTGACAATCCCGAAGAATTTCTGGAAAACACCAAGCTGGAGCTCTTTCAGGATCAGGTTTTCTGCTTCACGCCGAAGGGCCGTCTGATCGCGCTGCCGCGCGGGGCGACACCTATCGATTTCGCCTATGCCGTGCACACGGATATCGGCGACTCCTGCGTCGGCGCCAAGGTCAATGGCCGCATCATGCCTCTGATGACGGAGCTGAAAAACGGTGATGAAGTCGAGATCGTGCGCTCCAAGGGGCAGGTGCCGCCCGCCGCGTGGGAATCTGTGGTTGTTACCGGCAAGGCGCGCTCGGCCATCCGTCGCGCCACCCGTAATGCCATCCGCAAACAGTATTCCGGTCTGGGTACGCGCATTCTGGAGCGTGCATTCGAGCGCGTGGAAAAGACTTTCACCCGCGACGCGCTCAAGCCCGTGCTTCACCGCCTTGCGCGCAAGGATGTCGAGGATGTGCTCGCTGCCGTTGGTCGCGGCGAGATCTCCTCGCAGGACGTCATCCACGCCGTCTTCCCCGACTACAAGGATGAACGCGTCACCCAGAACGCGCCAGCGCGTGAGGAAGGCTGGTTCAATCTGCGCAACGCGGCAGGCATGCTCTTCCAGATCCCCGGCCGCTCGTCTCGCAGAAAGACGAAGGGCAGGGACCAGCAGCAGGCGTCACAGCCACAGGATGGAAATTCGCTACCGATCCGAGGCGTCAGTGGCGACCTGCCGGTACGTTTCGCACCGGAAGGAGCAGTGCCAGGCGATCGCATCGTTGGCATCTTGCAGCCCGGCTCCGGCATCACCATCTACCCGATACAGTCGCCCTCACTGACCGCATTCGACGATCAGCCGGAGCGCTGGATAGATGTGCGGTGGGACATCGACGAACACAATTCCGAGCGGTTTCCGGCACGTTTGACAGTGACTGCGATAAACGAGCCGGGCTCCTTGGCAGAGCTGACGCAGGTCATAGCGGCAAATGACGCCAATATTCACACGCTGACAATGGCGCGCACGGCCCCCGACTTCACCGAAATGCTTTTTGACCTGGAAGTCTGGGACCTGAAGCATCTCAATCGCCTTATTTCACAGTTGAAAGAGGTGTCGAGCGTCAGCCATGTCGAGCGGGTGAACGGATAGGCACGATCTGCGTTGCAGATACAGGACGAAGAAATTTCGTCGCAGAGCGGTGATAAGAACACGGCGTTAACAGCAGGCCCTTATAAAGGAACCGGCACTGATCGCGTGTGGAAGTGGTGAATGCTTTTCAAGCGTAGAAAGCGAGCAGATTTCTGGGAACGGGTGCGCATGTTCCTGTGGCCGCGCCGTTCCTTTTGGCGTTCGGCGCAGTATTTTGCCAAGCGCGCCTTGCGGCTCCGTGCCACACCCCATGCCATTGCCGGCGGCATTGCGGCAGGCGTGTTTGCTTCTTTCACGCCCTTTCTGGGCTTCCATTTCATATTGGCGGCAGCACTGGCCTGGCTGATTGGCGGCAATCTCGTGGCCTCGGCGCTGGGCACCGCCGTGGGAAATCCGCTGACATTTCCCTTCATCTGGGGGGCAACGCTGCAGATCGGTCGCTCCATCCTGACAGGCGGCCATCCGGGCGAAGCCGCACCGCTCCATATCGGCCGCGTCTTGCGTCACCTGGACTTCGCCAAGCTTTGGGAACCCTTTCTGAAGCCCATGACTGTGGGCGCAATCCCGCTGGGGCTTGCTGCAGCCATCATCGCCTATATTGTGACAAGATGGACTGTCATCACCTTCCGCGAGCAGCGGCGAAGACGTCTGTTGGAGAAGGCGCGTCGTCGGGCGATGGCTGAGACGGCAATAGCAACGGCAGGCGAATGATCATCGGACTTGGCAGCGACCTCATCGACATCAGGCGGGTCGCGAAGACACTGGAACGCCACGAGAAGCGTTTTACCCAGCGCGTTTTCACCGAAATCGAAAGACAGAAATCCGATCGCAGGAAGGAGAGGGCGGCATCCTATGCCAAGCGCTTCGCTGCGAAGGAGGCCTGTTCCAAGGCATTGGGAACGGGGCTGTCCCGCGGGGTGTTCTGGCGCGACATGGGGGTCGTGAACCTGCCCGGCGGCAAGCCCACCATGCAGCTTTCCGGCGGTGCTGCCAGGCGCCTGCAGGAAATGATTCCCGAAGGTCACCGGCCGGTTATTCACCTGACCATCACCGACGACTACCCACTGGCGCAGGCCTTCGTGATCATCGAGGCGCTGCCTGGCGCTGATGGATGACTTCAAGCCCTGCTGGCCAATTGCCTGCAGGCGCTACAACCGATAAGAGACAGCGCAGAACGAGGGCCGCGGTGATGCGGCTGGAACCGAGGACGAAATGAGCGTGGCCGACAAATCCCGTAACAAATCAGGCGGCATTGGCGAAACCGCAAGTGTCATCATCCAGGCGTTATTGCTGGCGCTGGTGATCCGGACCTTGCTGTTCCAGCCGTTTTCGATTCCCTCCGGTTCCATGCGTCCAACCTTGCTTGAGGGCGATTATCTCTTCGTGACGAAATGGGCCTATGGCTATTCACGTCACTCGCTGCCGTTTTCGCCGCCGCTTTTCTCCGGGCGCATTTTCGGTTCGGCACCCGAACGCGGCGATGTTGCCGTCTTCAAGTTCCCGCCAAACCCCTCGCTCGACTACATCAAGCGCGTGATCGGCTTGCCGGGCGACCGCATCCAGATGCGCGATGGCCAACTCTTCATCAATGGCGAGGCGGTTCAGCGTGAGAAGGTCGGACAGATCGAAGATCCCGACATCACCGAAATGACGCGACCCGTCGATGTCTATCGCGAAACGCTGCCCAATGGTGTTTCCTATGACACGCTCGACCTGTCACCCAATTCCATCGGTGACAACACGCGGGAATTTGTGGTGCCGGATGGCCACTATTTCATGATGGGCGACAATCGCGACAACTCCACCGACAGCCGTTTCTCGGTCGGTTTCGTGCCCGAGGAAAACCTCGTTGGCCGCGCCAATATCATTTTCTTCTCCATTGCCGGTGGCGCAAGCCCGCTTGAGCTTTGGAGATGGCCAAGCGAACTGCGCCCGGGTCGCCTGTTCAACTGGGTCGACTGACCATGCCTGCCAATCGGCTGAGCGAGAAGGAGCTTGCCGATGCGCTGGAAAAGCGCGTCGGCATTCGCATTTCGCGCACGGGACTGCTGAACGAGGCGCTAACCCATGCCAGCGCCCGCGAAGCCTCCGGCGCAGACTATCAGCGGTTGGAATTTTTGGGCGACCGGGTGCTCGGCATCGTCATTGCCGAAATGCTCTACAAGGCTTTTCCCGAAGCGCCTGAAGGTGAACTTTCCGTCCGCCTGAACGCTCTCGTGAATGGTGACACGCTCGCCGAAGTCGCGCGCGAGCTGGATCTGGACGCCTTGGTCAATATCGGAAGCGAGATGCGCGCAATCGCGCCGCGCAAGCGCGTCAACCTGCTCGCCGACATCATGGAAGCACTGATCGCGGTCATCTATCTCGAACACGGGCTGGAACAGGCGCGCGATTTCATTCATGCTCACTGGACCGCACGCTCCAGGCAGCCGGCGGCAGCCCGCCAGGATGCAAAGACGGCGTTGCAGGAATGGGCTCATCAGGCGGCGGGAAACACGCCGCGCTACACCGTGGTCTCCCGCGAAGGACCGGACCATGAGCCCGTCTTTACGGTCGAAGTGACCATAGAAGGTTTCCCCGGAGGCCACGGCACAGGCCGGTCCAAGCGGGAAGCAGAACAGGCCGCAGCAAGCTTTGTCCTTCAACGGGAAGGCGTGTGGCAGAAACAGGCACATTCATCATGAACGAGAACGACAGCACCACCGACAACCAGGAGACGGCGACCCGCTCCGGTTTCGTCGCGCTGATCGGCGCGCCCAATGCGGGCAAATCCACGCTATTGAACCGGCTGGTCGGTGCGAAGGTCTCCATCGTCACCCACAAGGTGCAGACGACCCGCGCCATGATCCGCGGCATCGCCACCCACGAGCAAACCCAGATCGTCTTCATCGACACGCCCGGCATCTTTCGTCCCCGGCGCAGGCTCGACAAGGCCATGGTCACGACCGCCTGGGGCGGCGCGCGCGACGCCGATGTTATCGCATTTCTGATCGATGCCGAACGCGGCCTGAAGGGAGACGCGGAAGCTATCCTCGCAGGCCTGAAAGACGTGAAGCAGAAGAAGGTTCTTGTCTTCAACAAGGTCGACCGTGTTCGACCCGAAGCCCTGCTGGAGCTGACCGCCAAGGCCACCGCCGATGTGGAATTCGACCGCGTCTTCATGATTTCGGCATTGAACGGTTCCGGCTGCGACGACCTCATGTCATATCTCGCCGATACGCTGCCGGAGGGGCCGTGGTACTATCCAGAAGACCAGATTTCCGATTTGCCAATGCGCAATCTGGCAGCCGAGATCACCCGCGAAAAGGTCTTCCTGCGTCTTCATCAGGAGCTTCCCTATTCCGTCCATGTGGAAACGGAGCAGTGGGAAGAGCGCAAGGACGGGTCCGTGCGCATCCAGCAGGTCATCTATGTGGAGCGTGACGGCCAGAAGAAGCTGGTGCTTGGCCACAAGGGCGGGACTGTGAAGGCGATTGGCCAGGCGGCACGCGAGGAGCTTTCCGAGATCCTTGAGCAGAAAGTGCATCTCTTCCTCTTCGTGAAGGTACGCGAGAACTGGAGCAACGATCCCGAGCGCTATCGGGAGATGGGGCTGGAATTTCCCACCTGATTGACCGAAGGCTCACCCGATGGAGTGGCATGACGAAGGAATAGTTCTGGGCAGCCGCAAGCACGGCGAGACCAGCGCCATTCTCGAAGTCATGACAGCCGCACACGGCCGCCATCTGGGGCTCGTGCGCGGAGGGCGCTCGCGCCGCCTTCAGCCCGTGCTCCAACCCGGTAACCGTGTCACCCTCAGCTGGCGTGCAAGGCTCGATGAGCATCTGGGCAGCTTCCAGGTCGAACCGGTCCAGCTGAATGCAGCGCGCCTTATGGAAAGCGCGCTCGCCATTCACGGCATCCAGCTCCTGGGAGCCCATCTGCGCCTGTTGCCCGAGCGCGACCCTCATCCCGGACTGTTCACGACGCTGGAAGTCGTGACCGAGCATCTGCACGACCCGGACATGGTCGCGCCGCTGATGGCGCGGTTCGAATTGGCGATCTTGGAAGAACTTGGCTTCGGCCTCGACTTGAGCCGCTGCGCGCTTACCGGCGCCACTGATGGTCTGGCCTATGTATCACCCAAGACGGGCCGCGCCGTCACCCACGAAGCCGGCGCACCCTGGGCCGACAAGCTCCTGCCCCTGCCATCCCTCATCAGCCGGTCACCCGACCGGATCAACGATGTCGAAGGCCAGTTGCGCCAGGCTTTTGCACTGACCGGCTACTTCCTCCACCGCGACGTCTACGAACCCCGCGGCATGGAAGAACCCACTTCAAGAGCAGGTTTCATCCAGGCCCTGATGCGCAGCGTTGGATAAAAAAGCGCCGGCAGACTATGCCGGCGCTCCAGTCAGTTCGATGTAACAGGCGTCAGGCGATCTTGCCGCCGCCCTGTTTGGTGACGGTGACGACGGCCGGGCGGACCGGGAGATTGTCGTCGAAGTCGGGCCAGCGGGTGGCAGGCTGTTCGTAGGTGGCGAGGCCCTCGTCACCGGGATGCTGGACCGCGAGGAACAGCGTTTCCGATGATGGGGTGAAATAGGGCCCGCACATTTCCGCACCCACCGGCACGCGGAAGAAGAGCTTGGAGGTGCCGCGGGCTTCGCCATCGGTGTCGACGGCCCAAAGCCCGTCTGTGCGACCGGTCTGGCTCTCGCTGTTGCCGTCGGTGGAAACCCAGAGACGACCTTCCGCGTCGATGGCACAGTTGTCTGGCATGCCGAACCAGCCGTTTTCCGTCGTGGCCGAGGAGAAGCTTGCACCAACTTCGGCAACCGAGGGATCGCCGCATTTCAGCAGGATCTCCCAGGTTGATTTTGTGGAAGCGAAATCGCCGTCGGTTTCGGTGATCTCGATGATGTGGCCGAATGCATTGTCCGCACGCGGATTGGCGGCGTTTTCGTCACCTTCCTTGCGGCGGGTATTGTTGGTGAGCATGCAATAGACCTTGCCGGTCTTGGGGTTCGGCTGAACGTCTTCCGGACGGTCCATCTTGGTCGCGCCCAGAAGATCAGCCGCACGCCGCGTCTCGATCAGTACATCGGCCTGCGAAGCAAAGCCGTGGGCTTCATCAAGCGGAGCCTCGCCGTGCACGAGCGGCATCCACTCAACCGTGCCGTCCTCATCGAAGCGGGCAACGTAGAGCGTACCGTCGTCCAGAAGGTCGGCATTGGTTGCTGGGTCGCTTTCGCTGTAGGTGCCGCTGGTCACGAACTTGTAGACATAGTCGAAGCGCTCGTCATCGCCCGAATAGCAGACGACGCGGCCATCGGAATTCACGACGGTCTCGCAGCCCTCATGCTTGAAGCGGCCAAGCGCGGTGCGCTTCTTGGGCTTGGAATTCGGGTCCTTCGGGTCGACTTCGACGATCCAGCCGAAACGGTTCGGCTCGTTGGGCTCCTTCGACACGTCGAAGCGATCGTGGAAATTGCCCCAATTGTACCAGCCGCCGGGCACGCCCATGCGCTTGTAGTTCAGCTCTTCGCGATGGCCCTCCGGCAGCGCGCCGCCAAAATAGCCATGGGTGTTTTCCTCTGCCATCAGCCAGGTGCCCCAGGGCGTAAGACCGCCCGCACAATTGTTCAGCGTGCCGAAGACCTTGGTGCCGGACGGATCGGCATTGGTCTTCACCCGCGCATGACCCGCAACCGGTCCGGAGAGCTGCATCTCGGTCTCGGTGGTGATGCGGCGATTGTACTGGCTGTCGAGAACGGGCTTCCACTTGCCGTTCTCGTCGCGCGCGATCTCGATGACCGTGCCGCCATGGGCGGCCATCTCGATATCGACCAACTCCTTGGTGAACTCGCCGATCTCGACCTTCTGAGTCTCGACCTGCTGGCCATCCTTTTCTTCCGTGACCGTAACCACCTTGGCGAAGTTCGGGAACATCAGCTCGGCATTGGTATATTCGTGGTTCACGACAAGAAGGCCGCGATCTTCCGCCTCGTTGAGCGGCACGAAACCGACATAGTCGTTGTTGTAGCCGAACTGCTTGGCCTGGGCCTCTGCCGTCTGGTTCATCGGGTCGAAATCGGGAGCGTCGGCCAGAACCTTGTCACCCCAGCGAAGCAGGACATCGGCGTCATATCCGTCAGCCACATGATGCGTCTCGTCCACGCCGGCAGCGATTTCCGCAAAATCGAAGCTCGAAGCCACTTCCTGTGCTTCAGCGCGCCCGGCCGAAAGAGCAAGCGGACTAACCGTTGCGCCGATGGCGGCAACGGCAAGCGAACCGCGCAGGAAGCCGCGGCGCGAATAGCGGCGATTGATGATGTCGCCCATGGTCGGGTTGTCGCTGTCATTGCGGCCGACATCTTCGGATGCCTCTCGCATTTCCGTCAGATTCTCGATTTCGATCGGGGGGACGCGCTCGTTCATGACTGCCTCCTGCTGGACCATGCGACACACGGCGTCTGGTGGCGTGTGGCCTATGGTTCTGGCTAAAATTGGGAACATGACAACAGGCAGGAAATGCCCACTGCATGCTTCATCAACTAGAGCGCGATTGTTGCAGGCCGATGACAGGCCCTGTTCACGACGCACTTGCAACCGGCTGAGCCTCAGAGACCCTGATGCCCAGTTCACCGGCCTGGATCCGGGCAAGCCAGGGAAGGGGAAGCATTGCTTCCACGGCTTTGTTCCTGATGACGCCGGGATAGGAACAAAGCGTGGGCTTGCCGCTCCTGGTGGCATCGAAGAGGGACCAGACTATCCGTGTGCCGTCCGCAGCCTCATGTTTCGCCCGGAACCCCGCGGCGGCGAGGCAGCCGATGTGGTGGCCACCAGGGTCCGGTTCCGCCGGGATCTGCTTGAAAGGCCCGAAGCCGAAAAGGCTGTCATGCTGAAGCATGTGACCCCTTGCCAGCGGCCACACATATTCCCGCAGGAAATACTGATCTGCAAAATGCCGGGATTTGACACCGCGCGCAACGAAGTCGCCGATCATGTCGTGCATCGGCGGCAAGGCACCGCGCGCTGCTGACCAAAGGCCGGCAAGAATGAGTTCCGTATGGGAGCAGAAATCCCGGATGATATGGAAACTCTTGCCGCTTTCGACCCATTCGCGGGTGGCGGCAGATTCGCGCTCTCCGATGATGGAATCCGCATCGCGGAACATCACCCGGTCCACGTCAGGATCATCATAGGCGAGAAAACGCCACATGGGCCCCGGCCACTGGGCCTGTTCGCCGCGCATATAGTGAATTTCCGCACCCAGGCTCAGGAGACGGTCAATCACGTGGTGGGGCACGGAATCGTTTACATGGAAGCGCATCGACCATTCGGGATAGACAGCCGGACGCGCCTCGGCATTCGCGATTGCCGTCTCACAATATTTGGGATCGCTACCGAATAGGCTGAAGGAGATGACATTGCGCCCGCGCGCCAGCGGTTCGAACGGCGGAGGAGCCGTCACCCGCCAGGCGGTTTTCGGTGTACGGAATGCAACATCACGCAGTTCCAGGGCACGGCGTCCGTAATTCGACGCCGCAGCAGGATCACCCAGCATGCCGGACGCATGGGCAAGAGAATCGAGCGCCTGGTAGTTTTCCGGCTCGAGCTCATGGGCGCGGCTTGCGCAACGCAGCGCCTGCTCCCAGTTGCGCATATGAATCATGCAGGCAGCCGCATCGCGCCACAAGGTAGGGTGCGTGGGGACGAGGCGCAGCCCGCGTTCGACTACCTTGAAGGCAGCGTTGAAATCCCCGCGCTGGAAGTGGGCAGAGAACTGATCCCCAAGCTTACGCAGAAGCTTGTTGGTCTGGGGCGTGACCTTGTGCGCCATGGGTGGCAGGCGGCCGGGTTTGAAAGACATGAACGAACCTCATCAGGCCCCCGCCAGACGAAACGCATTTTCGCCATGGAGTACCGTCCATGGAATGCGAAAACGCGCCGCAGAGTGTGCGACGCGTTGTCCGTGAGTGCGAAATAAGAGCGGGCTGATAGGCCTCATGCCGGCTGTGCGGCCGGACCCCGTTCGACCGGTTTTTCGCGAATGGGCCAGTGCACCACGGCCGCGAACAGTCCGAGCGCCACGCCAAGCCACCAGACCGGGTCATAGGAGCCAAAGCGGTCATAGAGATAGCCGCCCATCCACACACCAAGGAACGAGCCGACCTGGTGGGAAAAGAAGACGATGCCGCCCAGCATGCCCAGATAACGGGTACCGAACATGACAGCGACCAAGGCGTTGGTCGGCGGGACGGTCGACAGCCAGAGGAGCCCCATGACCACCGCAAATGCGATCACCGTAGCTGGAGTCTGGGGGAAAAGCAGAAACGCGGTCACGGCCACCGAGCGTGCGAGATAGATGAGTGCGAGGAAATAGGGCTTCGAATAGCGCTGCCCGATGGCACCAGATGCGAGTGAACCGATGATGTTGAAGAACCCGATCAGCGCCAGTGCCAGGACGGCATAGCGGGCATCGATGCCCAGATCGCCGATATATGCGGGGAAATGCGCGGTGATGAACGCGACCTGGAAACCGCAGACGAAGAAGCCCGAGACGAGAAGCAAGAAGGAGCGATGGCCGAATGCTTCGCGCAGTGCCTCGCCGAAACTCTGCTCGAACTGCGCGCCCTGTGAGACGCGCCCGCTGCCGGCATTGCCAACCAGGGGGAGCGCCAGAAGCGGGATCACGAGCATGACGGCACTCATATAGATGAGCGTGTCCGACCAGCCGAAACTGTCGATCATGGCCTGGCTGATCGGGGCAAAGAGGAACATGCCCGCCGAGCCCGCGGCCGTGCCGATGCCGAAGACGATGCTGCGGTTTTCGGGAGCCGTGTTGCGGGCGAATGCGGCCAGGACGATGCTGAACGAGCCCGCCGCCACGCCCAGACCGACAAGAACGCCGCCGCCGATGTGGAGCATGGCCTCGTTCTGCGCAACAGCCATCAGTGCCAGGCCGCTTGCATAGAGGATGCCCGAAAGCGCAAGAACCCGCCAAGTCCCGAAGCGGTCGCTGATTGCGCCAAAGACAGGCTGTCCAAACCCCCACATCAGGTTCTGGATCGCCATGGCGAGACCGAAAGTGGTGCGGTCCCAACCGCGATCCTCAAGCATCGGAAGCTGGAAGAAGCCCATGGCCGAGCGCGGACCGAAGGTCAGCGCGGCAATGATGCAGCCGCAAATCACGATCAGCCAGGGAAAGCCCGGCGTGCCGGTTTCGCTTCTTGCAGCGGCAGTCATTTCATCCATCCTTCTTGCATCGTCAGATCGTAGCCGATGCTTTGCCACGGACAATCAAATTCGGATGATGCCACAAATCAGTTTTCGTGAAGGGCAGGGGCGCCGGTTCCACCCCCGCATTGCGCTCAAGCCGCGGTCGTTTTCACCTCTGCGGCTGCCGTGATCAGATGCAGGTCGCGCTGGGGAAATGGAATGGATATGCCTTTCTCGTCGAAAGCCTTCTTGGCGGCCTTTGTCAGATCAAGCCGCGTCTGCCACCAGTCCGGCGTTGCCGTCCAATAGCGCAGTGTCACGTTCACGGCATTGTCGCCAAGTTCGGAAACGAAAGTGGCGGGCTCCGGATCTGCCAGCACACGCTCGTCATTTTGCGCGAGACTCATCATGGTTTCTTGCGCGAGATCGATGTCGTCGTCATAGCCGATGCCGATAACAAGATCGTTGCGACGATCCTTGTTGCGCGAGTAGTTGATGACGGATTTGTTCCAGAGTTCGCTGTTGGGCGCCAGAACATAAAGCCCGTCGATCGCCTTAAGCTCCGTTGCGAAGAGGCCGATCTCCACGATCGTTCCGGCCGTGCCACCTGCGTCCACATATTCACCGACACGAAACGGCTTCAGGACCAGAAGCATGATGCCGGCGGCAACGTTCTGCAGCGTGCCTTGCAGCGCCAGGCCGATGGCAAGGCCGGCGGCACCAAGAGCCGCCAGAATGCTGGCTGTTTGCACGCCGAACTGGGCAAGAACCGTGACACCCACAAGAATGAGAACCGCGTAGCGGGCCGTTTTCGAGAGAAACCGGCAGAGCGTCTGATCGAAGGAGCGCATGCGGCCCAAGGTTTTCGCCAGTGAGCGCTCGACGAAACCGGCAACGATGTAGCCGGCGATGATCAGGACAATGGCGCCGAGAATCGAAAAGGCGTAGCTGACGACGAAGGCGCTTGCCGCTGCCACCATCGTCTCGCCTGCTGTCATGATCTGCGCTGTGTCGAATTCCATCGGATCCCGCCTCCTTCGCTTGAACTGCCCGCTTTGACGCAGGCTCATATTCGCCGCCGTTTGACAGATATGGGCTGTCATTGAAACCGCGTGCGGTCGCTTCTTCCATCAAAATTATGTCACGGCGTGATTTTCTCAATTCCCGCGCCCATTCGGCGGTGATAAGGATTGAGGAAGCAACGCGAGGCAATCCGCATCCAAATGAATGCCGACATACGTCCGGCACGCGCATCAGACATCGATGCGCTCCTGCAGATCGAAAACAGTGTCTTTTCCACCGACCGGATATCCCGCCGCTCGTTTCGCCAACACATAGACAGTGACAGTGCGAGTCTTCTCGTTGCGGACAATCGCGGGCAGGTGCTGGGCTATTGCCTGGTGCTTTACCGGGCGGGAAGCGGAGTGGCGCGCCTCTACTCCATAGCCGTCGCCAATAATGCAGGGATGAAGGGGCTTGGGCAGGCATTGCTGGCTGCAGCGGAGCGCGACGCCTATGGCCATGAGCGTCTTGTGCTCAGGCTGGAGGTGCGCGAGGACAATGCCCGCGCAATCGACCTCTACGAGCGTGCCGGCTTCCGCCGTTTCAGGCGCGACGAGCAATATTACGAAGACGGCTCGCCGGCCCTGCGCTTCGAAAAACTGCTGCGGGGCGAACCGATCAGCACCCAGCCCGTGCCCTACTACGAGCAGCGCGAAGAGTTCACCTGTGGTCCTTGCTGCCTGATGATGGCCATGGCCCGGTTCAAGCAGGATTTCAAACCCGATCCGGTGTTCGAGATTCGTCTCTGGCGAGAAGCAACAACCGTTTTCATGCTGTCCGGTCCCGGTGGATGCGAGCCTTTCGGCCTTGCTGTCGCCGCAGCCGAACATGGATTGTCGGCCTCGGTCTATGTTTCGCGCAACGGACCACTCTTCCTGGAGTCTGTGCGCGCTCCGGAAAAGCAGCGTGTCATGCGCCTTGCACAGAAGGATTTTCTCAAGAGAGCGCAAGCTCTCGGGATCGAAACCCATCGCCGCGCATTTTCGCTGGATGACATCACCAATGCCCTTGGGTCGAACAAGGTCGTGGCGGTGCTGATCAGCGGTTACCTGATGTTCGGCAAGAAGGTGCCGCATTGGGTTCTGGCGATCGGCCACGACGCGGAACACATAGTGGTCCACGATCCTTGGGTGGAGGACGAGAGGGGGGAAACGGCATCGGATGCGGCTGCCATTCCCATCCCCAACGAGATTTTCATGCGCATGGCGCGTTTCGGTCAGAACAATCTGCGCGCCGCCGTGGTACTGGGAGATGCAGACGCCAAATGAGCTGGGTCATTCTTACAAGCCGACCGGGCGATCTCGACCAGACCGCCACCCCGCACAAGATCATCACGAGCAAGGACTATCTGGCCCATCCCTCGCTGTTTCGCGGCCAGTCTCCAAAGATCATCAATCTTTCAAGCAGCTTCAGCTATCAAAGCCGCGGCTATTACGCCTCGCTGCTGGCAAGTTCCCGCGGCCACAAGGTCATTCCGTCCGTCGAGACACTCATCGACCTGTCCGCGCGCAAGCTTTACGAGAACGCACTGCCCGAGCTTGAGCAGGCGCTCAATCGCTGTCGCAAGGATATCGGTGGCAGCTTTCCGCAGAGCGTTTCGGTCTTTTTCGGCATTGGCCCGACCAAAGCATGGGACCGCTTCGCACGGCTTCTGTTCGACTGGTTTCGCGCTCCCGCCCTCGAGGTCGCGATCCAGGAGGGGGAATGGGCAACAATCAGGAAGATCGGGTTCCTTCCGCTCGCGCGGATGAAGGATGAAGAAAAAACGCGTTTCGTGGAAAGTCTCGATACCTATACGAGCCGCCAGTGGCGCGACAAGAAGGCACGCACGCCCGCGCGATATACGTTCGCCACGCTGATCGACCCGCAGGAAGAACTGCCGCCGTCATCTGTGAGTTCACTGAAACACTGGTCGCGTATTGCCGAAAAGATGGGCGTTGAAATCGAGCCGATCGGCAAGAAGGATTTGGCGCGGCTGGCAAATTTCGATGCGCTCTTCATCCGCGAAACCACCTCGATCTCCAATCATACCTATCGCTTCGCCCGTCGGGCAGAACAGGAAGGCATGCCCGTCATCGACGATCCGCTGTCGATGATCCGCTGCACCAACAAGGTCTATCTGAACGAGCTGATGGCCGCGCATCGTGTGCCGGTACCCCCGACGGTCATGATTTCAGGGCAGGTCGATCTTCAGAATGCAGCAGACAAGCTCGGCTTTCCGCTCGTCCTCAAGATCCCCGACAGCGCGTTCTCGCGCGGCGTGAAGAAAGCCGCGAACATGGAGGAGCTTCAGAAACTGGCTACCAAATGGCTCGAAGGCTCCGACCTCCTGATCGCACAAAAATACATGCCGACCGATTTCGACTGGCGCATCGGGGTGCTGGGGGGAAAGCCTCTGTTTGCCGTCCAATATCTCATGGCCAAGAAACATTGGCAGATCGTCAATCATGACCGTCGCGGCAAGCCGGATGAAGGCGGGTTCCGCGCCTTCACCCTGGCCGAAACGCCCGAGCATGTGGTGGACATCGCCGTGCGCGCGGCGCGCTGCATCGGTGACGGGCTTTATGGCGTGGATCTCAAGGAAACTCCGGATGGCGTCTTCGTGATCGAGGTCAACGACAACCCCAATCTTGAACATGGCTGCGAGGATTCCGGCGAAAAAGACGAAGTCTGGGTGAAGCTGACCCAGTGGTTCCTTGACCGCCTGGAAAGGGCCGGGCGCTGAAGGTCACGCCTTGCGCATGACCTCGATCGCATCGAACCGCTCCATGAACGCGGCCTGCGCCTTGCGTGCAGGCATGGGGTCAAGCGGCAGATATTCGGGATCGACACCGCGCGGTTGGCCGAAAAAGCGCTCTGCCTCCTCAGACGCAAAGCCGGCAAGCAGCGTTGCCTCGAAATAGGCAGCAACCTGATCGGCGCGCTTGATCGCCCGCTTCAGTTTCATGTCGATGGTTGGCGGCAGCGAAAAGCGAATATGTATCGCCCTCTGCAGGCGGCGTTCCACCGATTTGTAGTCGTCGCCAAGGGTCGCCTTGAAAGGGGAAATCATGTCCCCGATCACATATTCGGGCGCATCGTGCAAAAGCGCGATCTGGAATGCTTCAGGACCCGCATCGCGGTTGAGCACCTCGAACACCCGCTCCACAAGAAGCGAGTGCTGCGCGACGGAATATGCGAAGTCGCCAGCGGTCTGCCCGTTCCAACGCGCCACGCGCGCAAGTCCATGGGCAATGTCTGTAATCTCGATGTCGAGCGGGGAGGGGTCGAGCAGATCAAGCCGGCGGCCGGAAAGCATACGCTGCCAGGCGCGCGGCGGAGCAGAACGCCTCATGCCTCAGGCTCTTTCTCAAGCGAGAAGCTCGCATAGGCCGGTACACTGAGGCTGAGCGTTGCATCGCCCGCTGTCACAGCTTCGCCATTGGCGGCAGCATCAGCCACGCGGTCGGTGCGCACAATGGCCAGACCCTGGGTGCCGCTGACGGTGCCTAGCCGACCGATCTCGCGTTCTCCGACCAGAAGGGGAGAGCCTGTTGCAGGCAGTAGAACATCACCGTTCACCTTCACCAGCCGACGGCGCGCCGTCCCGCGATGGTGCATGCGCGAAACCACTTCCTGCCCGACATAGCAGCCCTTGCGCAGACCGACACCGCCACCTTGGTCATAAAGAACGTCATGGGGGAAGGCGTCGCCCAGCTCGAAGTCATTGCCGCTCTCGGGCACAGCGTGCTCGATGCGCCGGTTAGCCCAATCTGCTTCATCCGCGCTCGATGTTGCACCCAAATCATAGGTACGAAACACGTGTGCTTCGCCAAACCGAAGATCGCGGCAACGAGATGAATCGCTTGTTGAGGCGTCTGAATCATTTTCCCAGTAAGCCGAGACAGTCTCCTGATCGGAAAGGGAAATCTCAGCTTTCGCGCGCAGCTTGTAGAGGGTGAGACGCTTCAGGAGATCTGGAGCGACATCCTTGCGCGCATCCAGGCGAAATCCCTTGTCCCCGTGGCGCGAGATGACGAAGTCGAACAGGATCTTGCCCTGCGGGGTCAGCAGAGCCCCCGCCTGCGCCTCGCCCTGTGCCAGCTTGTCCAGATCGGTGGTGATGACATTCTGGAGCAGGCTTTCGGCATCATCGCCAGTGATATGGATGACAGCCCGGTCTTCAAAAACTCGCCTTGGCATTGCGCCCTCACGATTTCATGCGCTGGAATCTGGGGCTATAGCTATGCGTGGCGAAGGGACGTGGCAAGGGCGCGACGTGCTCAGTCTCCGGCAACGAAGAAAAGCCATTCCCCATCCGGCGTGATAGCCGTGCGGTAGAAGATATAGGCGCCGAAAGTGCGCATTTCCGAATAGTCGCCGGCTGTCACAAGCGTGAAAAGCTCCACCTTCTGCTGCGCGGTCAGCTCCTCCAGCGGCACGGAGAAGAAATACGGCCAGACATAAAGCTCGCGATCCGTGCCTTCATCGAGATGCACATATCCCGCTTCCAGCACTTCCAGAAGTATTGCCAGGATCTCCTGGCCTTCATCATCGCCCGAAATTTCCCTCAGAAACTCGATCGGGTCGCCATCGAGCCCGCCAAGCGCCATCTGGGTGCGGTTCTTTCCGGTGCCGATCAGAGGACGCAGTCTCTCGATGTCGCCGCTGCGTGCAGCTTCCATCAAGAGCTTGCGCATGCGCTGAACGGGCTCGGGCAGGGCCGTCACGTCATAGTGAACGTCCGGCACAGGTGTTTCTTCGCGCGTGTCGGGACGGGTGACATTGCCATCAGGCGGCGTGTCGCCGGGGTCATTGGCCGCGTTTGGGTCACCACCGGGGGAAGGGATATGCGAGGCAGGCGGTGCGGTGCCTTCCTCTTCCGCATCCCCGTCAAGTCCGTTGCCGGAACTTGCAGCAGCAAAGCTGGCAGATGCAGACAGAAGGAGCAGGCACGCTCCGGCAAGTATGGGGCGCAAAGACTTGTAAGCGCTCATCGGGACAAGGTCCTGGAATGGCTGTGCGAAAGCGGTTTCACGTCCCGCATTCATAGCACATATCGGTTTCAGTGGCAGACGCGCTCGGCTGCAAAATCACCGGCAATGACACGGCTGCGCATCTGGTCCAGCAGATCGAGAAACTTGTCTTCGCAGCCCATGCGAACCAGTTCCTCCAGGGCTGTCTCCAGCGCTTCTTCCGCGATGATCTCGGGTTCGATGCCGGCCCACAGGCCTTCTGCCCAGGCAGCGCTGTGGCTTGCGGCGGAACTGCTGCGCTTTTCTTCTTCAAGCTTGGCGTCGATATCTGCGGCTGTCATGAACATGTTCTGAAACTCCACCCGCGCACCCGAACGAACCGTGCGATGCGCGTTGATCCCGATTACATCCCCCGCAACGAAAATAGCATGAGCGATGCACTGCTACCTCTAAACGCGCAGGTCGTGGTAAATTTTGGGTAAGCGACACGGAGATTTGGCTCAATTGCCGTAGCGAAGCACCATCTCGTCTGAGATTTTGGCACCCTCGTCCATGTAGCGGCGGAAGGCATGGCGCGCTGAAGGCGTGCAGCGGCGATAGATGGCCTGGAACGAACGGTAGCCATGGTTGAAGCGCGCGATCATGTTGCTGCGCCGTTCATCCTCAGGACCCTCCGCCTGCAGGAGCGATAGCATGCGCTCGCGCCAGACATCGCTCTTCTCGCCACACAGATTGCTGAGAAAATGCACCGAACCGAGCACCTCCGACAGCCGCAGAAGCTGGTTGTCGTAAGGCGTTTCAATTGCCCGTGCCGGTGCTGTCGCCAAAAGGGCGGTGACGGCAGCCATGGCCAGAATGGTTCGTCTCAGTCGCATGCCTGCTTGTTGCGTCCTATCCTCGTGCCTTGCAAGACAAATTTGCCGAGAGTGTTAAGAGCCGCGCGTGGAGGCAAGGTCCTCCACGATCTCCAGGGTCGACCCGATGACCGGCATCTGCCGCATCTCTTCAAGGGAAAACCAGCCGGCCTCGCGCGCATCACTGCCTGCCAACAGGGTGCCATCGAATATCGTCAGCCGGAAGACATCGAGCCGGAAGGGCGGGCGTCCATCGACATTCTCGACCATGATCTGGCAGATGAATTGCGGCGCGGAACCTTGTATCCCCGTCTCCTCGAGAAGCTCACGACATGCTGCCTGCCCAGATGTCTCGCCGGGCTCGACCTTGCCCCCTGGAAAACCGTACTGGTCGGCATAAGGCGGGTTCATGCGACGGGTGAGAAGGAACTTGCCATCCTTCTCCGCCACCACGGCGACAGCTGCAATTTCGCTCAATGCCTGCTCCTTGATGCGGTTGGGCCGACTGTCGCATGCCATTGCCAGCATGCTTTCGCCTCCCTACCATTTGAAGCTATCTGACAAAAAGGGAAGCATGCGATGTGTGGCCGGTTTTCGCTGACGGCTTCGCCCGGGGAGGTGGAAGCGCTCCTGGGCGTTGTGGATATCGAGGCATTCCCGCCGCGCTACAATATCGCCCCAACGCAGCCCGTGCTCGTGGCCTTATCTACCGGCCCCCGTGAGCCCGGCTCCAACCGGCCTGACCGCGAGGCGAAGCTGGTCCGCTGGGGCTTCCTGCCCTCATGGGTGAAGGATCCGAAGAAGTTTCCGCTCATCATCAATGCGCGCAGCGAGACGGTTGCCGAAAAGAACAGCTTTCGTGCGGCCGTCCGTCACCGCCGCGGGCTTCTTCCCGCATCAGGCTTCTACGAGTGGAAACGGGAGGGCGGCAAGAGTGTTCAACCTTATTGGGTGCGCCCGCGCGATGGCGGCGTCATCGCATTTGCAGCATTGCTGGAAACCTACAGCGAACCCGGTGGCAGCGAGATCGACACGGGCTGCATCCTGACCGCCGCGGCCAATGAGGAATTCGCCCCCATCCACGACCGCATGCCGGTGATGATTCCGCAGGACCAGTTCTCCCGCTGGCTGGACTGCGTCAACAACGAGCCGCGCGACGTGGCTGACCTGATGACCGCGCCCCAGCCAGGGGTCTTCGAGGCAATTCCCGTCTCCAATCTCGTGAACAAGGTTGCCAATACGGGACTTGAAATCCAGGAGCGGGTGGAGCCGGCCGAATTGGTCGCACCGGCCGGCAGGAAATCGAAAGGCGATGACGGCCAGATGCAGCTCTTCTGATTACGCATCATCGAACAACCGCCTGCAGGTGAGCAGGCGGTTAAGCCCGTCGCCACTTGCGCATACATCAGCCTCTGGGCATAGGGAAGCCATGACAGCTCCTCTTTTTGCCCCGCTTGCTGCAGGATTCCTGCTCGGCGGCTCCCTCATCATCGCAATTGGCGCGCAGAATGCCTTCATCCTGCGCCAGGGCCTGCTGCGCGAGCATGTCTTCGTGCTCTGCCTCATATGTGCGCTGGCAGATGCGGTGTTGATTCTGGCCGGTGTAGCGGGTGTGGGAACGTTTGTTTCCAACTCTCCGCGCCTCATCACCATCGTGACCTTGGGGGGAGGGCTGTTTCTCAGCGTCTACGCCGTCATGGCATTTCGCCGGGCGCTTCATCCGGAAGGTATGAGTGCTGCGCGTAACGGCGATGGCTCGCTGCGTGACGCGATTGCGACCTGTCTGGCTTTCACCTTCCTCAACCCCCATGTCTATCTCGACACGGTGGTGCTCATAGGTTCGCTCTCCGGAGCCTATGAAGGGAACGCGCGTGCGGCCTATGCTGCAGGTGCAGTGGCTGCATCCTTCACATGGTTCTTTGCACTGGGCTATGGCGCGCGGCTGCTTCAGCCGTTTTTCGCGCGCCCTGCCTCCTGGCGCATTCTCGACACGCTTATTGGTGCCGTAATGCTCGCGCTGGCCCTAAGCCTCTTCGCGCGGCTGATATGAGCGCTTCTTCGGCTCTTCCTGCTTCGGCTTGGAGCAGCAAAGCGCGCCCCTGACGGCGGCGGGACCGACATTGCGGTACTCTTCCACGAGCTGCGCCTTCATCTCTGGTTTCGCTTCGGTGTTCGCTTGAACTTGGGCCATGATAATTGCCTGGCTATTCCTGTTTCACTTCCTGGCGATTTGCTGAGCGATTCCGTCGAAATCATGTCGCTAACGTCTCAGCGCGGCTCCAGTTCATAAAAAATGCGCGCAGATGCTTAACATCCTGTTCACGATGACTTTCGCACATTCACGAATTTGGAGCTTCAATTGAAGCGAATGCCGCGCTTGACGCGCGGTTGTATCAAGGCGATAACCACGCCCATGAAAACGCCGTGCACCACGATCTGCATTTGCATTATTGGCTAGCGCCTCACGCTGGTCCGGTCGTTTTCGCCCTCGCTTCCCTGACACGAAAAACGCCCTGGCCAGCCGGCCGGTCACGTGGTTCATCGTCAATGGGATAGGGCATGTCTGAGAACGATCAAAATCTGCGCATCTACAACACGCTCACCCGCGAGAAGGAGGTTTTCAAGCCTCTCGATCCGAAGAATGTGCGCATGTATGTCTGCGGGCCAACCGTCTATGACTTTGCCCATATCGGCAATGCGCGGCCCGTCATCGTCTTCGACGTGCTGTTCCGCCTGCTTCGCCATCTCTATGGCGATGAGCACGTCACCTATGTGCGCAACATCACGGACGTGGACGACAAGATCAACGCGCGCGCCCTTCGCGACTTCCCCGGCCTGCCGCTCAACGAGGCGATCCGAAGTGTTACGGAAAAGACGGCGAACCAGTTCCACGAGGATGTGAAAGCGCTCGGCTGCCTGGAGCCGACGGTGGAGCCGCGCGCGACCGATTTCGTGCTGCCGCGCGACGATGGCAAAGCGGATATGGTGAGTTTGATTCAGTCTCTCATCAATCGCGGCCATGCCTATGCCGCAAAAGGCGAAATCCTCTTCGACACGACCTCGATGGCCGATTATGGCGGCCTGTCCAAGCGCAAGCTGGAAGACCAGCGCGCCGGCGCGCGGGTGGCGGTCGATGACCACAAGAAGAACCCCGGCGACTTCGTGCTCTGGAAGGAATCCTCAGCCGAAGAACCCGGTTGGGACGCAAGCTTCATCGTGGACGGAAATCCGCTCGTCATCCGCGGTCGCCCCGGCTGGCATATCGAGTGCTCGGCCATGTCGGCCGCCTATCTTGGCGAGACATTCGACATTCACGGTGGCGGGCTGGACCTGATCTTCCCCCACCACGAAAACGAGATCGCCCAGTCCCGCTGCGCCCACGGCACCGAAATGATGGCGCGCTACTGGATGCATAACGGCTTCGTGCAGGTCGAAGGCCGCAAGATGTCGAAGTCGGAAGGCAATTTCGTCACCATCCACGACCTGCTCCACACCGAAAAATTCGGCGGCCGCAAATGGCCCGGCGAAGTGCTGCGCCTTGCGATGCTCATGACCCATTACAGGGAGCCGATCGATTTTTCGGTGCGCAAGCTGGAGGAAGCGGAGAGCGTGCTCGACGGATGGTATCGTGCTGTCGGTGATGCGCCAACGGGCGGCATCGACTGTGCAGACACGATCGGCGCCTTGCTCGACGACCTTAACACGACGGGTGGGATCACGGCTCTGCACGAACTTCGCGCCGAAGCGGCCAAGGGCAGCGAAGGCGCCCGCAAATGCCTCAAGGCGAGCGCAGCCCTTCTCGGCTTGCTCGGTCAGACCGAAAGCGAGTGGTTCGCTTCCAAGGTTTCGGCGGACACCGACACCGCCAGCCTGGAAGAGCGGGTCACAAGGCGCCTCACGCTGCTCAAGGAAAAAAACTTCCCCGAAGCCGACCGCATTCGTGACGAGCTCGCTGCCGAGGGCATCCAACTGATGGACTACAAGGACCCCGAGACGGGCGAGCGGCGGACGAAATGGGAGGTGAAGGGGTAGGAGATGTTGTGCCACCCAACCCCCCTCTGTCCTGCCGGACATCTCCCCCTCAAGGGGGGAGATTGGCGGGGTCTCCCATTTCGCCCCACCTTTCAGCGGTGGACGCAACTCAGCCACTTGCCACTCTCCCCCCTTGAGGGGGAGATGCCCGGCAGGGCAGAGGGGGGTGTTCTTGGCGCCAAGCCATCAGCGGCACACCGCACGGAGGTGCCGCTATGACCCACTACAGGGTATCGCCAGTAACGCGAAAACATGCCCGCCGCATGCGCCGCGCGATGACCGAGCCGGAAGCCAGGCTGTGGAACGAGATCCGCGCTCATAGGCTCATGGGCCTCTCCTTCCGACGCCAGATGCCGATTGCGGGCTACATCGCCGACTTCGCCTGCCCGTCACACAGACTCATCATTGAGATTGACGGCAGTCAGCACGCCGAGCCTGAGAGCAGTGAACGCGATCGAAAGCGACAGGCGAATTTGGAGCAGCTTTGCTGGACCATTATCCGCTTCTGGAACGACGACATCCTTCATTCCATCGACGAGGTCTGCAGCCATGTTGTGGCCGTGGCGCAGGCGATGGAAATTCACCCGAACCCACCGGAACTCCGCTCATGACCCGCGAACGCATCTATCTCTTCGACACGACCTTGCGCGACGGCCAGCAGACGCCGGGGATTGATTTTTCGGTCGAGGACAAGCAGGCAATCGCGAAGATGCTGGACGAATTCGGCATCGATTATGTCGAGGGCGGCTATCCGGGGGCAAACCCGACCGACACGGTGTTTTTCGAGAAGAAGCGCACACGGCGCGCGCAATTCGTGGCTTTCGGCATGACGAAGCGTGCGGGCGTTTCAGTGTCGAACGATCCGGGTGTCACCGGCCTCCTGCAGTCGAAGGCCGACGCCATCTGCTATGTGGCCAAAAGCTGGGACTACCATGTGCGCGTGGCGCTTGGCTGCACCAATGAGGAAAACCTGGAATCGATCAGCGCATCCGTAACCGCCGCCCGCGAGGCAGGGCGCGAGCCGATGGTGGATTGCGAGCATTTCTTCGATGGCTATAAGGCCAATCCGGATTATGCGCTGGCTTGCGCGAAGGCCGCGATCGAGGCGGGTGCGCGCTGGGTGGTACTGTGCGACACCAATGGCGGAACGCAGCCGGCGGAAATCCGCGAAATCGTGAAAGCCGTGATCGAGGCAGGCATTCCGGGCCAGAATCTCGGCATCCACGCTCACGACGATACCGGTCAGGCGGTTGCCAATTCGCTTGCTGCCGTTGAAGCGGGTGTCCGCCAGATCCAGGGCACGCTGAACGGCATCGGCGAGCGTTGCGGCAATGCCAATCTGGTAACGCTGATCCCCACGCTGCTTTTGAAGCCGGCCTATGCGGAGCGTTTCGAGCTTGGCATCGAGCGTGATGATCTGGCTGGCCTGACCAAGCTTTCGCGCGCCTTTGACGAATTGCTCAACCGCGCTCCGGATGCGCAGGCGCCCTATGTCGGTGCCTCGGCCTTCGCGACAAAGGCGGGCATCCACGCCTCCGCACTTCTGAAGGAGCCGGAAACCTATGAGCATGTGCCGCCGGAAACGGTCGGCAATTCGCGCCGGGTCATGGTGTCCGACCAGGGCGGCAAGGCGAATTTCATCGCCGAGCTGAAGCGCCGTGGCATCGCGGTGGCAAAGGGTGATCCCCGCCTTGATACGCTGATAGCACTCGTGAAGGAGCGCGAGGCGCAGGGCTATGCCTATGAGGGCGCTGACGCGAGCTTCAATCTGCTGGCCCGCCGCACGCTTGGCCAGGTGCCGGAATTCTTTAAGGTCGACAGCTTCCGCTGCATGGTGGAACGCCGCTACGACGCCAATGGCAGTCTGAAGACGGTTTCCGAGGCCGTTGTGCGCGTGACGGTCGACGGCGAGGAATTGATGTCGGTGGCCGAAGGGCACGGCCCGGTCAACGCGCTCGATATCGCGCTGCGCAAGGATCTGGGCAAATATCAAGGCGAAATCGCAGACCTTTCGCTCACCGACTACAAGGTGCGCATCCTCAATGGCGGTACCGAAGCCATCACCCGTGTACTAATCGAAAGTCAGGATGGTACAGGCCACAGATGGTGGACGGTCGGTGTGTCGGACAATATCATCGACGCATCGTTCCAGGCCTTGATGGACTCCATCGTCTACAAGCTGGTCACCAATCGCGAAAAGGTCGGCCAAGCGGCCGAATAATATATGGCTGAGACGGATATCGGGGAGGAGGCGCAGGCTGCCCAGGGGGCGCTGCGCGGTTTCGGCTTTGCCTTCATGGCCTATTTTTTCTGGGGGCTGATGCCCTTTTTCATGAAGGCCGTGGCGCATATGCCCGCAGCCGAAGTGGTTGCTCATCGGGTGGTGTGGTCCGTACCGCTGGCCGGTGTGGTGCTGATGGTGCTAGGCCGCACGGCGGATGTCGCCGCCGCATTGCGTTCGCCTCGCACGCTCGTCATGGCGGCAATCACGGCGACCGTCATCTCCATCAACTGGGGCACCTATGTCTGGGCGATCTCCGTCGACCGGACGGTGGAGACCGCGCTCGGCTACTATATCAACCCGCTGGTATCCATCGGACTTGCAGCACTCTTTCTTGGCGAGAAGCTGACACGCATGCAAATGGCCGCTGTCGGCCTCGCCATAATCGCCGTGGTCATTCTCACGGTGAATGCGGGCGGCCTTCCCTGGGTGTCGCTGGTGCTGGCACTCGCATTCGCGATTTATGGCTTCCTGCGCAAGACCTTGCCCATCGGTCCAAGCCAGGGCTTTTTCCTCGAAGTGCTTTTGATGGCGATACCGGCGCTGGGCTACATTCTGTGGCTGGAAGGCACGGGGCAGGGGCACTTCTTCACAAGCGATACGAGCGACATCCTGCTCCTGCTTGCCTGTGGTCCGATCACGGCCGTCCCGCTGCTGCTTTACGGCTTCGGCGCAAAGCTCCTGCGCTATTCCACCATCGGCATCATGCAATATATTGCGCCGACCATGATCTTCCTGATCGCGGTCTTCATCTTTGCCGAACCCTTCGACACCGTGCGGGCCATCGCCTTCGTCCTGATTTGGGCAGGCCTGGCGCTCTACACGCTATCGATGTTCCAGGAGAGCCGGAAGGCGAAGGCAGCTGCGGCAGCGCCGCTGCGTTGAGGCCATTGGACCGAACCTTGCTACATGCGCTCTATGACGGCTTCCTCGCCATCCCGGCTCTGGGATGCGGATGAGAGGATCTGCACGATCTCGTCCACCGTCTGCACCACCTCGGGGCGCACGCGGTTGGCGGAATGAATGAAGCCTTCCTCGCGCATATGATCGAGAAGCGCCATCATCGGGTCCCAGAAACCATTGATACTGGCAAAGATCATCGGCTTGTCGTGACGGCCAAGCTGTGCCCAGGTCATGATCTCGACGATCTCCTCCACCGTGCCGATGCCGCCAGGCAGTGCGACGAAGGCATCGGAACGTTCGAACATCTTGTGTTTGCGCTCGTGCATGTCCTCGGTGACGATGAGTTCGTCGAGATCGACAAGCTCGTCTTCCGAAGCTTCCCTGTTCATCAGGAAACGCGGAATGATGCCGGTCACATGGCCGCCATTCTCGCGGCAGCCGGCTGCAACGGCACCCATGATGCCCCTGGTGCCGCCGCCATAGATAAGGCTCATGCCCGCTTTGGCGATTGAAGCACCAAGCTGCCGGCCCGCCGCCATAAAAGCCTCGTCATGGCCCTTGGATGAGCCGCAATAAACGCAAACGGATTTGATCTGGGTCATGCAACGCTTTTGCAGTGGCGCCTGCCTGCCGGTCAAGATCAAATGAACACCGCATCGGTCGGAGGGATCGGATAGCGCGCGTTTTTTGCTGCGAAAATCTTCAAAAACCGGTGAAAAACCCGCTGATAAGCCTATGTTTATTGTAGCATCTCACAAAAAGGGATAGATCGATAAGGGGCTCAGGGAACTTTAGAAACATGCCGACCGCTCCTATCAAGATACTGCTTTATGTCCTCGGTGCACTCGTGGGTGCGGCTGGCGTTGCCTACTACACCGGCACTCTGGATCCGCTCCTGGATAAAGACGATGCCCGCAGCCAGGTTGCTGCCACGCAGGATCAGGGCGAGAGCGGTACATCCGGCGCACCGGCTTCAACGACAACGGCCAAATCCGACCGCAGCGAAGCCTCCTCTGACAATGCAGGTGCTGATGATCCCGCCGGTGCCGCAGCTGAAGGCGAGGGCACGCAGGACGGTGAAGTTGCGGTCCCCCGCTTCGATCTTGTCCGTGCCGAACCGAACGGCAGCCTCGTAGTGGCGGGCAATGCCGCGCCAGAATCCGAGATTGAAGTCCTTTCCGGCACCCGCGTGCTCGCAAAGGTCCGCTCAGGGCCGAGCGGGGATTTTGTGGCTGTGCTTGAAGATCCGCTTTCCGCCGGTGACCACAATATCGTTCTTCGTTCCACGAGTCCCGACAAGCTGGCTGCCACTTCCGTCGAAACGGCGATCGTGTCCATCCCTGAAGATGACCGCGGCCAGGTCTTGGCGATGGTACAGGAGCCGGGGGCTCCCACGCGCGTTGTCTCGCGTCCCGAGGCGCCCAAGCCTGTCGCCCATCAGCCAGGTGACGGTGGATCCACAGGCGCGAGCAGCGATGCTGCAACCACCGAAACCGCTGACAGCTCTCAAGCCACCTCCGCCGAAGGCGAACAGCAGGCGGTTCTCGACCGCAGTGCGCAGAATGCGGGTGGTGAAGAGGAAGTGGCCGCTTCACAAGGCACTTCGTCTGCAGAAACAGGCGAAACGGATGCGCGAGCTCAGGTTGCGCAGTCATCCGATGCCGGTTCCACCGCTGACGAAACAGCGCAGCCCCAGGTCAACACCGAAACGGCACAAGCGCAGGTTGGAGCTGATGCTGTGGATGAGCAGACCGCTTCCGGTCTGAAGGACAGTGATGCCGCTACGGATGAAACGCGCGAAATGGCTGCCGCGACGAGTGCCGGTGATGATACCGCTGCGCGCGCGGCGGTTGGTCCGGCACAGGCCACGGGTCTGCCTGATGACACCACCCTGTCGGTGATGCCCTTCATAGAAGCGGTCGAAATCGACGGTGAACAGGTATTCGTCGCCGGACGTGCCGCCAAGGGCGCAACGGTGAGGGTCTATTTCGACGACATGCTGATAGGCCAGTCCGAAGCGGGCCCTGACGGACACTTCCTCGTTGACGCCAGGAGGGAGATACCGGTCGGCAACTACACCGTACGCGTGGACGTGATAGGAGCGGACGGAGCCGAAGTCATCGCGCGTGCTGCCGTGCCCTTCACCCGTGAATCGGGCAGCCATGTCGCTGCCGTCGCCTCCGCGCCACAATCCACTTCGCAAAGTGATACGGCCTCTGCCGACAATGAGAGCGGAGACCGGGCACAAGCCGGCGCAACCGGCGACAGCGGTTCTGCTGGCGGGCAAGACCCGTTTGGCGCTGCATCTTCTACCGCAGAATCTGACCCGGTAATGCCGGTTGAGGAGCAGGAGACCGCCAACAGTTCCGACGGGTCTGGAGAAGCTGCAGATACTTCAGCCGATGCTGCAGCATCTGGTGCAACAGGCATTGAGGCTACAGATCGGGAAATGGCTGCGGTTGCTGCAGACGGTTCCAACACCTCCGAAGATACTGCCAACGCGGGCTCACCTTCCGCATCCATGTCTGAAACCACTGCACCCGCCCTCCAGCCGGTCGATGGTGCGGTGATCATCCGCCGAGGCGATACGCTGTGGCACATCTCCCGGCGTGTCTATGGCCGCGGGTTGCGGTACACGACCATCTACCTCGCCAATCAGGACCAGATTCGCGATCCCGACCTCATCTGGCCCGGTCAGGTTTTCGCATTGCCCGCCGAGAGCGCAGAGGGCGAACCCGCTGATCTGTCGGTCATCCAGGAGCGGCGTAGAGGCAACTCACCCAATTGAGGATGAGATTCGTCGCAAAGGCGCAGCGTTTCTTGTAACCGCATAATTCATCGTATATCGTCGATCTACGATGAATGGACATGTAACCCCAAATCCGAAGCAGGATCAGGTGCTGGCCCGCCGCTTCGCGGCCATGGCCCATCCTGCCCGTCTGGCAATCCTGCAGCAGCTTGCCGCGCAGGACGCGTGTTGCTGCAAGGATGTGGTCGGTCGTGTAGGTCTTGCCCAATCGACCGTGTCACAGCATCTGAAGATACTTCAGGAAGCAGGGCTGGTCGATTACCGGCAGGAGCGGCCCCGCTCGCGCTACACGATCAACAGACGCGTGCTGGATGAAACCCGCGCCCGCATGAACCATTTCCTCGATGACTGCTGCACCCGGCAAGTGCCTGCAGGCCACGAATAGAAATTTCAAGGCAGTATCAATTGTCCCAGAAAACCGTCTCGGCCGATTCCGGCTCCACCTTCCAGACGCTGCGCAATCTTTGGCCCTATATGTGGCCCTTCAGCCGCCCGGACTTGAAGCGTCGCGTCTTGTTCGCCTCGATGTTCCTGGTCTTGGCAAAGGTCATACTCGTCCTCGTTCCCTATTTCTACAAATGGGCAACCAACGCGTTGTCGGGAGAGGGGGGTGTGCCGGGCTGGCTTCCCCCGCTTCTGGCAGGACCGATCATGCTGGTGCTGGCCTACAATGTGGTGCGCATCACCCAACTCGGCTTCAATCAGCTGCGCGACGCGCTCTTTGCCAAGGTCGGGCAGCACGCGGTGCGCCAACTTGCCTACCGGACCTTCGTGCACATGCACGAGCTGTCGCTGCGTTTTCATCTGGAACGGCGCACGGGCGGTCTGTCGCGCATCATTGAGCGCGGCACCAAGGGCATAGACACGATCGTCCGCTTCACCATTCTCAACACGATCCCGACATTGCTCGAATTTGCACTTGCGGCCGGCATTTTTGCCTTCGCCTACGGAGCGGCCTATGTCGCCATCATTGCGGTGACGGTCGGGCTCTACATTTGGTTCACCGTGAAGGCGAGCGACTGGCGGATCAGCATACGCCGCCAGATGAACGAGGCCGACACGGACGCCAACACCAAGGCGATCGACTCGCTTCTCAACTTCGAAACGGTCAAATATTTCAACAATGAGACCATGGAGGCCGAGCGTTATGATCGCTCCATGGCGCGCTACGAACAGGCAGCCACGCGAACCTGGACGTCACTTGGCTGGCTCAATTTCGGTCAGGGCGTCATCTTCGGCGTCGGCATGGCTGCGGCCATGGGCCTTTCTGCCTATGAGGTGATGCAGGGCACGCAGACGGTTGGCGACTTTGTCTTCATCAACGCCATGCTGATGCAGCTTTCCATTCCGTTGAATTTTATCGGTTCCGTCTATCGTGAAATCCGCCAGGGCCTGACAGACATCGAGGAGATGTTCGCGCTCCTCGACGTCAGGGCCGAAGTCACCGACAGGCCCGATGCAGGCGCGCTCGAAGTCGCGACGGGACATGTGCGCTTCGACAACGTGATTTTCGCCTATGACCCGCAGCGGCCAATTCTCAAGGGCGTGAGCTTCGATATTTCGCCAGGCAAGACAGTTGCCGTCGTCGGGCCGTCGGGAGCGGGCAAATCCACGATCTCGCGCCTGCTGTTCCGCTTCTACGATGTGCAATCCGGCGCTGTTACCATTGACGGTCAGGATGTGCGCGACGTTACTCAGAAGAGCTTGCGCGCGAGCATCGGCATGGTTCCGCAGGACACGGTGCTCTTCAATGACACCATCGCCTACAATATCCGCTACGGGCGTCCCGATGCCAGTGATGAGGACGTGCGTCGCGCCGCCGAACTGGCGCAGATTTCCGATTTCATCGAAAGCCTGCCCGATGGCTATGATTCCATGGTCGGCGAGCGTGGCCTGAAGCTTTCGGGTGGTGAGAAGCAGCGTGTGGCCATAGCACGCACCATACTGAAGGCGCCGCCTATCCTGATCCTCGACGAGGCCACTTCGGCGCTCGACACCCATACCGAGCAGGAGATTCAGGCAGCACTCGATCTGGTCTCCCGAGGCCGCACGACGCTGGTCATTGCGCACAGGCTCTCCACGGTCATCACTGCCGATGAGGTGATCGTCCTCAAGGGCGGCGAGATCGCCGAACGCGGCACCCATCGGGAACTTCTCGACGCCGGCGGGCTTTACGCAGATATGTGGAACCGCCAGCGCGAGGCAAGCGAGGCAGAGGAGAGGCTGCGTATTGCAAGGGAGACGGATGAGCTTGGCATCATTGTGCGCAAGAGGCCGGCCTACGAGGAATAGTGCAACCTTGGGTGCTGGTGAAAACCGTTTTATTTCGCCCGCCCATGCGCTAGGAAGGCGGCACCATAAAGCCTCATGAAAGCGCGAATGACATGAACCTGCTCGACACGATCCGGCACACTTTTGTTCCCATCCATCGAGAAGGCTACCCCTTCATCGCAGCCTTTGCCGTGGGGACGGTAATTCTCGGACTCATATGGGACCCGCTGTTCTGGATCGGCGTGATCCTGACCGCCTGGTGCGTCTATTTCTTTCGCGATCCGCCGCGCGTCACGCCCGTGGATGACAAGCTGGTCATCGCGCCCGCCGACGGTATTGTCTCTTCCGTGAAGCCCGCTGTTCCGCCAGCGGAGCTTGGGCTTGGCGATGAGGAGATGACGCGCATCTCCGTTTTCATGAATGTCTTTTCATGCCACATCAACCGCGCTCCCGTGCGTGGCCGTATTTCCGCGGTAGAACACCGCCCGGGACGTTTCCTCAACGCGGAGCTTGACAAGGCAAGCCGTGAGAACGAGCGCAACTCGCTGATCATCGAAAGCGCGCATGGTCCCGTACCCGTCGTTCAGATCGCCGGGCTTGTGGCTCGCCGCATTGTCTGCTGGGTCGATGTTCCGGGTGAAGTTGCCGTGGGCGAACGCTTCGGCCTCATCCGTTTCGGGTCGCGCGTTGACGTCTACCTGCCGGAAAATGCGCGTCCGCGCGTTGCGGTCGGCCAGCTGGCCGTGGGCGGTGAGACGGTTATCGCTGAATTTGGAAGCGAAGCACCGCCGCCAGTCGTAAGGGCGTCCTGATGGTAGGTCCATTCCAGCCCTTCCAGCCCCACAGCAACGGCGGCGGTCCGCGTCTCCGTGAGATGCCGCTGCGCCTTATCGTGCCCAATCTGATCACCATTCTCGCAATCTGTGCGGGCCTTTCAGGCATTCGCCTGGCCTTCGAATTGCGCTTCGAACTGGCGGTCATGATGGTGCTGCTGGCCGCATTTCTCGATGCGGTCGACGGGCGTGTGGCACGCATGCTCAAGGCCTCTTCCAGCTTTGGCGCTCAAATGGATTCGCTGGCGGATATCGTGAATTTCGGCGTAGCGCCTGCGCTGGTGCTTTACGCCTATCTGCTGAATGGCGCGGGTGCGATCGGCTGGATTGCGGCCTTGCTCTTTGCAATCGCCTGCGCGCTGCGCCTGGCCCGTTTCAATGTCATGCTCGAGGATGAAGATCGCCCGGCATGGCAGGGTGACTATTTCGTGGGCGTTCCAGCACCTGCCGGGGCGGCCCTCGTCATGCTGCCTGTCTATCTGGGCTTCCTTGGGCTCACGCCGCAGCCCGTGTTCGTATATGCGTCCATTGCCTACACCGTGGCCATCGGCATTCTCATGGTCAGCAAGCTGCCGGTCTACTCGGGCAAGGCATCCGGCAGTCGCGTGCGGCGCGAATTCGTCCTTCCTGTAATGTTCGCGGTAGTGCTCTATGCGCTGCTTCTGGCGAGCTATACCTGGGCGACCATGGCCGCTTCCGCGGTGGCCTATCTGCTTTTCCTGAGCTTCGGCACACGCGCATACATCAAGCGCGCGGCACGCGAGGAAGAAAAGCTGAAAGCGAACCAAACGGAAGACGGCACCAGCGCGGGTTAATGCGCTCGAGGCCTGCCTGCAGGAAGAGCGGCAGGTGAAGCCGCCGCGCGATCAGGCAGCTTCCTCCACGCGTTCTTCTTCCTGAATCCGGATCCCGCGCGCTTCCAGCATGCGGTTGAGAAGCGCCTGTGAGGCGCGCAATTCGCCGTTTTGCGAGCGCAGCTTGAGTGTTTCTAGGGTTACCGGTTCGAGCGTTCTGACCGACAGGGCAGGCAGAAGACGGCTCCCACCGGAGAGCGAAAAGGCGGTCTTTTCCGAACCTTTCACATAGATCGGCACGACCTGCGCATCCGCACGCATTGCGATGCGGGCAATCGCGCGAAACAGACGAAAGCTGCGTTTGTCGGGAGAAGTATCGTCGGGCAGATAGACCGCGAGGCGCCCGCCGCCCTTGAGGCGCTGGACAAGCCTGCGGCTCACAAAGACATGCCGCGCATTGAACGAGATGCACCGTCCCAGGCCGCGCCATGGGTCCAGCCACCAGGAACGCGCGGAGGCCTCATCAAGAATGTGAAGCGTGTCTTCCGGTAGGAGCGAGAGCATCAGGGCGGGATCGAGCCGCGACTGATGCCACACCGCATAGATAACCGGTGTAGGCGCGTTGCGCGCCACATGAATCTGCCGGTCGGAGATGCGGTACCAGAGCTTGAACGGGACATAGAGCAGGGCCTGCTTGAACCCTATGCCCAACCGGGCAATCGCAAAGGCGGCCAGCGCCACCCATAGGGCGGATATGGCGATGATGACGGCAATGGCTATGTGCATCGTTGTCTCCCGCTACATGAACGGGTGCCCGCAAGGCGGCACCGCATGTGTCTTTCGCGAGCATCAGGATCCGGACGCTTGTCCGGATCATGCCGCCCATCGCCCCGCGTGCTGCATGACGTCAGGCCGGTGCAGCGCCGTGCAGGGTAACCCAAAGAGATCAGCCGTCAAAGTAGAAGTGGAAGCTAGGCCGGCATCTGGTAGGTCGTGAAGCGGTTCTGCGGCACGTCGAAGATCTTGCCGGTCTCTGTCAGCTGCGGGCTCGTCAGATGCAAAATCCTGGCGGCTACCTCGCTTGGATGCGGCAGAGTATCGGGATCCTCGCCCGGCATGGCTTGTGCGCGCATGGCAGTGCGCGTTGCACCCGGATTGACCGAATTCACGCGCAGCGGCATGTTCTTCGTCTCGTCCGCCCATGATCGCGCCAGAGCCTCGACGGCTGCCTTGGAGGCCGCATAAGGCCCCCAAAATGCCCTCGCGGAGTGAGCGGAACTGGACGACATGATCACCGCACGGCCAGCGTCGGACGCACGCAGCAACGGATCGAGGCTGCGGATCAGGCGCCAGGTAGCCGTGACATTGATCTCCATGACCTTCTCGAAGGTCTTCGCCTCCACATGGCCGATCGGGGAGATCACGCCAAGTACAGCGGCATTGGCCACCATGATGTCGAGTTTGCCCCAACGCTCATGCAAGGCGCCGCCGATCCGGTCGATGCCTGCCATGTCTTTCAGGTCCAGTGGCACCAGCGTTGCCTCGCCACCAGCTGCCTTGATCTCGTCGTCGAGTTCTTCAAGCCCGCCCACCGTGCGCGCGACAGCAATCACATGCGCGCCTGCTGCGGCAAGTTCCCTGGCTATGAAATAGCCGATACCGCGCGAGGCACCGGTAACAAGGGCCGTGCGGCCGGAAAGGTCGGGCTTTTCCGTCATGATCGTCGTCCTGAAATCGAGAGTAGAGGCGGGCTACTGCCCGCCAGCTGCCAGAAGGGAAAGCTGGCGCACATTGTCCGTGCCAGCCAGATCCGTCAGCTGTGTGGGATATTCGTTGGTGAAGCAGGCATCGCAGTATTGCGGCTGTTCATTGTTGCGCATGGCTTCGCCCACGGCGCGATAGAGGCCATCGATAGACAGGAAGCCAAGGGAATCGACGCGGATGAATTCCGCCATTTCCGCAATCGACATGCGCGATGCGAGAAGTTTGGCAGCCGAGGGCGTGTCCACACCGTAGAAGCAGGATGCGCGCGTGGGCGGCGAGGCAATACGCATATGCACTTCCTTCGCGCCCGCATCGCGCACCATCTGCACGATCTTCTGGCTGGTCGTGCCGCGCACGATGGAATCGTCCACCAGCACGACGCGCTTGCCTTCAATGGAGCGGCGATTGGCATTGTGCTTCAGCTTGACCCCCATATGACGGATGGAATCGGTCGGCTGAATGAAGGTGCGGCCCACATAGTGGTTGCGGATGATGCCAAGCTCGAATGGGAGGCCCGCTTCCTGTGCAAAGCCGATCGCCGCCGGTGTGCCGGAATCGGGAACCGGAACCACGATATCGGCTTCCACCGGGCTTTCGCGCGCTATCTCCGCACCGATCTGCTTGCGCACCTCATAGACATTGCGTCCTTCCACGGATGAATCCGGGCGTGCGAAATAGACATATTCGAAAATGCAGAAGCGCTGCTTGGCAGGCTCGAACGGAAAGAAGCTTTCGACACCGGCGTCTGTCACAACGATCATTTCGCCAGGCTTCACGTCGCGCACATAGCGCGCACCGATGATGTCGAGCGCACAGCTTTCGGAGGCGAGAATATAGGCGCCGTCAAGATCGCCCAGCACCAGCGGGCGGATACCGAGCGGATCGCGGCAGCCGATCATCTTTTTTGACGTCAGTGCCACGAGAGAGAATGCGCCCTCGAGCTGGCGCACCGCGTCGATGAACCGTGAATTGGTGTCGCGTTCCTTGCTGGTCGCCACCAGATGCATGATGGTTTCGGTGTCGGAGGTCGACGAGAAGATCGAACCTTCCTTCTGCAGCCGCCGCTGAACCGTCATCGCGTTGGTGATATTGCCGTTATGGGCAACGGCAAGACCGCCATCGGCAAGTTCTGCGAAGAAGGGCTGGACATTGCGCAGGCCCGATCCGCCGGTGGTCGCATAGCGTACATGGCCGATGGCGCGATGGCCGCTCAACCGATCGAGGACCGATTGCTTGGTGAAGGTGTCGCCGATCAGCCCGATATGACGTTCGACGTGGAACTGTGAGCCATCAAAGGAGACGATGCCGCCAGCTTCCTGTCCGCGGTGCTGAAGCGCATGGAGACCCAGCGTGACGATGGCAGCCGCATCCTGCCGCCCGAAAATGCCGAATACGCCGCATTCGTCGTGGAAATGATCGTCCGCCTCGCCGGCGAGTGCTTCTGCGCTAACATCTGCCATGAAATGGCCGCCCCTTGCTCTGGGTTACACCGGCAGCCCCTGGGCTGTCAGTTACTGGTCTCAGCCTCGCCGTCGCTGCCGCCGGAGATGCGGTCGATGAGGGAGCGTTCCGTATCATCGGGCATCAGATCCTGCAGCCATGCGCCTACACCATCAAGCAGCGGGCGCGACTTGGCCTCGCTCACCCAGCCCGGCGGATTTGAACCCATGAGCCAGTTGAGGAAGAGAAGTGCCACGGCCATGACGAGGATACCACGTGCAGCGCCGTAGAGAAATCCAAGTGTTCGGTCGAGTGCGCCGACGCGCGAATCGACAATGAAATCCGCGACCTTCATCGTGATGATGGTCACGATGACCAGCGCGATGAAGAAGATCGCAGCTGCCGCTACCGCCATGGCCAGCATTTCATTGCTGATATACGGCGTCACATAGGGCAGGACGTAGGGGTAGAGGAAGAAAGCAGCCAGCGCCGCTATCGCCCAGGATGCGATGGAAAGCACTTCGCGCGAAAACCCGCGCACCATCGCCAGCATGGCTGACACTAGCGTGAAGCCGACGAGAACCCCGTCAAGCAGCGTGATTGGCATTGTCACCCCAACTCCTCTTTGCGGAGGGCCCTCATATTCTTCTTTTCATCCCATCGCGGCTTTTACCTACGATGAAGCCGACCCTGCGATACGTGCGACCAGATCGGCCAGACTTTCCGGTCTGAATACCCTTGATGCCATCGCACCGGAAGGCTCTTCATTACCCGGCGGCATGGCTGCCTGTGTAAAGCCCAGCTTCTCGGCTTCTTTGAGGCGACTACCCGCATGGGCAACAGGACGTACGGCACCAGAAAGACTGATTTCGCCGAAATAGACGCAATCGGCTGGCAGGGCAAGACCGGTAAGCGAGGAGACCAGTGCCGCTGCAACCGCAAGATCGGCTGCAGGCTCCGAAATCCGGTAGCCTCCGGCAATGTTCAGATAGACATCATGCTGGGCAAAGCGCACGCCGCAATGGGCTTCAAGTACGGCCAGAACCATGGAAAGCCTGGCCGAATCCCAACCGACCACCGCGCGCCGCGGCGTACCCAGCGGAGAAGGCGCGACGAGCGCCTGGATTTCCACAAGAACCGGCCGCGTGCCTTCCATGCCGGCAAATACTGCAGCTCCCGGCGCCTTTTCGCTGCGCTCGCCCAGGAAAAGCTCGGACGGATTTGGCACTTCCCGCAGACCCTTGTCGCCCATCTCGAAGACGCCGATCTCGTCGGTCGGACCAAAGCGGTTCTTCACCGTGCGCAGAATGCGGTAGTGATGGCCGCCTTCGCCTTCGAAATAGAGAACGCCGTCCACCATGTGCTCGACCACGCGGGGGCCGGCTATCTGGCCCTCCTTGGTCACATGCCCGACCAGGACGATGGCAGCACCCTTGGATTTTGCATAGCGGATCATGGCCTGCGCGGCAGCACGCACCTGCGTGACGGTGCCCGGTGCGGAATCGGCCATGTCGGTCCACAGCGTCTGGATGGAGTCCAGGATGACAAGATCCGGCCGCTTGCCGTCGGAAATGGTTGCCAGGATGTCTTCGACATTGGTTTCGGCCGCCAGCTCCACTGGCGTTTCAGCCACGCCGAGGCGCTGTGCGCGCAGCCTTATCTGGGCAACCGCTTCCTCGCCCGAAACATAGACGATGCGGTGTCCGCGTGAGGCAAGTGCCGCGGCAGCCTGTGTCAGAAGCGTGGATTTGCCGATGCCCGGGTCGCCACCAACCAGCAGGGCAGAGCCGCGCACGAAGCCACCGCCGGTTGCTCGGTCAAGTTCTCCGATGCCGGTAATGATGCGCGGCGCATCCTCGATCTCGCCCGACAAAGTGGTCAGGGTCACGGCGCGTCCGGCACGTGCCTTGCGTCCGGTCTGCGGACCTGCACCAATACCGCTGGAGGTGCCTTCCTCGATCAGCGTGTTCCATTCGCCACAGCCGTCGCACTTCCCCGCCCAGCGCGCATGCACCGTGCCGCAATTCTGGCAGATGAACTGGGTGCGCGACTTCGCCATCAGACGGCACCTCCGACATAATGCCGGTGATAGCGGTGACCGAGTGACGTTAGAAGCTCATAGGCAATGGTGCCAGCCGCCTTCGCGACGTCGTCAATCGGCATGTTCGCGCCGAACAGTTCCACATATTCGCCGACATGAACTGCATCCGGACCAAGTTCCGTGACATCGAACAGTGTCAGGTCCATCGTGACGCGTCCAAGTAGCGGAACCTTCCGTCCATGGATGAACCCGTATGCGCCCGGCGTAGTCGATGCATCGCGCAGCGGGACCAGCGCACCTGAGGCCGAGCGGTGATAGCCGTCGGCATAGCCGGTGGAGCAGACGGCAACGATCGTGTCACGCGCAACCGTCGCGCCGCCATAGCTGACCGTATCGCCAGCCTTGATCACCCGCACCTGCGCGATCCGGCTTTCCGCCGTCACCACAGGCCGCATCGGGTTCTTCACTCCATTCACGGCAGCGCCGCCGTAAAGTGCGATGCCCGGGCGGGTCAGTTCACCGGGAAAATCTCCGCCAAGGAAGATGCCCGCCGAGTTGCACAAACTTGAATCACATTCTTGAAAAAGTGCGCGAACCCGTTGGAAAGACTCAAACTGCTTCGCATTCAGAGGATGCGCTGGATCGTCAGCAGCAGCCAGATGTGACATGACGACGAGCGGCGTGATCGCGCCGGTCAGCGCATTTTCGCGCGCAAGGGCTTGCGCCCGCTCGAAGGTCAGTCCCAGCCGGTTCATCCCCGTATCGACATGCAGTGCACATGGGCGAGGGCGGTCCGTGTCATATCCGTGCGCTTCCCAGGTGGAGATGTCGCTTTGCGAATTGAGGACCGGATAGAGCCGCTTCTCGCGATAGATGCCCGCAGCTTCCTCGCCGAAAAGACCGTTCAGCACGAATATGTCTGCTTCCGGCAGCACGTCGCGCAATGCCGCTCCCTCATCAGGCAGCGCCACGAAAAAGCGCCGCGCGCCTTCCGCCCAGAGCGTGCGCGCGACCGGTGCGATACCCAGGCCATAGGCATCGGCTTTCACGACCGCAGCAGTCTCTGCGGAACCTGAAAGCAGCTTGAGCGCACGATAATTTTCGGCCAGCGCATCAAGGTCGATGACCAGCCGTCCGCCTGCCAGGGGAGCCGATACGCCCGTTATGATCGATGCGGCCGTGTCCGTCACTCGAAGCGCTCGGGCAAATGCGAATCTTCGGCCAGATCCGAGAAGCGGGTATATTCGCCGTGGAAGGCCAGCGGCACGGTTCCAGTCGGGCCGTGGCGCTGCTTGGCGATGATGACCTCTGCCTTGCCACGTGCCTCGTTCATGTCCATCTCCCATTTGAGATGTTCTTCGGTGCCCGGCTTCGGCTCCTTGTTCTTTATGTAATATTCGTCACGATAGACGAACAGCACCACGTCGGCGTCCTGCTCGATCGAGCCCGACTCACGAAGATCGGAAAGCTGCGGGCGCTTGTCGTCACGCGATTCCACCTGACGCGAAAGCTGTGACAGCGCGATGATCGGCGTCGAAAGCTCTTTGGCGAGCGCCTTGAGGCCCGTGGTGATTTCGGTGATTTCCTGAACGCGGTTCTGCGCGGACTTGGCGGATGAACCCTGCATGAGCTGCACATAGTCGACCACGATGACATCAAGGCCGCGCTGGCGCTTCAGCCGGCGTGCTCGTGCGGCAAGCTGGGCAATGGAAATGCCACCCGTGGCGTCGATGAAGAGCGGCACCTTCTGCATGGTCTGCGCACAGGCAACCAGCTTCTCGAACTCCGCCTCGTTGATCTCGCCGCGGCGGATCTTGGATGAGGAGATTTCCGTCTGCTCCGAGATGATACGCGTGGCGAGCTGCTCGGACGACATTTCGAGCGAGAAGAAGCCCACCACGCCACCATTGGCGGCCACAACCGAACCATCCGCCTGCTGTACAGGCTCATAGGCACTGGCAATGTTGAAGGCGATATTGGTGGCAAGTGAGGTTTTGCCCATGCCCGGACGACCGGCCAGAATGATCAAGTCGGAAGCCTGCAGCCCGCCCATCCGCTTGTCGAGATCGCGGAGCCCCGTCGAAAGTCCCGACAGGTGCCCCTCGCGCATGAATGCGGCATTGGCCATGTCGACCGCCAGCTTTGTGGCGTCGCCGAAGCTTTCGAAGCCGCCATCGTAGCGCCCGCTCTCGGCCAGTTCGAAGAGCCTGCGCTCCGCATCCTCGATCTGCTCTTGCGGCGCCATGTCGACGGGCGCGTCATAGGCGATATTGACCATGTCTTCGCCTACCGTGATCAGCGAACGGCGGATGGCGAGGTCATAGATGGCGCGGCCGTAATCGGCGGCATTGATGACGGTCACGGCCTCGGCAGCAAGTCGCGCCAGATACTGCATCACCGTCATGTCGCCGACCTTTTCATTGGCCGGGAGAAAGGTTTTCAGCGTTACCGGATTGGCCATCTTGCCCATCCGGATCAGTTCCGATGCCACCTCGTAAATCTTGCGGTGCAACGGTTCGAAGAAGTGACCGGGCTTCAGAAAGTCGGAGACGCGGTAGAAAGCATCATTGTTGACGAGGATCGCGCCCAGAAGAGCCTGCTCTGCCTCGATATTGTTTGGTGCTTCCCGGTAAAGCGGTGTGTCGTCAGAATCGAGCTTGCGCGCTGCATCAGCCATTGAAAGTCCTGCACCCATCATTGCTGCGGCCGCGAACACCGCGCCAGCAGACCCCTTGCAGATAGTGCATACGCGTTCGGCCTCCCAAGGTTAACCCCTCGGCACCGCTTTAACCACGTAGCGCACGCAATCCACATGACAGGTGTTGCGCCAAATCCCGTAGTTCGCGGAATCGGGTGGTGCAGTGCCTTTTGGGGCGTCTTTGCCTTGACAGCCGAATCGCTTCTGCTGGTCTGATTATATTCCTATTCCACCATGCGCGGAAAGGCGGTGGATGCTTGCTCCTGCTCGGCCAGTGCGGCTTCGCTCTCAAGCATGTAGTTGCGCGTCAGGGGCAGGGCGTCCCGTCGCTTGGTGATCTGGATCTGGAAATTGACCATGTCCTGCCAGCGGAAGGAGGCCTCCGAACCTGCGAGATAGAAGTCCCACATGCGCGCGAAACGCTTGTCATAGATTTCCTCCACCCGTCCGCGGTTGGCGTTGAAGCGCTGCCGCCAGTGCCGCAGCGTCTCGGCATAGTGCAGGCGCAGTATTTCGACATCCGTGACGATGAGGCCCGCATTCTCTATGGCCGGAAGAACTTCCGACAGGGCAGGGATATAGCCACCGGGAAAGATATGTTTGCGGATGAAGGGATTGGTGACGGAAGGGCCATGCATGCGCCCGATCGTATGCAGCAGCATCACACCGTCATCCGCCAGCAGCCGCGCGACCTGTTCGAAGAATGTGCGGTAGTGGTTGAGCCCCACATGCTCGAACATGCCCACTGACACGATGCGGTCGAACGGGCCGGTCAGTGCACGGTAATCGACAAGCTCGAACCGGGCCCTGTCTTCAAGCTTTTCCGCCTTCACCCGCTGGCGCGACACGGCATGCTGTTCTTCCGAAAGCGTGACGCCCAGCACATTGGCCTCGAACTGGCGCGCGATGTAGAGGCCCATGCCACCCCAGCCCGATCCGATATCGAGCACCTTCTGCCCGGGCTCGAGCGCGAGTTTGGCCGCAATATGCCGCTTCTTGGCCAGTTGCGCCTCTTCAAGCGTCACGTCGGGCCGCTCGAAATAGGCGCAGGAATATTGCAGGTCCTTGTCGAGAAAGAGCCGGTAGAGCTCTCCGGAAAGGTCGTAATGGCGGCGCACATTGCTGCGGGAGCGCGCGCGGGTGTTCAGCTGGTAGAGACGGCGAAAGGCGAAATTCATGCGTTCGGCCAGCTGCATGCGCCAACCGTTTTCACCATGGGCCGTCATGTTCTCATAGGCGATCTGGAGAAGGTCGAGCAGATCACCCTCGATGATCTCCAGCTCGCCATCCATATAGGCTTCCGGCACCGCCAGCTGCGGATAGAGCGCGATGGACTTCTCCGTTTGCCGGCTCTTGATCGCCACATGCAGGTGAGGCGGCGTGCCGTCGCCAAAGCGGTGCTCCTTGCCGTCAGCGTCCCTGACAAGCAAGGAGCCTGACTTCACAAGGCGTGAGATAAACTTCGAAAGCACTCGGTTCATCTGATACCCCCGCGTTTGGGCAAGGGGAATTATGCGCAAAATCAATGGCTTTGAAAAGTGGAGCCTGATTCGCAGGGGCAAGCGAGCCTCTTGTCACCTGACAAAATGGCCGGACGCAAAGCGCCCGGCCATCTTGAATTCAAGCGGAGGAGAAGCCTGATTAGGCGTTCTCTTCGCCTTCTTCGGAAGCTTCGGCTGCTTCGCCTTCTTCATCCTCGAACTCTGCATTCGGGTCGAAGAACTCATCCGGACGGGCGCTGTCATTGATGTCGTCGCCGTAGATTGCCTCGGCTGAATCAAGCGTCTCGCCGCGAGCCTGGCGCTCTGCCTCGTCCTCGTTACGCGCAACATTGAGCGTGATGGTGACGGTGACTTCCGGGTGCAGCGCGATCGTGACATTGGTCAGGCCGATGGACTTGATCGGCTGATCCATCTCGACCTGGTTGCGACCGACCTTGAAGCCGTTCTCGTCGAGAACATTCATGATGTCGCGTGCGGAAACGGAACCGTAGAGCTGGCCGGTTTCGGCAGCCGAGCGCACGACGATGAAGTTCTGGCCGTCGAGCTTCTCGGCAACGGCTTCAGCTTCGTTCTTGCGTTCGAGATTGCGTGCCTCGAGGTCGGCGCGCTGTGCTTCGAAGCGCTTGCGGTTGGTTTCGTTGGCGCGAAGGGCCTTGCCCTGGGGCAGAAGGTAGTTGCGGGCAAAGCCGTCCTTTACCTTCACAACGTCGCCCATCTGGCCGAGGCGCGAGATACGTTCAAGCAGGATGATTTCCATCGTTTCCGTCCTTTTGTCGGCGGGCAGTGCCCGCAATTGCTCGGCAGGATCTGGAAACGGGCCTCACACTCAGTCAGGGGAGGCGGGTTCGCTGTCCTGCCATCTGGCAGTTAGGGGCATCTGCCCCAACTCGGGATTGTAAGTCTCTCCCGCTGCACCCGAAGCAGGGGAGTGAAGGGACGCGGCCACGAAGCCGCGTCCCTCACGAAATCACTTCACCACGTAGGGCAGAAGACCCAGGAAGCGTGCGCGCTTGATGGCCTTGGCCAGCTCACGCTGCTTTTTCTGGCTGACAGCCGTGATGCGGGAAGGAACGATCTTGCCGCGCTCGGAAATGTAGCGCTGCAGAAGCTTCACGTCCTTGTAGTCGATCTTCGGAGCATTTGCGCCGGAGAACGGGCACGTCTTGCGACGGCGGTGGAAAGGACGGCGAGTCGGGATCTGATTGATATCGACCATTATGCAGCTCCCTCATCATTGTTGCGCTCACGGCGCGGACCACGGTCGTCGTCGCGACGCGGGCCACGGTCGTCGCGGCGGGGGCCACGGTCATCACGACGCGGGCCGCGGTCATCGCGACGCTGCATCATGGCTGACGGGCCTTCCTCGTGCTCTTCGACGCGGATGGTCATGAAGCGCAGAACGTCTTCGGAAAGACCCATCTGACGCTCGACTTCCTTGACGGCCGCTGCCGGCGCATCAATGTTCATCAGCGTGTAGTGAGCCTTGCGGTTCTTGTCCATGCGGTAAGCGAGGGACTTGATGCCCCAGTTTTCTACCCGGCCAATCTTGCCGCCAGCTTCTTCGATAACGCCGCGATACTGTTCGACGAGCGCTTCGACCTGCTGCGGAGAGAGATCCTGCCGGGCAAGGAACACATGTTCGTAAAGAGCCATTGTCTTTGCCTTTCTTCTTTCACCTGTCTGTCCCGGCCTCAGCGGCAAAAGCCTCTGCGACCTTGTCTTTTCCCGTTGGGGATGAAGAAAGGCGCATCGAAGAGACGGTCGAGAGCGGAGACACGGGAGGCCGAAGCAATTCCTGCTTCAAGACATGCACAAAAGCGCACGGCCCTCCGTTCAGCCCCCAGCTGAAACCGGCAGACCGCGGGCTTATATGGGCCAAGCGCGGCAAATGCAAGGCAAAAAGCCGAGCTGGAGCCGCTCAAGCCTTCAGCCGATATCCCGTCTTGAACATCCACCACACGATCGTCATGCACAGTGCAAGAAAGATGCAGATCATGGCGATGCTGACGGCAACGCTCACATCCGATGTCTCGTAGAAGCTCCAGCGGAAGCCGGAGATGAGATAGAGCACCGGATTGGCAAGTGTCACATTCTGCCAGAACTCGGGCAGCATATCGATCGAGTAGAAGCTGCCGCCGAGAAAGACGAGTGGTGTGACGACCAGAAGCGGGATGAGCTGCAATTTCTCGAAATTGTCCGCCCAGATGCCGATGATGAAGCCGAACAGGCTGAAGGTTACTGCGGTCAGGACAAGGAAAAAGACCATCCAGAACGGGTGGGCGATGCGGATATCCACGAAGAGATGCGCTGTTGCCAAAATGATGACGCCGAGAATCAGCGATT